>BPJZ01000003.1 GCA_026004875.1 Candidatus Poribacteria bacterium | reverse complement strand
AGCCGTATCGCGCCCAGATTTTGACCTATCTGGAAGCCCGCTCCTCGCACGGGGTCTCTCATCGCGCGCTGATCAAGTTTGCGATCCTCTTCCATGACGTGGCCAAACCGGCGACCCGCTCCGTCGAGCCGGACGGACGGGTTCGGTTCTTAGGCCACGAGAAGCTGGGCGCGGAGACCGTTGAGACGGTGGCCGGGCGCCTGCGCCTGGGTAAGAAGGCCACCGAGGCTGTGGTCACCCTGGTGCGGGAGCACCTTCGGACGATGCAGTTGGACGAGGGGGCCAGTCTCCGGGCGTTGAACCGGTTCCTGCGAGACACCGGCGATCACTGGCTCGGAGAGCTGCTTCTGATCTGGGCCGACCTTCAGGCGTCGCGGGGGCCCGCCCGAACTCCAGAACAGATTGCCCGAACCGCTCGGACGCTTCGGCGGATCGCCGACCATTACTTTCATGCGGTCCTGCCCGTCCGCGAACGTCCCCGCCTTCTGACCGGTCACGACCTGATGGAGCGGTTCGGAGTGCCGGAAGGGCCGCAGATCGGACGGATTCTTCGCGCCCTGGAAGAGGCTCAGATCGCCGGAGAGGTCCGCTCCCGTCAGGAGGCGCTTCGATGGGTCGCCGACCGGTTGGATCAACTGCGTTCCGAAGCGCCTTCGCCGCCGGACACGGAGTCCTGATCCGCCTCTGGAAGGAAGACGAGTGCGTCCTTTACGGTGCTCAAAACCGCCGTCGCGTCGTCAAAGTCGTGCGTCTTGGTGTACCGGTTAGGAACGGCGATCACTATCGGGATTCCAGCGCGGCGAGCGCTGAGGACGCCGGAGCCGGAGTCCTCCAGTGCGAGGCACTCTTCCGGTCTCAGCCCAAGGTCTGCCACGCAGCGTTGATAGATGTCCGGGGCCGGCTTTCGCGCGCGGATCCGTGGATCGTCGCCGCAGACGACGGCGCTGAAGACCGCTTCCGGTGGGTCGGGATAGCCGACCGTCTCGAAGACACGACAAAGGGTGAGCGTCACGAACTCCTGGACAGAGCTGGAGGCGATCCCGAGCCGCATTCCTCGCGCCCGTCCGGCCTCGAGAAGCGCGAACACGCCCTCACAGGGCAGAACTGGCTCCCGTTTGAGAAGCTCCACGTACAGCCCGATCCGCTCCTCGACGAGCCGTTCCGGCGCCTGAGGAATGCCAAATCGCTCCACGAGCATGCGGGCGTTCTCCGCATCGGATCGCCCCACCATTTCCGCATGGAGGGCGTCGGTAAGACGAAACTGAGGACCCAAATAGCGTTGACAGAGCTGCTCAAAGGCGCGTTTTTGAATCGGTTCCGTGTCGGCAAACAGGCCGTCCAGGTCGAAGATCAGCCCCCGAAGGCGACGCACAGGGGAAAGACTCACCGACGATTCTCCTGAAGGGGTGGAAGCCCAACAGCTTGGCGAAGCTGGGCTACTTCCTGAGGGGTCAACTCGCGGACGGCCCCTTTGGGCAGTCGCCCTAGCGTGAGCGGCCCGATCTGGATTCGGCGCAGCCGCTTCACCGGCAGCCCAACGGCCAGGCACATCCATTTGACTTGATGTTTGCGCCCCTCGTGGATCGTCAGACGAAGCAGCGAACGGTCCGGCGCAGCACGGACGATCTCCACCTCCGCTGGGGCTGTTCGCCCGTCCCTCAACGAACACCCCTCGGCGGAGCTTTTCCGCCTGCTCCTCGGTGGCCTCCCCCTTGACCAGCACCTCGTAGGTCTTGCCCACTTCAAAGCGGGGATGGGAAAGGCGAAAAGCCAGCTCTCCGTCGTTGGTCAACAGGATCAACCCCTCCGCGTCGTAGTCCAGACGACCCACCAGAAACAGCCGTTCCGGATAGGGGGGCAGATAGTCGAAGACCGTCCGACGGCCCCGCGGGTCCTGAGTGGAGCTGATCACGTGCCGGGGCTTGTGGAAGAGCACGTAGCGGAACCGAGCGGGCAGACGTACGCGCTCTCCGTCCAGCCGAACGTCGTCCCGGCCTGGGACAACTGCTCGGCCCCGGCTCCTGGACGATCTCTCCGTTCACCGTCACCCGGCCTTCGCGGATCAGGTCTTTAGCCTTCCGCCGGGCGGCAACGCCGGCCGCTGCCAGGTACTTATCCAGTCGCATCGGTCGGTACGCTCGGACTCGACCCGGGCAAACATCTCCTCCAGTTCCGCAAGCGAGGGCAGCGCCGAGAGGTCCTCCAGTCCAAAATGATGGAGGAACTCGTCGGTCGTTGCATAGAGCAAAGGCCGCCCGGGAACCTCCTTGCGCCCGACGACGGTGATCAGTCGCCGCTCCAGGAGCGAGTGGAGGGCGCTTTCGCTGCTGACGCCTCGAATCTCCTCGATCTCCGCTCGGGTGACCGGCTGGTAATAGGCGACGATCGCGAGCGTCTCCAGGGCCGCCTGACTCAACCGCTGGGAGACCCGCTTGGTGAACAGACGCTGCACCGCTTCGGCATACTCCGGCCGGGTGACCAGCTGGTAGCCTCTCTGAACGGCGACCAGTTGAAAGCCGCGCCGTTCGGCCTCGTACTCCCGCTGCAGCTCCTCAAGGAGCTGCTGGGCGATCTCCGGCGTCATCCCTTCGATCGCCTCGGCGATCTGGACCAGGCTTATCGGCTCACCAGCGGCAAACAGCAACGCCTCAACGGTACGCTTCCACTCCGGCTGGCTCATCGAAGGAGGTCCACTCCAGTGAGGAGATGTCGGGACGTTCAGGGTTCAGCTCCAACGTGATCGGGCCGTGCGGCTCCTCCTGCCGAGCGAAGACTTGGCGCAGTCGCACCAGCTCTAAAATAGCCAAAAACGTCGCGATCAGCTCCAGGCGCGATTGGAACCGGTCCAAGAGGGTGCCAAACGCCACGCTCCCTTGAGTTTCCAACTCAAGGAGAATCTCGCGCATCTTCGCCTCGACGGTGATCGGCTCCTCCTGAATCTCCTCCGGAAAGTCCGGAAGCAGCTCCCGCTCTTCTCGCCGAGCCAGGACCTGGCGAAAGGCCGCGATTAGATCGGCCAGCGAGGCGTGATAACGATATTCGCGAGCGACTTGATCGGCGAAGGCCGGATCCGGAGGACGGCTGAACACCTCCTCGCGCGCCCGCTGGATCGACTCCAGATAGTCGGCCGCCACCTTGACCCGCTTGTACTCCAACAGTTGTTGAACCAGCGCCTCCCGAATGGCGTCCGGATGACCCTCGGACCGCCGGCGACGCGTCGAAGGAAGGACGCTCTGCGACTTGAGATAGAGCAGCGTCGAGGCCATCAGCAGATATTCGGAGGCGACGTCCAGGTCCAGCTCCTGCATCAGCTCGATATAAGCGAGATACTGATCCGTAATCTGGGCAATCGAGACGGAATGAATGTCCATCTCGTTTTTTTGAATCAGATGGAGCAGCAGGTCCAAAGGCCCCTGAAAGTCAGGGAGCTGAACCTGTAACGGCGCGCGCGCAGGCATTCGCTTTACCCTTCTGCCGCTTGGCGTTCCTGCTTTTTGACCCGATCGCGGGCCTTTCGGGAGATGCGGTTCCAGATGCCCGTCAAGCCCATCGCCTTTTTCATCAAGGAGAGGGTCTCCTCGCCGATCCGCTGCATCCGGAGGGTGCCCTCATAGATCACCTGCTCCACGTATCCAGGCTGTTCTGCGTAGTACTGTCTCCGCTCTCGGATCGGGTCGAGGAACTGGTTCAGGGCACGGGCCAGCTTCTCTTTGACCTCGACGTCACCGACCTTCCCTCGGCGGTAACGGTCCTTAAGGTCCTCCACCTCGGCCTTATTCGGGTTGAAGATGTCGTGATAAATGAAGACCGGGTTCCCCTCGACGGTTCCCGGGATGTCGGCCCGAACTCGCTTGGGGTCGGTGTACATCTGGAAGACCTTCTTCTCGACCGTCCGGGGATCGTCGGAGAGGAAGATCGCGTTGTTCAGGCTCTTGCTCATCTTGGCCTTTCCGTCGATACCCACCAGCGTCGGCACGTCGCCGATCAGAGCCTCTGGGATCGGGAACACCTCTCCGTAATAGGAGTTGAACCGCCGGGCGATCTCTCGGGTGATCTCTACGTGCGCCTCGTTATCCTTCCCGACCGGGACGACGTGCGCCCGCGGCATTAGGATGTCAGCGGCTTGAAGCACCGGATAACCGATCAGGCCAAACGGGACCGCCTCGTCGTCCATGTTCGCCGCGCGAGCCATCTCCTTGATGCTGGGCAGCCGAGTCAGCCGCGGCAGGGTGACCAGCATCTCAAAGAACAGGTTCATCTCATAGACCGCATGAACCGCCGACTGCAGATAGATCGTGGACTTGTTCGGATCGATCCCGACCGCCAGATAGTCCAGAACCATCTCGCGGATGTTCTCGCGGAGCGCCTCGATATGCTCCTTCTGGGGTCGAGTGGTCAACATGTGCAGGTCGGCGATCAGAAAGAAACACTCGTACTGATCCTGAAGCCGCACCCGGTTCACCAGCGACCCGACGTAATGCCCTAAGTGCATCTTTCCCGTTGGACGATCGCCGGTGAGCACCCGTTTCTTCTCCCCCATCGCTTGCGAACCCTCTTTTGTCATAACGTCTCCTTGAGGACGGTTCGATTCAAAAAAGAAAACCGCCAGCAACCGGTGGACTTCCGGCAAGCTGCGGCACGCCTTTAAGAGGGGACCAGCGCTTCCGCTCGCACCTCTAAGTGTACCGTCGGCTCAAGGGCGACTCAAGGGCAGGGCAGAGGCGTTGCCTCCGGGAGGCGTTCCGCCTACGATCTCTTCCCGAAACGGGAAGGACAAAGGAAGATGCCGTTTTATCGAGTTGAGGAGATCGAGCCGTTCGAGCAGTTTCAAGGCGTCCACCTTCAGATTGTCTCCGGCGAGCGCGTGATGCTCTCGTTTGTCCGCTTCGATCCGGACGGCGTGGTGCCGGAGCACTCCCACCCTCACGAACAGATGGGCACCGTCCTGGAAGGGGCGTTCGAACTAGTGATCGCTGGAGAGCGCCGCACGGTACAGGTCGGTGATGCCTATTGGATCCCCGGCGGGGTGCCCCACAGCGCCCGAGCCCTTGGACGGCCCGCCCTCGCTCTAGACATTTTCAGCCCGCCCCGCGAGGAGTACCTCCGGCGCGCCGGATCGGCGGGGGGAGAAGAACGATGGTTGAATGGCTTCTCTCGGTGCCGTACCGGGTCCTAGTTCCGTTCGCCGTGCTGCTGCTCCTCTCTCCGTTTTACCCGGAGCCGCACGTGCTCCAGAAGTTGCGGATGCTCCGAGCTGGAACGCTCCGCCGACCGGTGGACATCCTCGATCTTCTGCTTCACCTTTCGTTGTTCGTTCTTCTGATCGCCAAGGTGATCCTACATCGTGTCGTTTCGTTCTCAGGCTGAATCCAACACGTAAAAGGAGCGTTTATGACCAGACCGATTGCGGTGGCGACGTGGCGGTTTGGGCTTCCAGCGGTGGAGGCTTCCGGGCGAGCCTTTCAGGAGGGAGGTTCTGCCATGGACGCCGTGGAGGCCGGCATCCGAGTGGCGGAGCTGGACCCTTCGGTAGATTCGGTAGGGTACGGCGGCCTTCCCAATGCGGACGGAGTCGTCCAACTGGACGCGGCGGTGATGGACGGACCGACCCATGAGGCCGGAGCGGTCGGCGCCCTGGAAGGGTTTCGGACGCCCATCTCGATCGCTCGGCGAGTGATGGAACGCTCCCGTCACGTCTTTCTCGTCGGCGAGGGGGCTCGACAGTTCGCTCTCCGAGAGGGGTTTCAGGAGGAGACAACGCTGACCGAGGAGGCCAAACGCCGCTGGGAGGAGTGGAGAACCAAACGAGTGGCTCACCAACAGCCGGCAGGACATGACACGATCGGGTTGGTGGCGATGGACAGCACCGGAAATCTAGCGGTCGGATGCTCCACCAGCGGGCTAGCCTTTAAAGAGCCGGGACGGGTCGGCGACAGCCCACTGATCGGCTCCGGTCTCTACGTTGACAACGAGGTCGGCGGCGCCTCGGCAACCGGCGTCGGAGAGGCGATTCTGCGCTTTTGTCTCTCGTTTCTCGTCGTGGAGCTGATGCGCAACGGCCTCAGCCCTCAAGAGGCCTGCGTCCAGGCGATCCGGCGAATGGTCCGCAAGGGCCGGAAGTTCCGAAAGCTTCACGCTGCGGTCATCGCGCTGGACCGATCGGGGCGCGTCGGTGGCTACGCAAACCACGACCGATTCTCCTATGCGGTCTGGACGCCGGAAGGCGCCCAACTGATCCAGGTCAAACCCGATCCCCAGGACACCGACGCATGGGAGTCCGACTCCTAAACTTAGAGCAGGGCGGCTCGTCGTCCGGCTCGCTCACAGAGTGGATCGCCCTTTTGCAATCGCTCTGGACGGCTCAGATCGTCACGCCGGCGGGGATCCGCTACCACCAGTTGACCCACGGAGAGGCGCGCGAACAGATGGAGGGCGCAGCTGCAAGTCTACGGGCCTTTCCCCTGGAGACGCTGACCGGCACCGCCGAGCGAACGGCTTTCTGGATCAACGTCTACAACCTCCTGGTTGTCCACGGGATCACGGTCGAAGGGAAAGGGGAGCACGATCGGCTCGACCGGCGCTTCTATCGGCGAATCGGCTACCGGATCGGGACGGAAATCTGGACGCCGGAGCGCATCGAACACGGTGTGCTCCGGGGGAACCGCCGTCCGCCGGGACGACTCCGCCGACGGGCACTCTCCTCGAAGCTGGCCCAACGGTACGCGCTCTTGGAGCTGGACCCACGTCTTCACGCGGCGCTGATGCGTGGCGTTCGATCCGGGCCGCCCCTGCGGCTCTATACGCCGGAGGGACTCGACGACCAATTAGAAGCGGCCACCGTCGAGTTCCTGCGACGGGAGACCCAGATAGTCCCTCACGAGCGGCTGGTCATCACCACCCCGCTGGTGCGCTGGTACCGCTCGGACTTTGGCCGTTCGCGGGCAGATGTGATCCGCTTCCTCCTCCTTCGTCTTGGTCCCCAGGATCAAGCCTTTTTGCGGGAGCACCTGCTTCACGTGCGGCTGGCCTACCGCCGATACGACTGGAACGTCAACGCCCTCCCGGAGAAAGGAGCCATCCGCGGCGAGGACTAAGACTCACGGACCTGCAGAACGATCTTTCCGCGAACGCCTCCGGCCTCCAGCTTTCGATGGGCTTCAGCAGCCCGCTCTAGGGGGAGCACGGAATCGAGCACAGGCCGAAGTTTTCGGTGTTCGAGCCAGGAGCCGAGGATGTCCAGCTTGTGTCGGCTGCCGACGACCAGCTCCCGCCAGAAGTGGATGTTCTTCGGGGCGCAGCGATAGGCGGTCTCCGGGCTGGCCAGTGTCGTGATCGAAGGAACGCGGCCCGAAGGCCGGACCACCTCAAAGCTTCGCATCAAAGTCTCCCCTCCGACCGTGTCGAAGCAGACCTCGACGCCTCGCCCTCCGGTGGCTTCTTGTACCGCTTCCACAAAGTCGGTCGTTCGGTAGTCAATCGCCACGTCGGCCCCCAGATCGGTCACCAGGTCTACGTTGGTGGCGCGACAGGTGGTCAGGACGGTGGCGCCGGCCAGCTTGGCGATCTGGATGGCGTAGACGCCCACCCCTCCGGCGCCCGCATGGATCAACACCGACTCGCCCGGCCCCAGCCGGGCCGCCTCGATCAAGCACTGGTAGGCCGTCTGGGCGGCTAACGGAACGCTGGCCGCCTCGACAAACGAGAGCGTGGACGGCTTCCGCGCTAGGATGTTGGCATCTACGGCGACGTACTCGGCGTACCCTCCCCCGTGTGTCCTGAGAGGGGTCATCCCCCACACCTCATCACCAACGCGGAACTCGCGCACCCGCTCGCCGACCTGAACGACCACACCGGCGATGTCGTATCCGAGAATCGTCGGAGGCCGCACCTCCCAGATGCCCCAGGAGCGAAGCTTCCAATCGATCGGGTTGACCCCTGCGGCGTAAATCTGGACAAGGACCTGCTCCGGCCCCGGCTCCGGATCGGGAACCTCGCGCAGCTCCAGGACTTCCGGTCCGCCCTTTTCGCGCATCACTACAGCTCGCACGATTTCGCTCCTCTCGCCAAGCGTTCGTCGTGGTCACATGAGCGCCTCTTCCTCGGAGACGCGCCGCTGTCCGCTTCGACGTCGCTCCGCCGGGAGGATTTCCGGCTCCGGCTCGCCGACCTCCCGCATTCGGCGAAGCAGCCGATCCCGCATCACTCGCCGGACCGGCTCGTGAGCCTCCGAGTGGATCAGGTTGGTCAGCTCGTACGGATCGGCCTGCAGGTCGTAGAGGAACTCCTCCACGTAGACCGAGGAGCCGCCGTCCTGGCAGGTCTCCGGTCCCGGCGCGCGGACGCTGTACTTCCACCGCCGGGTGCGAACACACCGCCCAATCTGGGCCTCGCTGATCTGAACGAACACCTCTTGGGGCCAGTCGGCCTTCCCGCCGCGGAGCAGCGGCAACAGAGAGCGGCCCATCATCGCCTCGGGAATCGGGATGCCCGCAGCGTCTAAAAGCGTGGGCGGCAGGTCCACCAGGCTGACCAGCTCTGAGATCCGCCCGCCGCCGATAAACGGCCCGCCATAAAGGGCCGTCGGAACTCGGATCGAACTTTCATGACAAGAGCGCTTGTACTCGCTGTTGCGAGTCTTGAAGTGGTTTCCATGATCGGAGGTGAACAGCACAATCGTATCGTCCAGGAGTTTCAGACTTCGCAGCGCGTCTAGCAGTCGGCCAAGGGCCTCATCCAGTCGTCGAACCATCCCGTAGTAGCCGGCAATGTGTTGGTGCGTCGAGCCGCCCAGCGCTGCCAAATCGGGCGGAATCCACCCGCCCAGATACCGCTCCCGATAGCCGAAGGGAGGAGGGTAGTCGTCCAAGTGGTTCTGATGATGCGGCTCCAGGTAGGAGAGGAAGAGATAAAACGGCTCCGATTGGTGAGCGTCAATGTACCGAATCGCCGCGTCGGTCAACGCATCCACCCGATAGCCGGGGAGACGAACCGGCCGACAGTCGTTGTCGTACACCACCGTCTCGTAGGCGTCGGAGGTGAACTCCAGAACGTTGGAAGCCAACCAGTACTCATAGCCGAAGCGGGCTTCAGGCGGGACCGGCCCGATCTCGTCACGGCGATAAAGATGCCACTTGCCGATGTAGGCGGTGCGGTATCCTGCATCGCGGAAGTAGTGAGCCAGCGTCTTCGCTTCAAGGGGGAGGGGAATCCCGTTCCGCCAGCATCCGGTCTGCGTCGCGTACAGCCCCGTCTGCAGGCAGGAGCGGGCAGGGCCACAGACCGGCTGACAGGTGAAGGCATAAGCGACGTGAGTGCCGGCGGTAGCCATCCAGTCGAAATAAGGGGTCAACCCCATCGGGTTTCCATGCACGCCCGTGGTGTCCCAGCGCTGCTGGTCGGTGAAGAACACGATCACATTGGGCCGTTGGGCCATCGTACCAACCTCCTCCCTGAACGGCTCACGACGCCCCGACCGATTGGGAGAGGGGCCTCCTTCCCGCACGGGACCAGCATACCCGAAAGCCGCCTGGGGAAAAAGAGAGGAAGGCTCTATCGATCCGGGGCGGGTGCAACTCCGCGCAACCGGCTCAGACGGCGATGGAGAAGGTCAAAGAGCGGCTCCGCCTCCATATGGGCGTACTCGGAGAACTCGCTCCGGATCCACTGCAACTGGACGACGCTCTCGCTAGCTAGCCGAACCGCCTGCTGGAGGGCGTCGGTGGCCAACTCTCGGTCGCCGGTCGCCTCATAGATTCGGCTGAGGTACAGCCAAACGGCGGCCAGGCGTGGGGATCGGGGGCGGGTTCGAATGAAATCGCGGAGCAGCTGAATCGCCTGAAGCGGCTGTTGTCGCAGCTCGTACTGAACGCGGGCCATCTGGAAGGCGGCAGCGTCGGCCGTGCTGTCCTGATAGCCGTTCAGGAGATAGGCCGGGGTTTCCGGCACCTGCAGGACGGCAGCAAAGGCGTTGAGCGCCTCTTCGGCCCGTCGGCGCTGGGCGTAAAGCCGGCCGATGGCGTACCAGGCCTTGGCGGTCACCTGAGGATCGGGAGACCGAGAGACGATCTCCTGGAAAAGGGCGAGCGCCCGCTCGACGCCGTTGTTTCGCTGAGAGTAGATGCGTCCCATCGCGTACAGCGCTCGGGCACTCCACTCCGGCGCAGCGTCCCCCAGTCGTACCACCTCTTCGTAGAACATCAACGCCCGATCCGGGTCTTTCAGGGAGTCTTCGTAGAGCGACGCGGCGTGGAAGTACGCACGAGCGCGGGTCCGCAGGTCTTGGGTCGAGCGGGCCGTCTGGATCGCCCAGCCGATCTCGGCCAGCGGCTCAGCCCGACGCAGGAGCCGTTCTGCCTCCTGGGCCGGATCGCCGTCCGGATACTCGGCGATCAACCGCCGAAGCATCGCCACCGCTTCGGCGTAGCGCCCCCGATCAAAGGCCTCCTGAGCCCGACGCAGGAGCCGATCAGGATACCGCCGTTCTAGCTCCAGGACCTTCGCCTCCAGCGCCGCCTCTAGGGCGGCAAAGTCCTTCTCCGTCCTCCCGATCAGGTCGGAGAGGAGCAGGCCCGGAGCGCGCGGTTTCAACGCGCGGTCCAGAAACTCCCGATAGGCTCTTGCGGCCAGGTGGAGCTCCCCCATCCGTTCGTAGGCGTACCCGCGTAGATAGAGAACCGCAGGGATCTTATAAAAGGTCGGGCGCTCGCGCAGCAGCCGATCAAAAAGCTCCAGTGCCTGAGAGAAGTCCTCCCGGATCAAGGCCAGTTTGCCCAACTGGAAGAGCGCTAGAGCGTCCCAACCGCTGGCGACGTACTGCTGAACGACCCATCCGAAGGCGGTCGCCGCCTCCTGGTGCCGCCCTTGTCGCACAAAGGCGCGCCCGATCGCATACTGCGCCTCCGCCGCCCGATCGTCGTCGGGATTTTGGAGAATGAAGTCACGGTATTCGCGAACCGCTCGATCGAAGACCTCCAAGTCCTCGTAGAGCTTGGCGATCTCGAAGGTCAGGTGGGCCAGCTCGCGGGGATCGCGGCTCTCCTGGCGGCGGCGGAGCCGCTCCAGGAGCGCCCGGAGCTGCGCCGAGCGGGACTCGGCCAGTTGCCGATAGAGGCCTCCCTCCTGGGAGGCAGCCCCCTGTTGCACTCGGTCGTAAAGGGCCAGCGCTTCAGCGTAGCGCTCCTGGAAGGTCAGAATCTCGGCGCGTCGCACCTGGGCCAGAAGCGCGTCGGAGCTCTGGGGGCTCTCACAGAGTCGCTCGATCTCTGCATACGCCGCTGAGGCGGTCTCGTAATCCCCAAAGCTCCGGGCGATCTCCCCCTTGTAGAACAGTAGCGAAATCCGCGCCTGCGAGTCGCGAAGGAATCGCAGATGCTGATCCAACAATCGGAGAGCGGTCGGATAGTCGCCCCTCTGGGAGGCCTGGAGGACTTCGGCCAGTACAGGGTCTTGCGGGTCGTCGGGGAGGAGGGCCCCCTGAGCGGTGGCCTCCCCAAGGAACCACAGAAGCCACACGAACAGCCCCGCGCTGAGCACCTCCCAAAATTGAGGCCCTCGGCGTCGGTGTTCCCTCCACAGGCTTATCAAGGACTTTCCTCCCCGCAAGTCCGGCGACGCCTGAGCCCGCTTTCGGTGCGGGCGTGCGCCTCTGGAAGACTAACGTCTTCCCCCCAAACGGGTTGACGCGTCCCCGGGGCATCTTTTCAAGCGAACACCGTCAAGGAGAAGGCTACGGCTGAAAGGAAAGGGGCGTTGCAGCGGGCCCTTCGGCGGCCGTTTGAACCAACACAGAACGCTCCACAGCGGCCACCTCCGAGGCCCACGAGTCGGGGCTGCGACGGATGATAAAGTCGTACACCGGTAGGGCGAGATCGGGCTCTCGTTGGAGGTACTGGGCGATCTGCGCCTCGTCCAGCCGACGCTCCAGCTCCTGCGACTCAATTCGGCGGTGAATCACTGCCGTCCTCAAAGCCGGCGCCTCACCGGCGACCTGAAGCTGAGCCACCGGTACAAAAGGACGAAGCGAGGCGCTCTGAGCGGAGAGGAAGACCACGACGGTCAAGCCGGCGACCGCCGTCGCTAAAGCGCCCATCCATCCGGCGCGAGCGCGTCGAAGGCCTTCGCCTACCCGGCGCCTTCGCAAAACGGGACGGGCGCCGTACAGCTCCCGCTGACGGGCGACAATCCGACGATAAAGCTCCTCCTCAAACCCTTCCAGGTCTGCTTCGGCCACGTCCATCTGAAAAGCGGCTAACGTCTGGCGGAACTCCTCCACTTCGCTCCGGAACGCTGGGTTCATCTCCATCTCCCGCTCGACCCGACGTCGATCCTCCGGGCCGAGCTCTCCGGAAAGGTAGGGAAGGATCAGAAGCTCCAGCTCGCTGGGCGGGGCCTCCCAATCCTCTGGAATCCGCTTTGGCCTCAAGGCTTGCGCCCTCCCTTCACCGGCATCGGTCAGATGTCGTTCCGTTCCCGCATCGGGCCCAGCAGATCGCGCAGCTTGGCCACGGCGCGGAACAGGTGGATTTTGGCCGTACCTTCGGCGATGTTCAAGGTCTCGGCCACCTCCTTGACCTGCATGCCTCCGTAGTGATGAAGCACAAACACATCCCGTTGCCGCTCCGAAAGCGACGCGAGCGCCTCCCGAATGATCGCTCCTAGCTCGCTCTCCTGGGACATCCGCTCCGGGTCGCTCACTAAATCCGAAGTTGTCGGCTCAGGAAGGGAACTCTCCGGCTCGTCCAGTGACTCGGTACGACGACGGCTCCGAGCGCGATGATGATCAATACACAGGTTGCGGGTGATCTTGTACAGCCAGGTGTACCACCGCGCCCGAGGCTTCCAAGAAGGAAGGGCTAGATAGGCCCGAACGAAGGCTTCCTGCGTGATGTCCAAAGCGTCCTCACGGTTCCTGGTCTGATGATAGGCCAGCGCGTAAACGCGCGCCTTATATCGCCGCACCAGCGCGTCGAAGGCCCGCGTGTCGCCCCGCTGAGCCGCTTGGATCAACGCCTCGTCCGGAGCCTCATCGTACGAACTCGCCGACCTCCAGCCCGCCTCCTGCCGATCCACCGCGACCGCTTCGCCTCGATCGAGCGCCTCGCTGACCGATTTCGCCATGATCGCTCCTTGCCGATCTCAGGCCTTCGTTATGTCATCGCTTCAATAAAATCATACCGAATATACGCCAACGATGCGAAACCAGTTGACTGCCCCAGGCGAAAAAACACTCCCAATCCCCCGATCCGACCTCCGTTTTTGCTATGATTTAAAGGAAAACGCGTGGACTTGGGCGATCCCCTCTGCCGAGGCGCCCAAACCGACACTTTCAAGACCTTCAAAGAGGACTTCTGGCGTGGAACGAACTTTTGTGCTCCTCAAGCCGGATGCCGTCCAGCGAGGGCTGGTCGGAGAGATTCTGCAACGGTTTGAGCGAAAGGGACTCAAGATCGTCGGCCTGAAGATGCTGCAGGTAGACCCCCAACTGGCCCAGATGCACTACGCGGCACACCGCGGAAAACCCTTTTATCAGCGGCTGATCCGTTTCATCACAGCGGGGCCCTCGGTGGCGCTGGCCCTGGAAGGCGAGCAGGCCGTCCATCGGGTGCGGCTGCTGGTCGGGGTGACCGACCCGAACGAATCTCAGCCCGGAACGATTCGGGGCGACCTCTCCGCGCACGTCACGCTCAACCTGATCCACGCCTCCGACAGCCCCGAGACGGCACAACAGGAGCTGGCGCTCTTCTTTAAGCCCGACGAGCTGTTCTCCTATACCCGTTGCGACGAGCCCTGGCTTAAGATCGCTGAGTAGGCTCCTCGGCGGAGGGGTCTTCCTCAGAGGAGGAGCGGGAGGACTCCTCCCGAACGCGCTCCAAGAAGCGATTCCGGGCCGCGTTCTCGGTCGTCCCTTCCGAGGACGCTCCGCCCGGCAGAGAAGCGGTCTTTTCTCCCTCCAGCGCCCGGCGCTCCTGAACGCGCTCCAGGAACCGGGTTCGGGCCGATTCGGACCGGGCCCGGCGCCGATAGGCGTTTAGCCGCTCCTCCAACGACTTGCCACGAATCTCCTCGACCATTGTCGCTTGGGCGTGAAGCCGCCCCAATCGTTGACGCAGCTCCTGAAGCGCCTCGGAGCTGTCGTCCACCACCATCCCGGACAGCTCCCGCTGAAGGCGGATCGTCTCCTGATCCATTCGCGCCTGAGCAACGGCGTGAGCCTTCTCCTGCTCCAACTGCCGAATTCGGGCTTGAAACTCCACAAGCTTTTCCTGGTACTCTTCAATCCGGGCGTTGGCCACGTCCAGCGACTCGGTCAGCTCGGCAATCCGGGCCTGGAGGGCCTCCTCCTGCTCCTGTAACATCGTGCCGATCAGCACCGCCTCCTCTGCGCGCGCCCGGTCGTCGGAGCGGGCATCCTGGATGGCCTGCTCCAGCATACGCTGAACCTCGTCCAACTCCTGCTGGGCTTCGCGCAGGTCCTCCTGAAGCTGGTTCCGGTTGTAAACCAGTCCAGCGACCGCCTCCTCCAGCTTTTGGTACTTCTTCCGCTGCTCCCGGATCGCTTGGTCGTAAACGATCTCCGGTCGGGTGGACTCCAAGCGGCTTTGGCCAAAGCGCAACCAACCGGTCAAAAAGTTCCAGAAACGACGCGCCAACCCGGCCATGAACCCGCTCCTCCGCAAACTGAAATCCCAGAACGACCCCTCACCGTCCAGGGTAACGCTCACCCAAGGGAGCGTCAAGCGCCGAGCATCTCCGTCCCGTTTCCAACCCCTCGCAAGAGAGAACCGAAGCCCTTCCCGCCCCGTTGCGCCGGTGGAGCGGCCCTCATAGATTAAAAGCGGCAACTCTTGTCCACACGAGAAAGGACAGTTGAAAGGAAATCCGGCCTGGGCGCTTTAAAAAGACATCTCTACGCGGTGCTCTTGGGAGCGGTGCTTTGGAGCTGGGGATGTCCTGGTGCCGGTCCCCCGCTCCAGGTGACGCCGGCGGCATCGCCGATTCGTGCCCTGGTTTATTCCGACCGATTGGAGGTCGCTCAGAGAGTGGCCATGCTGTTGGAGGAAGAGGAGAAGATCCGGCCGACCCCGACCAGCGATCTCTGGACGCTCACCAACGCCGAGCAGTACGATGTGCTGCTGTTAGTGCCGATCAGGGGATTTCCTCATGTCCCGGACGAGGCGATCGCCGCCATTCGGCGGCACGTTTGGAACGGCGGCGGAATGATCGGCATGCACGACGTGCTGTTCTTAGCCCCCGCACCCTTCCATGAGATCTTCGGAGGTACGGGGGGCGTCTTCCCCACCGATGCAGCTTCGCCTAAGCTCCGCATCGTCGTCCGACCGGCCGCGCGTCGGCATCCAATCCTCGCAGGGATCCCCGATCGCTTTCCTCTCATCGAGGAGCATCCGGTCCGCACAGGCTACGACCCGAGGGTCTCCCGACTGCTGGATGCCGTTTACACAAGCGTCCGCGGCGAAGAGATCGCCCATCTAGCGGCCTGGACCCGGCGCTACGGAGAGGGATGGACCCTCTACTTCTCTCCGGGTCATTCGGAACTGACCCGGTATCATCCTTACGTGATCCGGCTCTTCGTGAATGCGATTCGGCACTTCTCAAGCGAGGGATCACCCTCCGCGCCGTCAAGAGTTGGAGGGTGAAACGATGCCAAACGGCTCTGAGTTGCGCGTCCTGGTCTCCTGGAGCAGCGGCAAGGACAGCGCCTGGACGCTTTATCGGCTACGCGACCTCTTCCAGGTACGAATAGTTGGACTGATCACAACGCTCAACCGATCGGCAAAGCGGGTCGCGATGCACGCGGTCCGGGAGGAGCTGGTCGAAGCCCAGGCCCAGGCTGTAGGGCTGCCGCTCCGCAAGGTCTGGCTGCCTGCCCCCTGCTCAAACGCCGAATACGAACGGCTCTTTGGCGCCGCACTTCAGGAGGCCAAAGCCCAAGGGGTCCAAGCGGTGGCTTTCGGAGACCTGTTCTTGGAGGACGTACGAGCCTACCGGGAACGGCTGCTAGAATCCGTCGGGTTAATGCCGCTGTTTCCGCTTTGGGGCCAGGAAACCCACCGCCTGGCCCAGGAGATGCTCGAAGCCGGTCTAGAAGCCTATCTCACCTGTGTCGATCCTCAACAGATGGACCCGACACTTGTGGGTTGCCGTTACGACACCGAGCTGCTCCGGCGTCTTCCGCCTACCGTGGACCCCTGCGGTGAACGGGGCGAGTTCCACACGTTCGCCGCTGCCGGGCCGATGTTCGCCCAACCGATCCGGGTCTCCCCCGGCGAGATCGTCTGCCGAGACGGGTTCGTCTTTGCCGACCTGCTCCCACAAGACCAGCAAGCCTAGCGGAGTCCAGCGGCTCGGAGCCGGGCGTTCCGTTCCTCGGCCCAGGCGCGCAGCGGCACGTCCTCCGGCGTCGGGAGATACATCGCCAGCTTCGTCTTGACGCCGCTCAGGAGCTGCCACCGGATCGGCGAGACGCGGTCTAACAGCTCTTGGGGCATCTGAAGGTAGTCCATCGGTTGAATCCACCGGAAGGCGTACCCGTAGAAGAGCGACTTCCGCGGCGTCTTTGAGAAGTTCGGCCCGACGCCGTGCCAGGTTCGCTGCTCAAAGATCACCGCGTCTCCCGGCTTGGCCTGGATCTCCAGAGCCCCGTAAGGGTCCGGCGACCCAGGCGGATGGGCCGGACGACCGATCAACCGGTTGCTCCCCGGTAGCACTCGGAGCCCTCCCCGCCCCGGCTCCGAAAGGTCGGTGAGCCAGTAGGCGACCTTCACAAACAGCCGAGGATGCGGCTCGCTCATCTCCCGGTAGGAGGTGCCCCCATCCCGATGCCAGCCGACAACGACCCGGCTCCGATCAAAGTCCGGCGGAACCGGATTCCGAACGATCAGGTGTGAGGTGATCAGTTTGATGTTCCAGCCGAGGATGTCCACCACCAGCGGAAAGGTGGTCGGCCAGTCCAACAGCTCCAGGAAGATGTCGTCCTCGACAATGCAGTTGCGCAGGTGAAGCGTGTGTTGCTGGGGTTGCGCCTCCAGCTTCTCTTCGGCGATCAGCCGATCCACCGCTTCGCTCAGCCGCTGGACCATCTCCGGCGGAAGCGCGTTCGGAACGATCAGAAAACCCTGCTCCTCAAACTGCCGAAGTTGCTCTTGAGTGAGATAGGCCTCCTGAACCTGTGGTTCGGTCGCCAGCGCCATCCGAAACCCTCCTCATGTGATCTTCCAGAACCGAACGGCCAGATACGGCCGCCCCGGCAGAGACAGCTCCGCCTGACCGCGGTACTTCCCCGGAATCGGGGTGATGGTCATCTCCCAAGGATCGATCAGCTCCGCCCGGTAGACGGGCTCCTCCGGAAGGTTAAAGGTGAACCGGGCCGGTTGGGAGAGCCCAAAGTAATAGAGGAACACCTCGTCCCCTTTGGCGGCGCCTTCGCGGGCGACCGGCTCGAAGCCGACCGGCGGCCCCTCCTCTAGAATCCGTCGGAGAAAGGCGATCCGAGGCGGGCTCTCGCCGTGCAACACCCCGCCCTTGGACCACCAGAGGATGTCCTCCGGGTGAAGGTAGGTCTCCCCGTGGCCGACGTATCCGCCGGCTACCGTCCCGACCCAGAAGCGATGGACCATCTCCCGTGCGGAGATGTTCCCCCAGTGCCGAGGGATGTTCCCCTCATATCGGCATTCGTCCACGACGACCGGCTTAGGACAGTTTCGCCGCCACTCCGGCGTTCCGGACGGATCGGCCTGAATGCTCTGATGGGTCACCCAGGGCTTGTTGTGATCGTAAAAGGTCCGACAGTTGTGGATGCTTCGGAGCCGCTGATAGGGGTCCTCCTGCTGGACGAGCAAGAAATAATGGTCCCAGTCGGCCATCGTCTTGTTGCGCATCAAGTCGTACTCGTTGGCAAAAGACCACCAAACGTTGCGAAAGGCGGCCAACCGAGCGACGGTGTACCGGAGGTACCGGTCCTCCGTCTCCCGGTCCATCGAAGCAAACCCCCAACGGTCGTAAGGATGAAAGAGGATCAGGTCGGCTTGAATTCCCATCTCCATCAGTTGTTCGACGCGCCGTTCTAAGTTCTTCCAAAACTCCGGATTAAAGCGAGTCCAATCAAAGCCCTTTTCCTTAGAGCCAACAAAGGGAAAGTGATCCGGTTCGTTCTGGTTGTAGATGTAGTGCTTGGGGAAGATGCACATCCGGAGCTTATTGAACGGCGCGCTGCGAAGCGTCTCGAGCGTCTGCTCCTGGAGCTCGGCCGGCTGGTGAATCCAAGCATAGCAGGTGGTTCCCACCTGATAGTACGGGGTGCCGTCTGCGTAGCGAAAGTGGTACCCCTCCACCCGAACCGGCCCGTGGTTGTTCGGCCCTGGAGAGATACACCGAAACGTCCCCGACTTCCCGGCCAACTCCGGAACGTTGCTGGTCGTCGTGAAACGCCACTCCCCCTCGGTATCGGGAGAGAAGCGCACCCGGTAGACGCCGTTGCCGTCGTAGAAGCCGTCCACCGGCACAACTCGATGCTTGTAGCGGAACTCTGCTCCAAACGCGACGTCCAAGAACGGATTCCCCGCCTCCGGCCCACCGACGGAGACCTCAAAGACTCCCCACCGTTCCACCTCACGCGGTGCGTCCACCGGAGCATGTCCCTTCCGTTGGTTTTATCTGTTGAGTTGTCCTTCAAGTGGGATTACTTAACACAGCTGTTCGCAGTCTTCAAGCTCGTCGGCGGAGGGCGGAGAGGACTCTCGAAGGCGCTTGAGGACGACCATGAGCACGGCGATGTCAGCAGGAGAGACGCCCGAGATGCGCGAGGCCTGTCCCAAGGAGACGGGACGAATGGCGCTCAGCTTCTCACGCGCTTCGCGCGTCAGACCGGTTACCTGTTCGTAGTCGAAGTCGGCGGGAATCTTCCAAGCTTCCAAGCGCTTGAACTGGGCGATCTGAGCGTTTTGCCGGGCGATGTAGCCCTCGTACTTGATAGACTGCTCGACCTCCTCGACCACCCCGCGAACCAACGGTTCTCCAGGCGGGGCGATCTCGGCGATGTGGTCGTACTCGACCTCCGGGCGCCGGAGCAGCTCTGCCAGCGTCACCGGATGCTTCAACTCGGCGGAGCCGATCCGCCGGAGCAGCTCCTGAACCCTCGGCTCGGGCCGAACGGTTGTCGTCCGGAGCCGTTCAAGCTCCGACTGAATCTGTTTGCGCTTCTTGAGATACCGCTGATAGGTGGCATCGTCCACCAGCCCCAGCTGGCGGCCGTACTCGGTCAGCCGCAGGTCGGCGTTATCCTCTCGGAGCAGTAGTCGGTACTCCGCTCGCGAGGTGAACATCCGATAGGGCTCCTGAGTCCCTTTGGTAACCAGATCGTCAATCAGCACGCCGATATAGGCCTCAGAGCGATCCAAGATGAACGGCTCTTCTCCCCAGACCTTCAGGACGGCGTTGATCCCCGCGACGATCCCCTGACCGGCGGCCTCTTCGTAGCCGGTCGTTCCGTTGATCTGGCCAGCAAAGAACAGGTTCTCGACCAGCTTGGTCTCCAGCGTCGGCAAGCACTGAGTCGGATCGCAGTAGTCGTACTCGACGGCGTACGCTGGGCGCATGATCTCCGCCCGCTCCAGCCCAGGAAGCGACCGGACAATCTGCCACTGCACCGGCTCCGGCAGACTCATCGAAAGGCCGTTCAGGTAGATCTCTTGGGTCTGATACCCCTCCGGCTCCAAAAAGATCTGATGGGAGGACTTGTCAGGGAATTTGACGATCTTGTCCTCAATCGAAGGGCAGTAGCGCGGCCCCCTACCCTCAATCCGGCCGGAGTACATCGCTGAGAGATGGAGGTTTTCCCGGATTAGCCGGTGAGTCTCCTCGGTCGTCTGAGTAATCCAGCAGAGGAGTTGCGGTTGCGTGATCGCCTCGGTGGAGAAAGAGAACGGCTTGGGCGGGTCGTCTCCCGGCTGCTCTTGAACGGCGGCGAAGTCTACCGTCCGGGCGTTGACACGGGGCGGCGTCCCGGTCTTGAGCCGTCCCAGTCGGAAGCCCAAAGCGGCCAGGCCCTTCGAGGTCTCCTCGGCGGACTGCTCGCCGGCTCTCCCGGCCCGCTGCTGGTAGGTGCCAATGTGGATCAGCCCCCGCAGGAAGGTCCCCGTCGTCATCACAACGGCGCGGCCTTCGTAGACGATTCCCGTCTTGGTCAACACGCCACAAACGCGCCGCCGCCCGTTGACCTCCTCGGTGACCAGGTCGTCTACAACCCCCTGCTTTACGTCCAGATTCGGGGTAGATTCGACGACCCATTTCATGCGGAACTGATAGGCCTTCTTGTCCGCCTGCGCCCGCGAAGCGCGGACCGCCGGCCCCTTACGCGTGTTCAGCTGCTTAAAATGGATTCCTGTCGCATCAATGTTTTTGGCCATCTCGCCGCCGAGGGCGTCAATCTCCTTGACCATATGCCCCTTGGCCAGACCGCCGATCGCCGGGTTACAGGACATCTGGGCGATCGTGTCTAGGTTCATGGTCAGCAGGAGCGTCTTAGCCCCCATCCGTGCAGCGGCAAGAGCCGCCTCGGTGCCAGCGTGGCCCCCTCCCACAACGATTACATCGTACCGCTTGTCGTAGTAGATCATCCCTCGTCCGGGTGAATCTTGAAGTTGCCCATCCGCTCCAGGGCGTGAGCGAGCGCTTGAGTCCCCTTCTCTCCCAATCCGGCGGCCTCGACCACGCGGAAGAGCTGATGCACCAAGGCCGTCCCCGGCAGGGGCAATCCCAGAGAGGCTGCCGCCTCCAGGACTAGCCGCAGATCCTTCTGCTGCAGCTTGACCATAAATCCGGGCTCCCAGTCGCCCGCAATGACCTTGGGACCAAGATTGGAGAGCATCCAGGAACCAGCAGCGCCCTTGGTAATGGCGGCCAGCATCTTCTCCAGGTCGAGGCCGGCCTTCGCCCCCAGCGCGATCGACTCGACCATCGCCAATAAGTTTAGTCCGCAGGCGGTCTGATTGCAAAGCTTGACAAATTGCCCCAGCCCGTTCTCCTCTCCGGCGTGGACGATGTTCTCACCGAGGATCTGAAAGAGGGGCAGACAGCGTTCAAAGGCCTCCCGGGGACCGCCCACCATGATCGAAAGCGTCCCCCGCTGCGCGCCGATGTCGCCGCCGCTGACCGGCGCGTCCAGCATCTGGACCCCCTTTTCGGCCAGCTTGGCAGCAATCCTTTTGGTCACCATCGGAGAGATGGTCGACATGTCCACATACACGGAGCCGGGACGAATCCCCTCGTAGATGCCGTTAGGGCCCAAGACCACCTGCTGTACATCCGGGGAGTCCGGTACCATCGTGACGACGATCTCGCACTGCTCGGCGACCTCCTTGGCCGAGTTGGCCGGGGTCGCCCCCCAGGAGGCGGCTAGGTCCACGGCGGGACGGCTTCGGTTCCAGACAACCAGAGGATAGCCGGCGTTCAAGAGGTTTCGAACCATCGGTTTGCCCATGATTCCAAGCCCGATCCATCCGACTTTTGGCAAGGCCATGGCTTCCCCTTTCCGGTTGTGGGTGGTTTGAGAAGCGAAAATTCACGAATTGGTCCGGCGAAGGGCGGTGATGCCTTCGCGGAAGCGGTACTTCAAGAACGCCCGGAGGAGGACGTTTCGCAGCTCGCCGAGCATTGGCTCCGAGCCGACCCGCTGGGCGAACTGGATCAGCCGGCCGACCGCGGGGGTCTCCCGGCGGCTGTGAACGGCAAGGATCTTCTGGGCCAGCGCCAGCGCCCCGGCCCGAACGCGCGGGTCGGCCAACTGCCGAACGGCATACGGGTCCCCCTGAACCATCGTCCAGAAGGCCAAAGCTCCAGCGGCCCGCTCGTTTTGGGGAGCGGTCTTCCATATCCGAACGGCCCGTTCTTCCTCCCCCAACAGAAACCAGACGTCTGCCAGCAGCCGCCCGACCTCCGCGTCGGCCGAGAGCCGATGCGCCCGATGCAGAGCGTCTTGAGCCGATTCCAGGTTCCCCCGGAAGACTTCGACCTCTCCGAAGAAGGCTAGCAGATGGGGATCCTCCGGCGCGGCCTCGAGCGCTTTTTGAAGCAGCTCCGCAGCCGCGGCGAAGTTCTCCTCCCCGACTGCTAAGCGGGCCAAGCCGATCAGCGGGCGCGGGTCCTGAGGGTTGAGCTCGTGAGCCTCTTCGAACTGATCCTTAGCCTTTTCCGGTTCCCCCAACGACAGATAGATGTTAGCCGTGAGCATGGGGATCAGGAGCGGCTGGAATTCGATCGCCTCCACATGGGTGGCCGGATCACGCGGAATCCGCCGGGCACGCTCCAGCTCTCGAAGCGCCTCCAGATGCCTTCCCAACTGGTGAAGCGCCCAAGCGCGATGGTAGCGGAGCGTCGCCGTCTCGCCGACCTTCTGGATCGCCCGCTCGGACAGACGCAACGCCCGTTCCGGAAGGTCCATCTGACACAGCAGCCCTACGTAACTCCCAAAGCCGACCCGGAGCCAGTGCTGTTCCGAATCCCCTTGGGCAAAGGCCAGTGGCTCCCAACGCTCAAACGCCTCGAGCGCCTCTTCGAGCCGTCCCATCTCCCGGAGCGCTCCCGCGTAGTGGAACAGTGCATAAGCGTTCTCCGGCTCCCGCTCGACCAGACGCCGAAGCAGCTCGAAGTTTCGATCCGCCTTCCGCCGCCGCATGTGCACCGAGGGAAGATAGCCCCGGTGCTGAATGCGAACCTCCGGCGCCTCGACGATCTGACGACCGTAACGCCGAGCCAACGGGGCGATCGCCCAGAAGACCTGCTCGTGAATCGGCTGGCGAAACCGAATCGCCGGATGCCGGCGCCAAAGCCGCGGCGTCAAAAAGGAGACCGTCCGACCGCCCATCTCGTTGTCAATTTGAAGGTGGGCCGCCGCAACCTCCTCTCGCCGCAGCAACGCTCGGAGCGGCTCGGCCGACTCCGGCGCCAACCGCTCGTCGGCGTCCAGCCAGAGCACCCAGTCCCCGCGCGCGTACTGGAGCGACTCGTTCCGAGCCGCGGAAAAGTCGTCCTGCCAGGGAAAGAAATACACCTCAGCGCCCAGTTCGCGCGCGATCTCCGGCGTCCCGTCCTGAGAACCGGTGTCCACCACGACGATCTGATCCACCACCGCCCGGACGGACTCCAGACAGTCCCGCAGGTGCTCCGCCTCGTCGCGAACGATCATCGCCAGCGTCAGCGTTGGATTCCGCGGCACAATCGCCTTCTGAAATCGCTCTCGGAGCGGGGCTGTCCGGGGATCGTCGGCGTCCAGCGCCCTAAGAACCTGCTCGGCCAGCTCGACGACGGCGGATTGAGTCATCCCCAGCTCCAAAGCGATCAGGAGGTGCTCCGCCGCCCGGAGGAGATCCCCCGCGTCAAACAACGCTCGCCCCAACTGAAAATGGCCAAGTGGATAGTCGGGATCGGAGACCAACAGCACCTGAAGGTCGCGTAACGCCCGCGGAGAGCGCTCCGCGCTCAGCGTCTGGAGGATGCGGTTCAGCAGCTTTTCGCTCCGACGCCAACGAGCGTGAAGCGCCTCGATCTCCTCGACGGTGAGGATCCCTGGTGGCAACTCGTTCATGACTTCCATTCCGGAGCCTGAAACTGTTTGTAACGCTTTTGGCGACAGGGTTATCCTAAAAGAGACCCCTTCCGAAGGCAAGCTGTCCAAGGAGGATCGCCCTGCGAGCGCTGGACTTCTTAAAGCATGGGGCCAAAGCCGCCCAACAGGGACGGTTAGAGCTCCTCCGAGAGTACCTCCAGGAGCGCCCGGAGTGGGTTCACCATCGGGGACCACATGGGAGAAGCCTCCTTTGGCACGCGGCCTACGGCGGTAGGTTAGAGACAGTCGCTCTTCTCCTAGACCAGGGCGCCGATGTGAACGCACGCGGATGCTTCTACACCCCCTACCGGGTGGAGATCAGCCCGTACACCGTCGCGCGGGTGCGCGGAAAGACACCAGTCGCCGAGCGGCTCCTCCAGGCCGGGGCCCTCTACGACGTCCACACAGCGGCCTACCTGGGAGAGCTCGACCGGCTCCAGGAGCTGCTGGACCGGGACCCGGCGGCCCTGGAACGGACATTGCCCCAATGGCATCCCGTTTGGCACCCCTATCCGGAACCACTGGACGATCCCCACGCCGCGCCGTACGCGACGCCCCTCTGCTACGCGGTGGCCGCCGGGCAGTTTGAAGCCGCTCGACTCCTCATCGAACGAGGCGCCGAAGTGCGCCGGCACAGTTGGCATCTGCTGAACTTCGCCGGGGACAACGAGGCGATCGTCCGCCTGCTCCTGGAGGCCGGCGCCGATCCTCAGAAGCTGAATCGACCGGTGGTCACCGATCAAGAAGGGGTCTCTCGGCTGCTCGCCGAGCACGGCGCCCCCGTAGATCCTAACGCCCCGAATCGGATGGGATGGCCCCCGATCGTCTACGTTTGCCGGGGAGATCGAGGGGAGCACCCCGAAAAGGTCCGAAAGCTCCTCGCCTGGGGAGCGGACGTCCACGCGACCAATCGGAAGGGAAAAACGGCGCTCCACGTTGCAGCCAAGGCTGGGTTCCTCCGCTCCGCCGAAGCGCTCCTCGAAGGGGGCGCGGAGATCAACCGACCCGATCCGGCAGGCGAAACGCCCCTCTTTGATGCGATCCGCGCGACCCTCCGCCGAAAGGACCGGAAGATCGCCATGATCCGATTCCTCCTCGCCCACGGCGCCGATCCAACGCTCGCCAACCGGCGAGGAGAGACCCCTCTCCAAGTCGCCGAGCGGCTCCGAGGACCGGAACGGGAGCCGATCCTTCAACTGCTCCGCAAGGCCGTCCGCCAAGCGCCAGCCTCTCAGAAGTAAAAGCGCATTGCGGTGAAGACGGCCCGGCTGCGCTCGTCAAACTCGGCGGGAGCCTCTAGAAGCCGAAGGCCCCAAAGGGCGCCCAGCTCCCAATAAAGATCGGGCTGAGGATTGTACTCCACCCGCGGCATCAAAAGCGCTGACCGATCTGAGAGGTTTCCAATCAGGCCCCCAGAGAGGTTCCAAAGGGGAGCGGGGGAATAGGCAAGGGACAAACTGAGATAGTGCTTCCCGACAAGGGAGATCTGTGCGGCGTTGACGATCGGGCGCTGCCGAACCTCGCCGTACGCCTCTCGCCGAGTCGTCCCCACGCCGTTGTAGTGATATTCCGCCGCGCCGTAAACGCCGGAGGGAAGGTAGTAGTCTCCGCCAAGGCTCGCCCGCAAAAAGGGGTCCCCCTCCTCAGGGCGATATCCAGCGGCTTCTAGCCAGAGACTGGCGCCACCTAGCGAGCGGGCTACGTCCAGACCGATTAACCGATGTCCCTGAAACCAAAGCGCCAGCGCCGAAACGTCCGCACCAAGCGCCTGAGTTTGAGTTCGCAGAAAGGCCGCTCCTTTTTGAAGGGAAATCCCCTCGCCAAAGACGGCGCCGCCGTCCAGCTCGCTGAAGTTCCCCAACGAGACCCGCGCCCGCACGGCGTCCACGCCGATCCGCTCTTCTTTGTCTAGCGCCCAGACGACAAACGGCGCCAGCACATCGGTCGGGTTGACCGTCCTCGCTGAGCCGAACGCGACCGGCTGCCGACCAAGCCGCAGGTCCACGATCCCAACCCGAAGGGCAACGTTCAGCCGATCCAGATTCTGACGAACCACCAGTCCGCCCCGTTGCTCCTCAGACGGATAGAGAGCCTCGCTCAGGTCCCCGATGCGGTAAGCGAGCCCTCCTCCGGCAAAAAGCTGGCTGAGCCCCCCGCCGCCCACTTGGGGAATCAACCCGTAGGCGAGCTCCGCCCGAATCGCCTCCAGCGGCTCCCATCGGACGGCTAGACGAACTCGCGTCGTCGCCAGACCAGAGACCGGCTCCCCGCTCCCCGGGCGGTCGGAGACCAACAAGAAGTGCTTTGCATAACCGGTCCACTCCACCCCGCCGGCTCCGGGCGGTAAGAGAAGGAGCAACGCCCCAAGGACCCGGAGGAATCGACGCGCCACCGGCTATCCCCTCCGCTCGTCTTGGACAACTCGGCCGTCCCGAAGGAGGATCAACCGCCGTGCCCGTTCCATGATCATCGGATCGTGCGTCGAGAAGAGGAAGGTCATCCCGTACTGCTGGTTCAGAGAGCGCATCATGTCCAAAAGGGCTTCGCCGGTGGCCGAGTCCAGGTTGGCCGTCGGTTCGTCGGCAAGGATCAGATCGGGACGGGTGACCATCGCCCGCGCGACGGCGACCCGTTGTTGCTGTCCTCCCGAAAGCTGCGCTGGACGCCGGTGCTCCATCCCCTTGAGGCCAACCGCTTCAAGGATCTCCAACACTCGCTTGCGCCGCTCCACCTCGGGAACCCGCTGGAGCAACAGGACATATTCAACGTTCTCATAGGCGCTCAGAACGGGAATCAAGTTGTAGGCCTGAAAGATAAACCCGATGTGGTCCCTCCGGAAGTCGGAAAGCTCCCGACCGCTCATTTGGTCCAGAGGGCGTCCAGCCAGGAGCACTCGACCTTCGGTCGGGACGTCCAGGCCGCCGATCAGGTTGAGGAGCGTTGTCTTCCCGCTCCCGGAGGGGCCGGCCAGGGCGGCGAATTCGCCCCGACGGACGACCAGGTCCACCCCTCGAAGCGCGGGGACCTCCACCTCTCCCATCCGGTAGACCTTGGTCACGCCTTCTAGCCGGATCACCTCATCGTTCGGGTGACTTTGTACCATTGTCATAAGCTCCGTCGCATCGCCTTAGCCGGTCGCAGACGTGCCGCATAAAGTGCCGGGTAGATCGCGGCCAACAGCGTAAAGAGGAAGACCCAGATCGGATAGCGATAAAACTGACTCCAGGCCAGAACAGGACGAATCGGCTCGTGAAACGTAATCCCGACGTACTCGATGCCTGTGTAATCCAGGCCGATCTGAGCGACCGCCGCCGTGACGGCCGCCCCCAGTAGATTACCGAGGACGATACTCACCACCGCCAGCAGACCGGCCTCGGTGAGGATCATTCCTGCCATCTGGAGGGGCCGTGTCCCGATCGCCCGAAGGACTCCAAACTCGAACATCCGCTCGTACAGGGACATGAAAAGCGTGTTGATGATCCCAAAAGCAACAATCGCAAAGAGGATCGCGCCAACGATGTACATCTGAACGTCCACCGCTGCGAGGGTGGAGTTCAGCTCGGGCATCAGTTGCCTCCAGTTGAGCAGCTCGTTGCCCTCCGTCTGGAACTCGGACCAGAAGGAACCGCTCAGGTGGTCGGCCTCGCGGATGTCCCAGAACCGAATGGCGAGCTCGTGGACCCGTTCGCCCAGGCCGTAGAGCTCTTGGGCGTCCTGCAAGGGAAGGAAGACCAGCGTAGTGTTCATCTCCCTGCTCGCGAAGGCGAAGATTCCTCCGACCCGATAGGCACTCATCGCCAGCTCACCCGTTTCAGCCTGAGCGGCGGTCAGGACAATCCGATCGCCGACCTGCACGCGAAGCGTCTCGGCCAACTTTTGGCCCAAGAGGACTCTCCCGCGCTCGTGAGGGACAAGGTACTCGCCCGCAATGATGGCCTCGTCCACTTGGGAGAGGGGTGGTTCCCGACGAGGATCTATTCCGTAGACGGTAACGGAAGCGACGTTCGAGGGAGAGCTGATCATCCCAAAGGCCACCACGCGGGGCGCTACGTGGGCCACCGAAGGGTGTTCCTCCAGGTGGCGGAGCAGCGTCGTCCCCTCCCGGACCGTCCGCTCCAGCTCCATTTCCTGACGAAACCCTTCAGCGTGAATTTGGGCGTGGCCCAGCATCAGATCGGTGGCCAGCCGGACCATATCTGCCACCATCCCTCGGATCAATCCGTCGGTGAAGATGAGGGCGGCCAGCCCTAGAGCGATCGCTAGAGAGGAGAGCAGCGTTCGCCGACGGTTCCGAGAGAGATTTCTCGCCGCTGCGCGGATCAGCAGCCACCAATAGGCCAACACCGAGTCGACTCCTAAGTTGCCCGCAGACCCTCGGCCGGACGGATCCGAGCGGCGCGAAGTGCCGGAAACAGTCCGACCAGCGCCGCCGTCGTCCAGGTCAGCAGCGCCGGGGCCCAAAAGACCTGAGGGCTCAGGCTCCCGTACATTCGTTCAAACGGCATGCCGCCGTACTCGATCCCCTCCGGCAGAGCCATCCCAACGGAGGCAAACCACGCGTTGCCCGCCAGTGAGAGCAGAAATCCCACCCCTACCCCCAGGGTTGCCAAAAAGAGCACTTCCCAGAGGATCATCCGGACCAGAACGCCGGGACGAGTTCCCAGTGCCCGGAGGACGGCGTACTCGCGCGTTCGCTCCAAAAGGGCCATCAGCACCGTGTTCAGGATGCCCACCCCAACGATCAGCATGATAATTCCCTGGCTAATCCAGTTTCCCTTCATGTCGGCGGCCATGGCGCGATAGAAATCCTCTTCGATGACCTGCCAAGGGGCGATCTCCAGCGCTGGATCGTTCAAGAGCGTCTCCAGGCCGATCGGCGAGCCGCGGAGCCTCCTCCGGTTTTGCGTGTTCGAAGAACCAGCTCATGGACGCGATCGCCCAACACAAGAAAGCGCTGCGCCGCCGGAAGCGGCAGGTAAACGTTTCGTTCTGCAAACCCCCCTGCGCCCTGAACGATCCCGATTACCTCGAAGACGTCGTTAGCAATCGAGCCATCGGCGCCTTCGCCGATCAGATAGACTGCCGAGCCGACCTCCAGGCGGAGCAGGCGGGCCAAGCCTTCGTCCACCAGCACCCGGTTGTCGGCCTCCCCGTCGGCGAGCCACTTCCCACGCAGCAGCCGTCGTGGGAGTGTCGTAGTGGCAGCCTCTTGCGCCGGGTCCAAACCAAACAGTTGCACCCCCGAGGTCTTCCCCGCGTCCGAAAAGGCCAGCGCAGGAGCCAACACCCGAGGCGCCCAGGCGATTACCTCCGGGACCGTCTCTAATCGTTTGCCGATCTCTCGCCACCGGTCCACCGTCGCGTAGAGTGAAGGAGCGTCCCGATACCCTCGCGCGTGAATTTGAACGTGCCCCGTTCGGTAGCTGGTAAAGAACTCAATAATGCTCGCGTAGGTCCCTTTTCCCAGCCCAAGGCTCAAGGAGCAGAGCAGATACCCCACCGTTACCATCAGGCCGGTCAGCACCGTCCGGCGGCGCTGACGGAGCAGGTTCCGGAAAGCGATCCGGACGATCCACATCGGCCTATCCCCGACGCAACGAACGAAGCGAGAACAGGTCGCGCGGAAGTTCGATATCAAACGCCGCCTCGAGGTAACGGACAACGGTCCGATGGCCCTCCTTGGTGAGTGGTACCACCTCCATCACCGTAGGAATCGTTCGGCCCCCGAGCGTTCGCACCTCCGAGAACCGGAGCTCCCGCGTCCGGTTGCCCCGCTCGTCGTAAAAGTCGAACCGGACGGGTATCCAGTCGGAGCGCCGAACGGTCATGACGATCCTCCCCCAGACCGTTGGGGTGTCCTGATGAGGAACCAGCTCGATGGCGTAGGTCTCCGGGTCCTCGGAGGGAAGCAACCGAGCGGTATAGTCTTCCTGATAGGAGGTCTCCCGCACCAGATCGTCGTTGGTGAAGTCGGATCCCATCCAGGAGGCGCCCATCATCGAAGGGGGAACCTTCATCACCTTGTCGATCTTAGGGAAGTAGTTCCACATCTCCGAGCCGATCCGAAGGGTGGCTGTGCCGGCGTCCTTCTTGGGCGCGTGGATCAGGATCAGCGTCTTTTCCATTCCTTCGGTCCATATTTCCAGCTCCATCGTCCGCTCCCAATGAGGGGTGATGATGGTCATCTCCAGGCGTCCATGGCTGGTCCGGCTTCGATAGAGGGCGTCCAGGTGGCGCAAAATCTCCTCAACATTCGGCTCCTGCGCCGGCGCGCAAACGGCGAGAACGGCCAATCCTAACAGAGCAATTAGCCGTCCGACTCGTTTCCAGGCGTCCATGGCTCCTCCTTCTTCGATCGGCGGATCCGCCCCGTCGGCAGGGTCCATCCCTCTGTGGCTCTCTGTGGCCTACAAATCAGAATAGCACAACCTGACGGACGAGTCGGTTATGAAAAGGTTGAGAGAAAGGGCCGCACCAATACGGAAGGATCAGCCGCTGAGGGCTCGGACGGCGGCGACCAGCTCGTCCGGCCTCTGGGAGCCCAGAAGGATCCACCGCCCATCGCGCAGGCAAAAGAGCACTCCCCGATTTCCTGTGGCGTTGTACGCCCGCGCGGGGTGGCCGTCCAGCCGCCCCCAGCGAATGCCCCAGCCGCCGAAGTTCCGAATGGGACGGTAACGGCGCGCTTCCAATGAGGCGATCTCCTCCAAACCGATCCGGCGGTACCTCAAGTGCAGCGGGAACAACCGGAAGTAGACCCCATCGGTCCGAACCTCCGTCTCCAACCGGAGCGTCATGAGAAAGATCAGCGTCGTTCCGGAGATCAGAAAGGGAAGCATCGCCTTCCAGAGGGGATTGTCTGGAGCGATCGGTCCACCCTGCTGGAACCACTTGACCAACGGCCAGGCCGTCAGCAGAAGCAGCAGCGGCATAAACCACCACAACTGCCGAAAAAACTGCACCTCGTAAAAAGAAAGGCTACCGCTGCTGGAGCTGTTGGAGATAGGCCACGGGCCTCCTCCTTCCAGGATTCCGGAAGGTCTAGCGTCAACAAGTACCGCCATCGCTCAATGGCCAGCTCCCGCCGATCGAGAAACTGATACATCAGCGCGAGATTGTAGTTAGCGGTGATGTTCTTCGGGTCGAGTCGAACGGCCTGCTCAAACTGCTCGGCTGCTGCCCGAACGCGATCCAGTTGGTACAGTTACCCCGGCCGTATTCGATCCGGGCCTCCAGGTGGTCCGGGGTCGAGAGCAACCGCCTTCTCCAGGTGCTGAGCCCCAAGCCAGGGATCGCCTTTAGCGTTGGCGTAGAGAAACCCCAATCGGAAGTGAGCCGCTGCCGAATCGGGATCGTTTTTTAACTCCGCCTCATACTCACGGATGGCCGAATCGTACTGCTGCTTCGCCTCGGCGATCTGCCCTAGCGCCAGATGCGCCCCGGGGTATCGGGGCTCTCGTGCAAGCAACTCTCGGAAGGTCCGTTCCGCCTGCTCGTCCTCCTCCATATCTTGATAGGTCAAGCCTAGCTGATAGAGCGCGTCCGGATCGCCGGGGCGAAGGGCCAGCGCTCGGCGAAAGTCCTCGGCGATCTCCGATGAGAGGAAGAGCCGATCCCCGATCTGCTTGTAAGTTCGACGGAGCAGCCCCCGATAGTAATAGGCCTCCGGCGTGGCGCTCAATCGGATGACCTCAGAATAGGCGAGCTCGGCAGCCTGGAGCCAGTCAGGGCGATCAGGGGCCTCGGAGTCGGCCTGATCGGCCAGGCGATGGGCACAGCGCGCGTAGGCGTACCCACCAGCTGGGCTCGTCGCCCCTTCACCTCGACCGCTGTGGCGTAGTGCGGAAGCGCCTCAAGGGAGCCTTCCCTTCTCATCCAGCAGCGTGGCCAAAAGGTGCTGCTCCTGAGCCCGACGGGGTTGCAACTCCAGTCCCCGCGTCAAGAGGGCGATCACCTCGTCCTTTTCGCCGCGCTCTAGGAGCAGGGCGCTCAGCCGGAAGTAGGGGGTGGCCCGATCCGGCGCCAAGGAGATCACCCGCCGATAGGACGCAACGGACGCGTCGGGGATCGCGCTCCTCGTACAGTCGGGCTAGAGCTGCGTGGGCGTCCACGTGCTCGGGGTCCAAGGCGACCACACGCCGATATGCCTCGATGGCCTCCCCTTCGCGTCCCAGCTCCCGGAGGATCTCCGCGCGGGTCCAGTGTCCGCCGACGTGTTCCGGCCTCCGGACGATCAGCTCGTCCAGAACGGCCAAGGCGGTCTCCGGTTGCCCTTGGCGGTGGTACAGCCGAGCAAGTCGCTCGAGGGCATCCTGTGTCTCCGGCGCCTGACGGCGAAGGGTCTCCAGCTCCGCAATGGCCGCCTCCGTTCTCCCCATGGCCTCCCAAGCACGAGCCAGGAAATAACGAGACTCGTGATCCTCCGGAAAGATCAACAGGTGCTTTTGGAACTCGGAGGCGGCCGTAGAATAGTCCTGTTTCTGGTACGCGTTGGCGGCGGCTTCGGCGTAACGCCGGGCGGTCTGGGGATCCTCCTGGGCGGCCTGTTGAAGCACGGCTTGAGCCGCTCCCGTGCGATTCAGGGCAAAGTACAGCTCGCCCAGCGTCCAGCGAAGATCGGTCCGCTCCGGCGCAAGAGACAAGGCGGTCTCGTAGTGTCCGACCGCGGCTTCTAGGCGACCGGCCGCCATCTCCAACTGGGCGTACAGCTCGTGGGCCTCAAGGGAGTCGGGCTTCACCGCGAGCGCCTTGTCGAGCAGCTCGCGCGCCTCCTCGGGCGGCAGCGCCCCTGCAAAGAATCGGCTTCGTACCGGCTCTAAGAAGCGCTCAAAGAGCGTCGGATCTTGCTCGACAGCGGCTCGATACTCGGCGATGGCCCCCTCCTGGCTCCCCTGGCGCCAGAGGACCTCTCCGAGGGCAAACCGCAGCTCCGGCACGTTCGGGTCGGTCTCCACCCCGCGCCGATAGGCCCGCTCGGCGGAGGGGTCGTCCCCCAGCTCGACGAAGATCTCCCCTAGCCGCTTCCAGTCTTCGGTCTCTACGGGTCGGAGGGCATCGGCTCGCTCGTACAGTCCAAAGGCTTCTGCGGCGGCCCCCGCTCGCGCACGGAGCCGACCCAGAGCAAGGATCGCACTCCCGTAGTTCGGCTGAAGCTCTAAAGCCCGACGAACGTGTCCTTCAGCGATCGCGTACTCCCCTCTTGCCTCGTAGACCAGTCCCAACCCTAGGACCGGCGGGGGCCACTCCTCCCCACGCGTCTGGATGGCCGCGTTGAAAGAAGCGATCGCGTCCTGATCACGGCCCAGCCGCAAGTAGACCTCGCCCAACGCCTGATGGGCTGGAGCGAACTCAGGATCGAGCGTTGCCGCCTGCTGATAGGCGATCAGCGCCCCTTCCAGGTCGCCTAGAGCGACGCGCACGCCTCCAAGGCTGAAGTGAGCCAACGTCTGAACGTCTCGGGCCTCTCCCCTCGTGGCTTGAGTGAACAGCTCCGCCGCCCGCTGGAGGTCCTCTGGCCGACCCCGTCGGGCAAAGGCGTATCCGGCGCCGTATAGAAGCGCTGCATCTTCGGGACGCGCCTCGATGCGGCGTTGGTATTCGGCGATCAGCTCCTCTAGGCGGCCTTGACGGATCCACTTTTCAACAAGGCCCCGATGGAGCGCCGCGCGGTTGGAACGCGCCCGATCCACCTGCTGGAAGTCCCGGCCCATCTCCTCCAGCCACTCCGGGGCCGCTTCTTCTTGCGCAAGCAAAGAGGGAAGGCCCCCCAGAGCCAACACGAGCCAGCACAGCGCCGCCCAATGTCGCGATTTCCAACGCGGGTTACTGCCCACCGGCCTGCTCCTCAACCGTTTGGAGAACCGCCGTGTTGACTCGGCCCAATCCGGCGCTCGTTCCTACCCAGACAAAATCGCCATCGGCCAACACCGCCTCTACGTCGGCACCGTCTAGCGCCATCGGGTAGTGAATTTGCGCCCAGATGCCGTCCGGCTGACGCACCAGCAAATTCTCGTTGAGCGCCACCCAGAGCCGACCGTTTTGATAGTGCAATAGGATATGCTCCGGCGAGATCTCATCGTGTCCCACCGGCGCGTTGAACCATTGCCGGGAGGGTAGGTCCAGAACCGAATACCCTTTGGCGTCCTGAGTGTACCAGCCGACAAAAAGCGCCGAATCGCTCCGAGTAAGGCTGCGAATAGCGTTGCTCCCAAGTCTCCCCTCGGTACTGCTTCGGGTAAACGCCTCCCAGGCGCCCGTCTGTCGGTCGTAGCGGTACAGTCCGTTCCGGCGAGTGCCCACGTAGAGGGCCTCCGGCGTCAGGAGCAGGCAAGAGACGTCCTCGCCGGTATAGCCGACCTCCGGCCCGATCGGTTCCCAAAGTTGGGCTTCGCGTCGGAACCGAGCAAGGCCTTTGAGTCCGCCGGCCCAGACCTCCGTTTCGTCCAGGGCGAGCGCGTCAATTCGCACACTAGGAAGACCGTCCAGATGAGTGTAGGTGAGACTCTGGCCGGTTTGCTTGTCATACCGGATCAGTCCGGCACCGCTGGTGCCCACCCAGAGATAGCGGGGATCGGAGGCCAACGCCCGGACGATTTGACCGGCAGCTAGTGGCGTCGTCCGCAGAGCCGGATTGTTCGGATCGCCGACCTCCAGGCGAGCCAGGCCGTTGATCGTTCCCACCCAGAGCGCCGTTCCATCCTTGTGGAGCGCAAAGACCTCGTTGGCGGGGAGGCCTTCGGCAGTCGTCCAGGTCCTCCAGGCGACTTCAGCGGCCAGGGCAAAGGCCTGCTCTTGAAGGTCGGGGTCGCTGGTCAGGCTCAGGACAATTCGCGCCTCAACGGCGACACTCTCCATCGCGCCTAGCTGCAAATAGGCTCGTCCCAGGGCCAAATGGGCTTCGGCGCTTAAAGGGCTGTCGGGGTACCACTCGACGAAGTTCCGCAGCACCCGAACCGCGTCCTCAGGGCGCTGAGCTTGAACATAGAGCTGCCCTAGTCGAAGGAGGCCCTCCTCTGATTGAGGCGCTTCAGGGAAGGCCTCCGTTGCGTATTCATAGGCCAAGAGCGCCTTGCTCAAAAGGGTGGCGTTGGTCGGGTCGGTCTCCAGCTCCTTTTGGAAGTATCCGGCGGCCTCATAGGCGGCCTCCGTCGCATACGGGTCCTGGGGGAAGGTCCTCGCAAAGGCAAAGAGCGCCTCCGCCGCGCGGAGGTAATTCCCGTTGGCGGCCGCTTGGGACGCTTCGGCCCGAATCTTGTCCCCGATCGGGTAGCGAACCGGATCCAGTTGTGCGGCATACACGTAATGCTGAAAGGCCTCAGAGGCCTGCTGCGCCTCCAAGAACCGCGCGTACTCGTAGTGCGCTCGCGCATAGCGGGGCGCCAACGCGATCGCTTCCTGAAACTGCCGATCGGCAACCGCGTGCATTCCCAGTTCCCAGGCGTCCAGGGCCGCTTGGAGCCGCTGCCGCGCCTCCGGGGGCGCTGCGGCTTCGGTCGGGTCCAAAAAGATCACCCATCCCCCCACCGGCAGCGGCAGCTGAAGCTCCTGACCACCATCCAACCGGATTCGGTACTGCGCTCCGTCGCTCCCGATCCACTCACCGGTGTAGCGGTCTCCGTTGGGCATGACCACCTGCACCCGGATCGCCCACGCCGAAACGAGGAGACCGAACCACCCCATCAGAACGAGCAGAAACAAGCGAGCCGGTTCTAGACGCCAAACCGTCTTTCCTCTCAATCCGATTCTCCTCAACGAGAGTCTCCGTTGCCGGTCAGTCCTCCGTCTCATCAAGCATCCGGTACCGCTTCATCTTGGCGTGAAGCGTATTGCGGTTGATGCCGAGAATCTCCGCGGCACGGCTTTTGTTTCCGCCGGTCTCTTCGAGGACAAGCTGAAACAAGGGAATCTCGACCTCTTGGAGCACCTCTTCGTGAAGGGAGCCGCGTCGATCCTCCTCGATATGGCGGCGGACCAGATGGCGAAGCCACCGTTCGACCGACTCGTGCCGCTCGGTCGGCGGCTCCGGCTGGAGGAGGGGCACATCGTCCAGCGTCAGGACGGGACCTCGGGCCATCACCACCGCTCGATGGATCACGTTCTCCAGCTCGCGGACGTTCCCCGGCCAACGGTACTCCATCAGCCGGCGGATCAGCTCCTCGGAGAGCTGAGGGGGCTCTCGCCGGTACTGGGCCGCATACTTGCGGACGAAGAACTCGGCTAGCGCCGGGATGTCTTCCTTGCGCTTGCGAAGGGGCGGCAGAGTGATCGTCACGACGTTCAGCCGATAGAAGAGGTCCTCCCGAAACTCGCCCAGCTCGACGGCCCGTTGCAGGTCCCGGTTGGTCGCTGCGATGATCCGCACGTCGGCGGTTCGGGTTTCTGGGGAGCCCAGGGGCTGAAACGTCCGATCTTGAAGGACGCGCAGGAGCTTAGTCTGCAGGTCCAGGGGCATCTCTCCGATCTCGTCCAGAAAGAGGGTGCCACCGGCTGCCTGTTCGAATCGGCCTTTGCGGTCGGAGACGGCGTTGGTAAAGGCCCCGCGGACGTGCCCGAACAGTTCGCTCTCCAAGAGCGCTTCCGGAATGGCCGCACAGTTGACGGCGACAAACGGCCCCTGGGCCCGATGGCTGTTTGCGTGAATCGCTCGGGCGACCAACTCCTTGCCGGTACCGCTCTCCCCCGTGCAACAGAACGGTCACTTCGCTCTCGGCCACTCGCCCGATCGTCTTAAAGACCTCTTGCATCAACGGGCTGTGGCCGATCATCTCCTCGCCGTTGAGCTGGGGCGCGTCGCTCTGCGCCGCCTGAACCGCCTGTTGTCGGGCCAGAACGGCCCGTTCGGCGATCTCTCGAACCTGCCCCAGGTCGAACGGCTTGGTCAGGTACTCAAAGGCGTGCCGTTTCATCGCCTCAAGGGCGGTGCGCATCGTTCCGTGGGCGGTCAACACGACGACGGGGACTTGGGGAAACCGCTGGCGAAGTCGGGGAAGCTCCTCTAGGCCGTTGGCGTCAGGAAGGAAGATGTCGAGAAACAGGACGTCCACCGTGCCGGCCTCCAGGCGCTCTTGCGCCTGGGCGAAGGTCTCCACCGCCTCGGCGTCGTAGCCGAGCGGTCGCAGCGCGCGGGTCAGGATCAGTCCGATGTTCCGTTCGTCGTCGCAGATGAGGATGCGGGGCGCTTTCATCGCTTCGCTCCTTCCGACCGATTGCGTAGAGGCTCTCTTTGGCGATGCGACCGACAAAGCGCCCATCCTCCCGTACTACTTCCGAGCAGCCACTGCCTGGCCCTTACGATCTCCCTCCGGCAGGGCCTTGGGCAGGACTACGGTGAAGACCGCTCCGCGCGGCCGGTTGTCCGAGACCTCGATATAACCCTCGTGGGCCTCGACCAGGCGCTTGGAGAGCGCCAGTCCGACGCCTGTTCCCTTCTGTTTAGTAGTGTACAGCGGATCGAAGATGCGGGAACGGCTTTCTGGCGGAATTCCCGGTCCGGTGTCTCGTACCTCGATCTCAAATCGATCACGACCCCCAGCAGGGTCGGCCACCTCCCGAACGACCACGTGGACCTTGCCCCCCTCCGGCATTGCCTCGAGGGCGTTCTGGAATAGGTTCAAGAACACCTGCGTCAAAGCGTCCGGGTCGGCCAAAAGGCACCCCTCCTGGGTCTGAAACTCAGCGATGATCTCAACTCCGATCTGCTCCGCCTCCTTGCGGATCAGGACCAACACGTCCTCCAGAATGCTGACCAGCGAACAGGGCCGTCGTCGAATCGTCTCGGCGCTTCGAGCCCGAAGGAGCCCCTCCACCACTCGGTTGAGCCGGTCCACCTCTTGGACGATGATCCGAGTGTACTCGTAGGCCTCCTGAAGCGTCTCGGCCACCTCGACCCGGTCGGGAAGCTCACGGGAGAGGTTCTGCAACTGCAACTGGAGGAGCTGGGCTGCCCCCCGGATGCCCCCAAGGGGGTTTCGCACCTCATGAGCGACGCTCTGGGCCACCCGCCCCAGGACCGCGAACCGCTCGTGCTCCACGGCCGCTTCGATCATCTGCTGGATCTTCAGCGCCTGGGCCAGCGTCGAAGCGAGAATCGTTAAAAAGTGCAGATCGTCCCCCAGGGTCCGCTGGTCCACCGGTGCCCGGTCTACGCTCAGAACGCCCACCGTCGTCCCCTCCATCCGGATCGGAACACAGAGGATCGCCACCGACCGGGTCTCCCGCTCCAGCGTCGCTGGATCGGAGCGACGAAGGAAGATCGGCTCATCGCCCAGGTTGGGGACGGCCATCGGCTCGCCGGTAGCGATCACCGTTCCGTAGATCCCCTCCCCAAGCCGATAGCGGCCGTGGGCGATCTCTTCAGGCCGGAGGCCGTAGGCGTACTTCACCCGCACCTCCTGAGCCTGTGGGTCGTAGAGGGCCAACGTTCCGCGGTACATGCGCAGGTGTCGAGCAACGATTGCCATCGTATCTTGAAAGAGTCGCTCCAGATCGAACGTGGCGGCCACTCGCTGCCCGACCTCAAAGAGCGCGGTCAGTTCCTGGAGCCGCTTTTGGATCTCCTGCTGAACGGTGTCCAGGTGTGCCAGGTCGGCCCGTTGTCGCTCTAGCCGAACGACCAGCCTCCGGACGGCGCGGATCGCCGCGCCGGAAACCAGCAGCAACGCCGCACCAAAAGCCGAGGCGTACTCCGCCGGAACGCGCACCGCGGCGTAGACGATCCCCGTGCCGACCGCGCCCAACCAGAGCGTACCCAGAAGCCACCCGCTCAGCTGGAAGCCGATAAAAAGACATAGCCCAGCCAGCCCTACCCCCAGAACGGCGAGAAGAAAGGAAGGGTCAGCCTCTCGGCCTGCTGCTGTGTAGAGATAGACGTTTCCCAGCAGGAGCACCAGCCACACGCCCGCCCAGAGGGTGAAGGCGGCGGAGGTTGCACGTCGCTGGGGAGCATCCTGTCCCATCGAAAGCCCTCAGCTCTCGAGTCCTCTCAGGGGCCGTCAGGGAGTTTAGGGATTCGTGTTTTTCTGTAAGGTGCGGCGCATCTGTTCAAAGGTGGCAAAGGCCGCAAGGTACTGCCGCGCCGCGCGAATCCATGGGTCGTACTCGTAGTCGTCCACCTCGTTGAGCGTTTCGCGGGCGATTGCGTAGTCGAGCAGCTCCGCGCTTAGGACGATCCCCTCCTGCTCCAGCTCGTCCACGAGCGTCTCATAACTTCGCCGCAGCGGATGGGTCGCGTCGTCCGGGTCCAGCTTGCTGAGCTGGGCTAGAACATCCTCCGGGGCATCGTGGAGAAAGCGCTTCATCGCCTCGCTGGAGCGAGCCCGTTGCCACATTCGGGTCTCCAACGGCCCGCGCGGCGTCAGCTCCACGTCGGGCTGAATGCCCACACCATGGATGTCTCGACCGTCCGGCGTGTAGTAATGATAAACGGTCAGCTTCACCGCTGCGAGCTCGTCCCCTTCCCGGAGGGGGAAGATCTTCTGAACGGAGGCCTTTCCGAAGGTCTGAGTTCCAAGGATGAGCGCGCGACGGTGCGCCTGGAGCGCTCCGGCGACGATCTCCGAGGCGCTGGCGCTTCCCCGGTTCACCAGCACCACAAGCGGAAGGTTGGTGCGGTTCTCCTGAGGGAGGGCCGTATAGTCCTGTCGCTCTCCTCGCCCCTGGGTATAGACCACCAGATCGCCTTCGTTCAGGAAGTAGCTGACCACCTCGACAGCGGCGCTCAAGAGCCCGCCCGGGTTGCTGCGCAGATCCAGGATCAATCCCTCGACTCCAGCAGCGCTCAGCGCCTGAATCGCTTCGCCAACCCCTTCGGGGGTCGGTTCCATAAACCCGCTTAGCCGAATATATCCCACCCCGTCCAACTGATAGAACTTGACCGATCGAATGGTGATGATGTCCCGAGTGATCGTCAGCACGATCGGCTTCTCCATCCCCTCGCGAAGGAGGGTCAAGGTCACTTGAGTGCCCGGCTCACCGCGCATCCGCTTGACGGCGTCGTCAAGGCTCATCTCCGCTGTGGACTCGCCGTCAATCTGGACGATCCGGTCTCCAGACTGGATGCCCGCCCGATAGGCCGGTGTGTCCTCGATGGGGGCGATGACGGTCAACTGGCCGTCTCGCATGCCGACCTCCATTCCCAGTCCCCCGAACTTGCCCGACGTGGTCGCCTGAAGGTCCTGGTAGGCCTCCGCGTCGTAGAACTGGCTGTACGGATCCAGAGTGCGGAGCATCCCTCGGATCGCCCCTTGAATCAGCTGCTCCGTCCCCGGCTGATCGTAATGATGCTGTTTGATCCGGGCTAGAACTTCGGCGAGAATCCCTAGTTGTTTGAGGAGGTCCTCCTCTTCCATAGGGGCGGCCGCAGGCGGCACCGGAGGCGAGGGCGCCTCCTGTCCCCAGACGGCGCCAACCGTCCCCATCCATCCCAAGGCAACGGCTAGGAGAAGCGCTGAAAATCTGCGTTTCACGGCGATTCCTTCTCCTCTTCTTTCTTGACCGGCGAGCTAGCGGGCAACGCTCCGGAAGTTGATCACCTCGAACTGCTCACGCATCTCAAAGTAGAGCGCCGATCCGACCAGAGAACCGGTGCTGCCGACCTTTCCGATCGGCTGCCCTTGCTCCACCCGATCGCCCGGCTGAACGAGAAACTCGGACAGGTGCGCATAGAAGGTCCGAACGCCATCGCCGTGGTTGAGGACGATCAGGTTTCCAAACCCTAAGCCGTTAAAGCGGTCGGCGTATTCCACCGTGCCGGCCAAAACGGCGCGCACCGGCGTGCCCTCCGGCGCCCGGATGGTGATCCCTTCTAGCGCGGGGCTGACGTTCGTGAGGATTTCCCCCTCCACCGGCCAGGGGAGGTTCCCCAACCGAACGGCGGCCAGCGTTGCTCCTTTCGTCGTCCCGATGACTTGGGCCTGGGGCGGCCCGAGGGTCTCCTGTTGCTGTCGCTGTTGCTCCAAACGCCGGATCAGCTCGGTGAGCTGACGGATCGAGGCATCCAGCTCTCGGATCAACCGCTCCTGGAGCTGGCGATTCTTTCGGATGGTGGCCAAAACGGCGGCTCGCTCGGCGCGCTCGGCAGCCAGTCGGTTCTGTTCCGTCTCCAGAGCAATTCGCTGCTCGTCCAGCCGACGGCGCTCTTGCTCTAACTGCGCCTTATGGAGCCGAAGTCGCTCCTCGTCTGCCCGGTAGCGCTCCAGAATTTCGTTGTCCTTCTTGCGAATTCGGGTGACGTACTCCAGCCGAACGAGCAGGTCGGAGACGTTATCGGCGCTCAGGGCGAACAGGAGCATCCCGTCGCCGTTCAGGTAGTTCAGCTGATAAAGCGCGCGAAGCCGCTTGGCGACCAGCTCCTTTCGAGCGTCCTGTTGGACGGTCAGCCGGGCGATCTCGACGATCAGGCTTTGAATGTTGGCCTCCAGCTCTTGGATGCGCCGCTGGGTCGCCTGGATGCTCCGCTGGAGCCGCTCAATTCGCCCTTCGATCCGATCGAGGAACTCCAGCAGGCTCTTCTCCTGAGAGAGCATCTGAAGCCGCTGGGCCTCGGCCTCCTGCCGGCGCTTGAGCTGTTCCGCTCGGCGTCGTTCCGCCTCCGAAAGGGAAGGATCGGCGACCGCGGGAGAGGAAACCAACAGTATCCACGCCGCCCAGCCGAGCAGACAACAGAGGAAGACCCCTCTCAACCGGCGCGCAGATTTTGCGCCCATGGAATTAACGGCTCCCGTGCTTTGAACCTCTGGACAAGCGTCAGCCGTGAACCTCTGCCCTCAAAGGCAATTCTTAGCGATAAGTGTAAAACGCGGCCCGGCGTCGAGCAATTACAGCGTCCTCTTATGGGGCAATGGTGGCTACACTATCCCAGAAGCCCCTGTGGGAAAATGTCCTTGCCCAGGGGAGCTCACGGCGATAAAGTAAAGGGCGTGAGATTTGGTTCGTCGAACATCGCTCGGGGGTGCTCGTTGTAATCTCGGACGCGGTCCCTAGGTGTTTAAGAGCGGGAGAAATTCGTTCGGAGTGCTTCGCCGATGGATCGCTCTTGGAAGTCGTCGCGGTTTTACCTTCCGTGGGTGCTGATCGCCCTGGACCTAGTGGGGTTCGGGTGCGGATGGGCAGTGGCGGCGTTCCTAGGCGGGAACGTTTTTCCGCTCTCCTGGGACCTCTGGCGGGCCGGCGCGGCCTCCTGCTTAGCTCTTCTTTTGCTGTTGCACCGCTGGGGGACCTATGGACGGTTCTTTGAGCTTCGCAGCGAGCGCGTCCTAGAAGCCGGAACGAAGTCGGTCTTCTGGGCGTTTGTGATCATGGCGCTGTTTGCCGGTGACGGAGCAGTCGAGTCGTTCCGGAGCTTGTTGGCGTGGGGCGGCGGCTTTTTAGCAGGGACTACGGCGTTGGTTTCGCTCCGGTTGCTCTTCCGGCAGGTCTTCATTGAGCGCTGGAAGCGTGGGCGCGGACAGGAGAAGGCCCTCATTGTTGGCACCGAAGAAAGCGCCCAAGCGGTTCAGGAGCTGTACACGATTCAGCGTTACCCGCGCTTTCAGTTTCAGGTGGTTCGGGTTCCCGAGTGGCCGCAGGAGCGTGTCGGCGAGCGACTGGCCAAGGAGCTGGCTGAGCGGCTGGACCAAGACCAGACGATCCGGCGGGTGATTCTTGCTCCAGGACCGCTCTCCTTTCGGGAGGTGGAGGAGCTGATCGAAGTGGCCCATCAGCGCGGGACTTCGGTGGCGTTGTTCTCCGAACGGCTGCTAGCGCCCAGGGGATGTGTTGCGGACGAGTTTCTAGGGATGCCGTTATGGTCCGAGTGGAAGAGCCCACTTGCCTCTAGCCCGTTTCAGCGATTCCTCAAGCGGACGATGGACATCGTGGGGGCACTGGTCGGCATGCCGATTCTGGGGTTGGCCTACCTGATCGTTGGAGCGCTGATCAAGCTGGAGGACGGGGGGCCGGTGATTACCGACGCCGGTTGTTGGACGTAACGGTAGGGAGTTCGACGCGTTCAAATTCCGATCGATGCGACCTGATGCAGAAGAGATTCTGGCTCGAAGCCCGATCTGACGAGTGCAGTTTCGAGAAAAATTTAAGCTTGAGACGATCCACGCAGACTAAAGTAGGATCAATGATTCGACGTACTAGCTTGATGAACTTCCCACAACTGATCAATGTGCTTCTAGGACAAATGAGTCTGGTGGGACCTACGAGATCCGATGAGGTTCGAAACTGCACAGTACCTGGATTAGCGAAAAGAGATCTTTCTTCAGTGCTTCCAGGGATACACGGATTGTGGCAAGTAAATGGAAGACAAGAGGTGGAGTTACAACGGAACGTGCGCTAATCATGGACGCATGTCTCACGCTTCGCGATGCGTCAATGTGTGGCTAGATACGAGTCATCCTAGGTAAAGACAATCTGGAAGGTAGTGAGTGCGGGAAGGTGCAGTATAACCTCCGGACGCCAGTTGGTGATACCCATTATGCGAGTCCTAGTGACCGGCGGTGCCGGATACATCGGAAGTATAGTCGTTGAGCAGCTAATGCAACCAGTAGGACACGATCCGATCGTCATAGATAACTTGCAAGAAGGGAATAGAGAATGCTGTAGATACCAACACATACCATTTTACGAAGGTCAGATTATGGAGATCCTAAAATACTCCAGGAAGTATTAGAAAATATATTCCACCGGCATCCTCCAGACGCAGTGATGCATTTTGCCGCTGAAGCAACCAGTTGCTCGATCAATGAGCGATCCAGGACGCTATTCTTCCAGAACGAATGTGCAAAAAGGAATCACCCTTCTCGGAAGTAATGGCGCCGATTTGGGTGCTCAGATAATGGTGTTCTCCTCAACAGCAGCCGTCTATGGGGAGCCACGGTACGTACCCAATCGACGAAGAGCATCCAACCGACCCCATCAACGCCTATGGAGAGTCGAAGTGGATTATACGAGCGGATACTCCGATGGTATTCCAGCGCATACGGACATACGATATCAATGCGTATTCCGATACTTCAATGCGGCAGGAGCATCAGAGACACGGGGAGAGGCCCATCGGAACGAGAGCGCACCTAATCCCATGCAGCGCTGAGACGTGCTGGTTGGAAAGACCGGAACGGCTATATGTCTCACGGAAATCGGACTATCCAACTCCAGACGGTACCTGCATCCGGGATTTCGTTCACGTTCTGGACATCGCTGCAGCCCACATTCTCGCACTGGAAAACGCGATTCAAGAACGACCGCAATCGGTCTACAACCTCGGCAGTGGTCGACATTGGGGACGATAATATTGACAGTTCCCGAATGGTCTGATAATGCCGCATGGACTGGCACAACTTCAGCGATTCCCCCTGAGGAACGATTCACACTTAGATTCTTTACCAGGTAGGGCAACACCTCTGGGTTAGGCTCAACCGAAAGTATCCGGCCGTATTTCATCCGGTTAGCACAGAGGAGAGAAAAAACTCCGATGTTAGCCCCTGCGTCGATAATGTTCCAACCAGACTGAGGGCGAAACTCCTGGTGATCACTGCAGTGATGGAAAGCCCATCCTCGGAGCGCGCTACAGGGGCGAAGCTCTCCAGGCTGGGAATACCCAGAGATGTCAACTCCGAAGAGGACATACTGGTCCGCTCCAGCGAGCGGAATGGCCCCACCCCAAAGCTTCCCGATAAACAACTAGACGATCTCGAAGAAAAAGTAATACCGGCTTCCACGACACTTTGATCATCGAATCTCAGCGCTTGCGGGAGATGACGCAGGTGGACAAGGTTCTTGCGAAGGCTCATCGTACTTCAGCCCCGCCAGAGATTAGGACACCCAAGCTAGCTACAGGGTAGCAAAAATAACTGAGGAAAATAAAGTCCCTAATAGCCGACAGCTTTGAAAGATAGCGCGGCCCCTTCCCAGCAGGAAGGAGGCCGCGAGGAGCCCTCATCGAACGATAAAGCCGACCGGAGACGCTCCGGATCCAACGGACTGCCGCTCCGTCGACGGTCTAACGGCGGAATCGGCAGGTCCACCGGCAACAGCGTCAGGTCCGGACGCGGAAGCCGCTCCTCCACCGGCGGCAACGGTGGTAGCGGCTTGCTCGGCAGCGTCTGATACCAATACGCCGTCGAGGAGTAATCGTCCGAACGATCGTTCGCGTGACCGTGTTCAATGCTCACCCGAATCGAACGGTGAAAGATCACCGGATCGCAAATATGATAGCGGTAGACGGTGATCCGCTCGTTAAAGCCGTTGTGCGGCCCAGAATGGTAAGAGACGCCGTTGTAGAGAAAGGCGTTGTGCGGCTGAGAACCCCAAGCCTGACAGAAGTAGTCCTCGCTGCCGGTGCCGTGCATGTCGGGCGGCCACTTCTGCCCATCAATCATGATCATGTCGTCTCCTTCGCCCCACCAACCGCCATAAAGGTTGTGGACGCTCAGGTTGCAGCCGATGTAGTGGCCGGCCCCTTCGGCTTCTAGAATCAAGTAGTTGTCCGCATCGCTCAAGTTCACATCCGGCTGGTCCGAATCGAGCGTCCTGGCACGCGGACAAGGGTTCTCCCGTCGCCAGAGAGCGTGTAGCCGCAACTCGTCATCCGGAAGCCGGTCCAGTTCGTCGTAGTCAATGTAAAAGTAAAAGGCGCGGATCGGCCGCTCGCCCTGATTTTCCACGGAGATGCGAGCGCCATCGCCAAAGGGCATCGGCAAGTAGCAGTTCATTGCGGCGTGCCGATCGTCGCCCCGATTGGCCGACATGTTGAAAATCGCACAGGAATAGGAGGTGACCTTCGCGTGGCCGACGCCAAAGAAGTCGCCCAGCGGAACCTCAACGCTGGGGTGCTCCTGACCGTCCCACCACATCCGAAGCACCGTCTGCCGCAGATAGAGCGGGTCCTCCGCCGCGACGGTGAACCAGATGTGTCGGATCACCCCGGCACCGTCCAGGTCGGCGAGGACCTTTTCCTCGCCCCCCTCGACGCGCCAGGCGTCGCCGTTGCGCCCGCTCCGATCCCAGCTGGAGACCCGCTTGGTGCGGCCTTCGCGCCGCTTACTCAGCCCGTCCAACACGGCCTGTTCTCCTTTCCACAGAAGAGAGAAAATGAGGACAGGTCTACGGTATCACTTCACTGGAGGCTGCACAATTCCAACGGATGAAGACCGGTGAGCCGGAGAAGCCGCCTACGGAGAAAACGAAGGATCGCCGCCCTCGTACTGGCCGCGGCTCTGATCGGCTCGGCGGGAGCCCAGGAGAAGCCCCCCGTCCGGAGCGGCTATCACCGTGTGGAGGCCTTCCGTGCCCAGGAACGGTTGGCCTTCTACACGCTTGCGGCGGCCTACCCGCTGGCCGAGTCGTTGGAGGTGTACACCAACGAAGTCCCTTTAGCTCCACAGGTGGAGTACCACTACGACCCGTCCACCCGCACGGTGGAGTTCACCCCTCCTCTTCCGCCGGGGACGCGGGTGGAGGTGGTCTACCAGGAGCTTCCGCTTGGGTTGCCCTCAGTCTATCGGATGCCTCTTTTTGAGAGCGTGGAGGGGAACGACGGCGGAGGGAGCCGCTGGGCGTCGGCGCTCCCACCGGTCCGAGAGCCGACCGGAGAGAGAACCGGAGACACGCTCTTTCCCCTAGGTGCTATGAGCCCCTGGAACGTGCGGGGCTCGAAGACCTTCTCCCTGGAAGGGGGCAACCGCCGAGAAGTAACACCGGACCAAAGCCTTCAACTCCACCTGGACGGCGAGGTGCTCCCCGGTCTGAGCGTCGAGGCCGACCTAACCGACCAACAGTTACCTTTCCAACCAGAGGGAACCACCGAAGAGCTGAGCCAATTAGACCAGGTCCGCATTCGCGCGACGGCGGAGGGCTTCCGACTCACCCTCGGTGAGGACCTGGTGGAGCTGCCCGGAATGGCGCTGATCCTCCAACCCCACCGGATGCAAGGTCTGAGTGCCACCTTCGATCAGGAAGGGGTCTTCGGCGCGGTGCTGATGGCGCTTCCACGCGGTTACTCCGAGAGCCCTCACCTTCCGGGGCGTCGAGGGGCAACAGCAGTACCGACTGACCGCAAACGGACGCTACGTCGTGGTCGTCGCCGGGAGCGAACGGGTCTGGCTGAACGGCGTTCCCATGCGGCGCGGAGAGACCCAGGACTATGTGATCCGCGACTACGGCGATCCGGTTTTGGAGTTCACCGCTCGCCACCTGATCACCGCAAACGATATCATCCGAGTGGACTTTCAGTATCTCCCCGAGGAAGAAGGGTGGCAACAGACGCGTTACGTCGGGCGCTTGGGGTTCCGTTGGGGAGAGGAGCGAGGAACCTTTGCCGTCTCCTACGCTCGCGAGGCGGACGACCCCCAGCGTCCGCTTGGGTTGCTCACCCAGGAGGACATAGACCGGCTCCGGCGGGGCGAGACCAAGCGACCGGACGGGGGTCCCCTTGCTTCCGCCGACCCGGCGGGAGATCGTCGGACTAGACTCCAGCTACCGCTGGGGACCGTTCCGGCTGGAGGGGCTGTGGGCCTTAAGCCGGCATGATCGGAACCTTCTCGCCGAAGAACCGATCTCCGAAGCGATCGCCTGGCGGCTAGGCCTCCGGGCTGAAGAACCCCGCTGGTCTCTGGACGCAAGCGCCGAACGGTTGGGGGCCGACTACGTGCCGATCGGAGCGACCGGCGCCGGTCGGCGCAGCTACGCTTACGGAGAGGAGTTCGCCGCCGAGCGGTTCGGTGACGCGCTGCTGAGCTCAGAGGTCGCTTTTCCCTCTAGAACCCTTGGGGCCGAGGAACCTCCGGCAGAGGGCCGCTACTCCCTCCGGTGGAGCTTAGAGCCGCTTCGGGGGATCACCCTGTCCGGAAACGGCGGCCTAACCTACCGAGACCAAGAAGAAGACTCCCAGGACGAGACGATCCGGACCTACGGCGGTCAGATCCGTTGGCAACGGCGCCGATGGCCGACCCTTCGGCTTGGCCGACAGTGGGCCGAAGTGATCACCGGAGGCGCGCGGGACTTCTCCAAGGATCATTGGACCGGTGAGCTCTCCTACCGCTGGCAGTCGGCGGAGCTTCTTCTCTCCCGGAGTCGGTTCCTGGCCAACGACGAGGCGATCGCTGACGGCGTGGATCGAAACCGGAGTCAGGATCGTTCACAGGTTCAGATCACCACCGGATGGGGAGAGCGGCTTCTGCTGAGGGGACGATATGAGCTGGAGGAGAACCGCCGTCGGGAGCCGATCGTTACCGCCGGTCTGCCGGTCGGATACGGTCCATGGGAGCCTGCCGGCGTCGGACGTACCCTTTCGCTAGAGACCTCTTGGCAGCCCCATCGGGAGCTTCGGCTTTCGGGAAGGCTCGGGCGGCGGGAACTGTCCGCCGGCGAAGAGGAGGGCACCAGAGTCTCAGCGCTTTTGACCTCGCTCTCGGTACACGCTTCACCCTTGGCGCGGGCGCTAACGCTGCACGCCGAATACGGTCTGGACCGTCGTCTGACCAGCCGTCGCGAGGAGATTTTCACCAACGTGATCCTCGTGGACGGTCGCCCGCTGCGGCTCAAGCCGGGCCAAGGGACCCACGTTCGTGTGGACGAGTTCCACTATCTCGAAGACCCGGAAGAAGGGGACTACGTGCGCGTCGTTCGGACCCTTTCCGACGTTCCGGTTTTAGCTTTGGAGTCCCAGTTCCACTTAGGAGTGGAGCCACGTCGGTACTTTCAGCGGGGTTCCCCGGAGCCCGAAGGCTGGAGGCAACTGCTCTCGATGCTCCGCTGGAATCTGGACTGGACGCTGATCGAAGAGCAGGAGACCGAAGCGGTGAGCCGACTGCTCCGCATGGAGGCGCTCCGCTCAGAACGGACCGTCTATGGTTCGGAGTCGATCGGTTCCCGCTGGAGCCTGCAACCGAACGAGTCTTGGACGCTCGACTGGGAGGACCGACGCTTAGTGACGCTGAATCGGCGGTTTAATCAGGAGTCCCGGAGCGTTCGGGCGAGGACGGCGCTCCGCTCCGCCCGGTGGCGGGTGACCGAACGCTGGACCCTTGAAGGACAGTGGGAACGCCGAACCTCCTCGGAACGAATGACTACCCCCGGCGAGGAGCCCGGCACGACCGTCCCCGCTGAGTCTCCTGGATCGGGATGAGCGAAACCTCCGCCTCGGCGTCCGATGGCGGGCCGTCGAGCCGATGACGCTCGGAGCTGGCGCTGATCCGGGAGCGGGAGATCTCCCAGGAACGCGACGAACGTCTCGGTCCAGCGGAGGGCGAGACTCGGCTCTCGGGGATCGAGACGCTCCTTCGATGGGGACTGGATCGGGCGCGGCTCCGCCGAAGCCCGCTACCGGCCTGGCCTACGGAAGACGGGTCGGCGAAATCTCCTCACTGACCGGTTTTCGTTTTTTACGAAGGGATCAGCCACGACTAACGATTGAGCTTGGTCTACCGCCTCCACCGACTCACCGACCTCACCCTTTCGGGGGACTATCGGCTTCTGGCCGGCGAGTCGGTCCCCCACCGAGCATCGGTTTCAACTTCGCGCGGCAGCGGAGCTTTAAGCCTCATCGGGAACTTGGAGCCGTCGGAGCAGGGCGACCATCCGGTCGGGAAGCCCTTCCCACCAATCCTCGCCAGCACGGACGCGGAGGATATGGGTGTTCCCCCGCACATCGTTTGCGCCAAGGCCTTTCTCTAGGGGCTCCGTGACGGCGTCCCTGTTCGATCATCTGGCCGAGTTCGCGTTCCATCCGGAGGGAGGACCGAACCGCGTAGACACCGACTAACTCCGCCGTCGGACGATCGAGAAGGTGATCCACGTTCCAGTGAAGGGTCTTCTTCCGACGGGGGAGAAGCTCTGTCCCGCCGATGCCCTGCTGTTGAAACGCAGCAAGGAGCAGGTCCCGGATCGGATGAGGGGGCTTTTCCGCCGATCGGCTCGCGTGCCGCAGCAGCCGCCGCGCCAAGGAGACACCCCCGCGCCGTGCTAGCGCCGAGCCGACGTAGAGGTACTCCCCGGGGGGAACGAAAATCTCCTTTCCACCCCGGAAGCGCCCAAAAGGAAACCGATCCGGCGCACTCGTTTGGATTCGAAGGAGATAACTTCCTGACGGACAGGAGGGATCGCCCAGCAGGACGATTCGGTAGCCCAAAGGGGTCCACCGCTTACCCCTCCGGCGAGGCCTTGGCCCGGAGGCCCGGCGTAACAGCTGCTGTCGGTACTGCTCAACCTGCCGTTCGTAAGGTCTCAAAAGGGTTGGGCATCGAGAGGGGGCCGGCTGTTTGCCAGATAGATCCCATCCCACTCGACGATGTAATCGAAGGGGCCCAGCTCCAGGCTGGGCTCGGTCAACAGATGCAATCATCTGCGAGCGGCCAAGAGCGCGCGTGTCCAAGGGGAGGTTCGTCCATCGCCTCTTCGATCGCTCGTTCCGAGAGCAGGCGGCGCATGATCCCCTCCTCGACCAGATCGTAATAAAGCCCGCGCTCCGGATCGATCTTGTGGTACTCCAGGTCAATACTTTGAAGCCAAGGATCGTTCCAGCCCACCCCCTACCTCTTCGATGAAGGTCTCCATGAGCCAACGCTTGGCGACCCAATCCAACCGATCGCGAAGCTGCATAGGGTCTTCAGCGAGCGCTTCCAGCGTCGCGCCGCCACTCCCGCAAGACCCAGTCGTACTCGGAGGAGAGCCCGGCCAGGTACCGTTCGGCGAGGGCCAGATAGGCCCCCTGAATCTCGATCGCGCTGATCGTCCGTCCGTTCCTCCCAACGGAACCCAACCAGCGATAGGAGTTGTCCGCGCGAGATCTGCCGGAGCGCCAGGACCGGATTCTCCAGCGGAATGTGAGGGATCGGGCAGTCCAATTCGATCAGGAACATCACTAGGCTGGGTGTGCCGATCTTGAGCGCCGTCGCGTACTCGGACATGTTCGCGTCGCCGCTGAGCAGGTGCACCTCGACGATACCGAGCCGGATCGGCCAGCGGGCTCGTCGCGCGTGTTGATAATCGCCCGGCTGAACTGAACCCATTGGTACGCCTCGGTAACGATATGATCAGCCCGCTGCGAGAGCTGAAACGGCACCTCTTCGGTCACCCGTGTGGCAAAACTCCGCGCCGAGCGCGTCTCCTCCTCCCAGTAGGCCTCCTCCTGAAAGCCGACGCGGCCGGCCCCGGCGTAGATAATCCGAGGTGACCAGAAACGGCAGCAACTGAGGAATGACCTGCTGGTAAAAGTGAACGGTGCGATCAATTTGATAATTCTCGTGGTATCCGAAGGTCGCGCCGGGTCACGTGATCGATGTTGTTCCGGATAAAGGTTGCGTCGTCCCGGAACCCTAGCTCGTCGAGTGCCTCCAGGAGCAACCGATCCCCCGCTCGCTCGTAAGCGATCAGGTCTCGGAGCGTTTGACACTCCGGCGTGGCGTACTCGACGTGGCCCATATCCAGGTAGAGCCGTCCCCCGTTGAACAGGAACCCGCCGTTGCCTGGCGGTTCGCCCCAATCGCGAGTGGTGCACGTCCAGAATGCCGGCCTCCAACTCCAAAAACAGAGCGTTTTTGACTAGGTTGGCCAACGTCTCGGGGGTGAATCTGTTCGGCCAGCTCCGGGCTTTCGATCAGGCAGCCGTATTCGATCTCGGTTCCGAAGATGCGTCCCGACATGGGGCTATCCGCTCGCTGAGGAGGGGCCAGAATCGAGGGTACTCCTGAGCCGTTCGGAGCTCCTCTTGGGTCAACGGCCGATACTTGGCGCGGCTGGGCCGGGTCCCGATCCAGAACGGCGGCCTCCAGACCGAACCGCTCCCGCGCCTCGCGGAGCGTCTCCCAGACGTCCCTCTCCTTGGGCCGCGGCGGATCGGTGTACTCGGGCTACCTTGGTGGCTACGTAGTAGCCGACCCCCCAGGCCCAAACGGCCTTCCGGAGCGCCTCTTCTAGCGACCCGGAAGAGGGGGTACTCCTCCTCGATCGTCTCGGCCATCAGCTCTTCGGCCTGGTGCGTCCCGGCGACGACTCCAAAGTTTTTCCGATGGGAGAAGTTCCCGTCGTAGTTCAGCGTAAAGAACTGGGGCTCCTCGGTCGTCGGCGTCAGCTCGACCATCAGCACCTTGACGATCAGCGGCGAGCGGAACACCTCATCGAAGTTCGCCTTGACCTCCGGGGCGATCCCAAAGTTTAGCAGCCGCTGAAGGGTGACGTCGTCCTTGGAACGGACAAATCCCTCGGTATGGGCCAAGTTGATCGCCAGCATCCGCAGCCGTTCAATGTCGGCAGGATGGCCTAGCGCGGCCAGCGCAACCCGGTCGTAAATCTCATAAATTTTTCGCTGCCCCGGCGGACAGAAGGCAAACAGGAGCGCCCCTCGCTCATAGGAAAGCCCCACGGCGGGGCTGGCGTTCCGCAACCTGCGCTCGATGTACTGGGCACGGTTCTCGATGGCCTGCAGCCAACGGTGGGGTTCGTCAAACATCCACAGTCTCCACAAACTCCTGATAGATCCGGCGCAGGAGCGACTCGTCCAGGGTCTCGATCCCCTCTTGGGTGAGGAACTTGACCACCGGCAGCGCGCCGGTCTCCTCCCGGATGCCGCTGGTCGCCGCGTCGTAGTGGGCGGCGGCCTGGAGCATCCGAAGCGCGATCGTCGTCGCCTCGTCCCGACTCATCGTCTCCAGCCGCTTGAGCCAGCGGTTCTGATAGTACAGAGCCCCACGAATCCAAACCGACCCGGAGCCGGCAACCGCAAACTCGGCCGACTCGAACTGAGTCCCCAACAGGTCGTAAAAGTAGATGTGCCCTCGTTCGGTGGCCGGATCGTAAGCGGCGAAGATCGGCAGCACCGCCCCAATCCCCTGCAGGGCCCACTGGAGGTTCTCCCGGATTAGCCGGGAGAGCGTCCGCAACTTGCCCTCAAGGCTCAGCTCCTGAAGCTGACTCCGGCGGTAGTACCGGAAGGAGTATTCCAAAATTCGGGCCATCTCATAAGCCAACGCCGGCGAGCCGGAGATAGCCAATACCGAATGCTCGTCAATCTCCAGGACCTTATCGGCTCGATCGTACATCACCGTCGTGCCCGAGGTGGCCCGGCGATCCCCCGCCACCAGCACCCCTGCGTCGTACCGAACGGCTAGAACGGTGGTGGACTCCACCGGCTGCCAGAGGGACTTCTCCACCGGCCCGGAGGGCCCCAGCGTCAGGGAGTAACCCCGATCGCGCAACAGAGCGAGAAAGTCCCCCTGAAAGTCGGTCCTCGGCCAGCTGGGTTCGGCCAGCTTCTCCAAGAACTCCGGTCCAGAATGAGAACGCATCGAGCGGCCCTACTCCCCGGTTCGTTGACGGTACCGCTTGGACTGATCCCGATCCACCTGCTTCATTCGCCGCAGAAGCCGCTCTCGAGTGGAGCGCTCCGGATCCGGACGGCTGGGCCCCGTCTCCTCCTCTTCCGGCCCTCCAGGACGGGGATCCTCAATCACACGTCGACGTTCGAGTTGGGCGATCCACCGGTCTTCACGTACCATGACGTTCCTCCTTAGAGTCCTCTGGATCTCTCTCAGTACCGCTCGGCCTCGGCCAGGAACTGTTCCACGTTCGGAGCCGTCTTGAGGAGCGCAATCCAGGGACGCACCTCGTCCGGCTCGACCAAGTCTTCCAGGGAAAAGCGCATCCTCCGACCGTCCACGGCGAAAGTCAGCGCGTCCCATTGGGCCGAAGCCAACCGATCCCCGAAGCGGCGAACGATCTCGCCGCGAAGGTAGGCCCGGGTGTCCGGCGGCGGCGACTGCACCGCCTGCTGAACAGCTTTTTCGTCTATCAGCCGGGTCACGTGCCCCTCCTGTTGAAGGGCGTAAAACAAGCTCTCCTCAAGATCGATGTCGTGGTATTGGAGGTCCAGGCTCCGCAGCCACGGGTCCTCCCACGGCACCCCCTCCTCCTCCACGAACATCTCCAGGAGCCACTTCTTGGTGATCCAGTCCACCTTTCCAACGAGAGCGTAGGGGTCCCGGGCAAGGAGGTCCAAGGTGAGCTCCCACTCGCCAAGCACCCACTCCACATCCGGATCGCTCCGGTCGCAATGGCGCTGAGCCAAAGCCAGGTAGCCCCGCTGGACCTCCAAGGGAGCTATCTCCTTCCCGTCCGCCCAGGCGAGCGTCGTCCGTAGCGTCGGGTCGTGAGAGACGGCGCGAATGGCGCCAACCGGGTCTTTGAGCTGCCAGGACTCCGGAACAACGCCCTTCTCGATGCACTCCAGCACCAACGCCGTGGTCCCGATCTTTAAGGCCGTCGCGTACTCGGACATGTTGGCATCGCCGACAATCCCATGGAGGCGGCGATAGCGGCTGGGATCGGCGTGAGGTTCGTCCCGCGTGTTTACCAACGGGCGGCGGTGCATCGTGTCGACACTCGCCTCGACAGCGAAGAAGTCGGCTCGTTGGGAGATCTGAAACCGCCCCGGCTCAACCAACCCCTCCTCCGTCTCGATCCCGACCTTCCCCGCGCCGGCAAAGAGCTGCCGCGTGACGTTGAAGGGGATCAGCGCCTGCTTGACGTACTCAAACGGCACGTCCCGGCGCATCAGATAGTTGTCGTGGCAACCGTAGGAGTGCCCTCGATAGTCGGTGTTGTTCTTATAGAGCCGCACCCGTTTTCCCAGCTCCTCAGAACGCCGTTGGGCACACTGGAGCAGGATTCGTTCTCCCGCCTTGTCGTGAGCCACCAGGTCGAACAACCGTCGGCACTCCGGAGTCGAGTACTCCGGATGGGCGTGATCGTTGTACAGGCGCGCCCCATTCGGGAGAATGCGATCGCTCTTGACCTCCTCGTAAGAAAGGCGGTGCTGGGCGTCTCGCTGTTGTTCGATCCGTTCGTCGGGATGCTCTAAAAGCCGCTCGGCACGGAAACCCCGCGCGTCCTGAAAGGGGGTCCTCCAGCGAGTAGTCCCAGCGGGGCGTCGGGTCGCCGGGTCGATAGGCTCGGATCAGCCCGATCGATTCCAACACCGGGTCGAAGGACTCCTCCCCCTCCACGGCGATCCCGTACTCTGTCTCGATCCCGATCAGCCGATTCATTCAGACGATCCCTCCCAGACTGCGATGGCGGCGCTCCATCCGGTCGGGACGGATCGGCAGCACCCGAACGACGTGCTCCGGATCGTAATCGATGAGCTTGAGCCAGTCTTCAGTATTGTCCGAAGGCGGGAAGATGTCGTTCTCCCGGTACTCCTGGTCAATGGCGCGGATCAGGTCGTTCGCGGTGATCCCCGACTCCTGGCCCTGTTCGACTGAGCGATGGAACGCGAACTCCTTAGCCCGCTGGACAATCGAGGCGATGATCGCCCCGCTGACCAGATCGGAACGGTAGAGGACCTCCACCGCTCCGCTGGCCAGGTGAACCTCTAAAAAGCGCGTGTCGTCCCGTCGGGCGAACAGCTCCTCCATCGCTTGATCGATCAAGAACTCCACCGCCCCCTGGGCGGAGCCATCGTGCTGAGCCACCAGCTCACGATCAATCGGCAGGTCCGGCGTCAAGTAGATGGCGAAGATCTCCCGACAACCGTCCCGATCGGGACGCTTCACTTTGATCTTTCGGTCAATCCGCCCGGGGCGGAGGATGGCCGGGTCGATCAGATCGGGCCGGTTGGTCGCCAGGATCAACACGACTTCCTGGAGCGACTCGATCCCGTCCATCTCGGCGCAGAACATTGGCACGATCGTGTTGGAGATGTTGTGAGCCCGGAAGGCCCGCCGCGTGCCCAGAATTGCCTCAGCCTCGTCAATGAAGACGAAGGGAAGAATGCCCTCCTTTCGCTTTTGTCGGGCGATGTTAAAGATCTCCCGGACGCGGCGCTCCGACTCGCCCAGCCACATGTTCAGGATTTCCGGCCCCTTGATGTGCAAGAACTGGCCTTCGACGTCCTTTCCCGTCTCCTCGCGGAGTCGCTTGACCAGGTTGTAGGCGGTCGCCTTGCCGATCAGCGTCTTCCCGCAACCCGGGGGCCCGTAGAGAAGGAACCCCTTGGGGGTCTGAAACTGAAAGCGCTGGAACAGCTCCGGATGGAGGATCGGCATCTCCACCGCGTCCCGAATCGCCTTGATCGCCGCCGCCTGACCGCCCACCTTAGACCAAGGAAGCTCCGGAACCTCATCCAAGAAGTAGTCGCGAGCCTCCTGCTTGGGGAAGACCTCCAGGGCGATTCGGGAGGAGCTGTCGACCCGGACCTCGTCGCCGGCGGAGATCGGGACGTCCCGAATCGCCGCCGCCCGCACGAGCAACGAAGCGTTACCCCCCGGCTCCTGACCGATCCGCAGGCGCCCGTCCTCCATCGCCTCGGTCACCTTGACCAGGGCGCCGGTCTCCGGATAGCCCAACACGCCGATGACGGCGTACGCCTCGTTCAGGAGGACCCGAGTTCCGGTCTCCAGCTCTGTAGTGTCCAGCCGAGGATCGATCGCGGCAAAGTACTCGGAGCCGCCCACCAAGATATGAGCGATCCCCTCCCGCGGGGAGTCCAGAAAGATGCCGATCCGGTTCGCCGGGGCGGTGAGCTTCTCGACGATCTCCTCAAGCTCTTGGTTCTTCTGCTTGAGCTCTTCCAGCGTCCGTTCGTTTTCGAGCAGCTCCCGGCGCAACTGCAAAAGATAGCGTCGGCGAGGATCGTCCGGATCGGTTGCTTGGATCAGCCGCCGCACCAGCTCATGGAGATGGGCGCTGTCCGGCTCCTCAAAGGGGTTCTCGATTCGTCCTCGGGCTGACCGGTCCTCCGGTCCCTCGCCGAGCGTTCCCCAGGAGTCCTGACCGCTGTCTTGGCGGCGCTTAGCCATTGTTCTCTCTCCTTGACACGGCTCACTGTTCAGGGCATCAGTCCGGGGAAACGCAGCCCGGCCGTCTCGTCCAGTCCGGCCATCAGGTTGAGGTTCTGGACGACGGCTCCGGCGGCCCCCTTCACCAAGTTGTCCAGCACGCAGGTCACAATGACCCGCTGGACTCGTTCGTCCACCGCCAGACTGATGTGAACGTTGTTGCTCCCCAAAACCGCCTTGGTCTCCGCGTACTGTCCCGCCCCCAGGACGTGAACAAACGGCTCGTCCTTATAGCGGAGCCGATACAGCTCCAGCACCTCCTCGGTGCGCCAGGGCGACTTCAGGTCGGCGTAGATCGTCGTCAGGATGCCGCGCGACATAGGCACCAGATGAGGCGTAAAGCTCACCCGAACCGGCTCGTCGGTGACCGCCTGTAGCTCCTGCTCGATCTCCGGCGTGTGCCGATGGACGGCAATGTTATAGGCGACCACGTTCGCTTCGCGAGTAGCGTAGAGATAACGCACCTCCGCCCGTGGACCGGCGCCGGAGATGCCCGTCTTGGTGTCCGCAATCAGCGAGGTCGGGTCTACGATTCGGTTTTCGACCAGCGGCAGGGCGCCTAAAATGGCGCTAGTCGCGTTGCAGCCCGGATTGGCCACCAATCGCGCGGTGCGGATCCGCTCCCGGTACCGCTCCGGCAGGCCGTAGACCGCCTCCTGCAGAAGATGGGGGCTCGTGTGCGGGGTGTGATACCACTGCTCATAGGTCTGCGCGTTGTGGAGCCGGTAGTCGGCGCTAAAGTCTACCACTCGAAGCCCGGCCTCCAGGAGCTCCGGAACGTACTCCTGAGCGACCTTGTGGGGCACGGCTAGGACGACCGTCTCGACCCGCTCCCGCAGCACGGCCACCTCATAAGGCTCCAAAACTAGATCGGTATAGCCCCGCAGGTTCGGCCAGAGGTCGGCTAGCGGTGTCCCGGCCTGAGAGCGCGAGGTGACCATCGCCACCTCAAGCCCCCCCGGATGATGGGCCAGCAGCCGAACCAACTCACTGCCGGTGTACCCCGATGCCCCGACAACTCCAATCCTCATCGTTGCTGGATCCCCTTCGCCGGAAATGAACTCTTAACGTAAGCTCATGATACTTCCGCCGACCCTATCGGCGCAAGATAGCGGCGTCCTCAGCCGCCTTGGATCGACAAAAGGGAACCAAACGGAAACCCGAGGCGCCCTCTCTCGGGGATGACACGCGCCCTCTGCTTCGCTATGCTGACCGGCAAATCCCAGAAAGGAGAACCAATCATGGCCCGCTATAAGCTTGCCCTGATCGGAGCCGGCCGGCGAGGGGCCGGAGCGCATCTGCCGGTCTTTCCCGTCCTCTCGGACACTTTCGAGTTTGTCGCCATCTGCGACATTGACCGCGAGGTGGCCGAGCGCTACGCCCGGCAATACGGTGTTCGGGCCTACACCAATCTGCGCGAGATGGTCGCTAACGAGGAGCTGGACGTGGTGGACGTGACGGTTCCCGCCCCGGCGCACCACGCCGTTTGCGTTTACCTGGCCCGTCACGGCATCCATGCCCTCTGCGAGACGCCGATCGCTCCCACCCGCCGGCTGGCCGACATGATGATTCAAGCCGCTCAGGAGAACAGCACCGTTTTGGAGATCGCCGAGAACTACTACCGCGCTCCGATCGAGCGGTTCAAATCGGAGGTGATCCGCGCCGGCGTGATCGGCGATGTGAGCCGCATCTACCGTATCTTTCACGAAGGGGGCTACCACGGAATGAGCATCATCCGGATTCGGGCCGGGGGAAATCCCGTCCAGATTCTCGGGATCGCTCATCAGTCGCCGGTGATCCGGCACACCGACCGGATGCGTCGCACCCACACCCAGGAGAACTGGTCGCTGGGATACCTGGACTTCGACAACGGCGTTGCCGCTGTGATGATCTATTCCAACGTAATCCACGCCCGCTCGCTTGGGCGAAAGATGACCGGGATCGCCCAGATTGACGGCACCGAAGGGGCCATCGTTGAAGACACCGTCTACGTGGTTCCGCCGGAGGAGCTGGAGACCGGCGCCGTGGGAAGGCCCTATCAGCCGGTCCGAGTGACCCGCCAGGTAGACGGGGTGACCGTCCTCGATCGAATCGAGCTTCAACTTCCCGATCGAACGATCGTCTGGGAGAACCCGTATCGAGAGCTACCGCTCCGCGAAGGACAGATTGCGGTGGCCGACGAACTGATGTCCGTTGCGCGGGCTTTAGACACCAACGGCCCGCCGGAGTACGGCGCTCAGGCCGGACGGCTCGACCAGGAGATGAACTTAGCAATGGGTGAGTCGGCCCGTCGCGGGCGAGCGACCCTCCAATTCCCCTTGGAAGAGGAGACCGCCGCCGAGATCGCCATCCATCAAGGCTATCCTCAACAGTACGGTTGCGAAGCCGAGGACATCGAAGGGCTGCTGGACGTGTTCTTCCCTCGACGCTAGTGCGCATCGCGGCCAGGGTGGGAACTCGTCTTCCAGCGGATCGCTCCGACGGCTATCCCTGTCTATGAGAGCAAGGGCAAACGGAAGGAGAAGAGGCCGTGCACGAATGGGCCCTGGCCGAGGCGATCGTCCGAGCGGTTGCTGAGCACGCCGCTAAAGAGCGGATCGTCCGCGTCCGTCGTGTCGTCGTCCAGATTGGACAGATGCAGCAGATCCAGCCGAAAACCCTCGAGCGGTTGGTCCAGGAGGTGCTCGCCAAAGAGTACCCGACGGTTCGCGGGGCCGAGTTTCTCTTTGAGGAGGAGCCGGCTCAGCTTCACTGTCGAAGATGCGGCCACCGCTGGATGCTGGCCGACGCCCTGGAGTCGCTCGATCCGGACGCGCGCGAGGCGATCCATTTCTTACCGGAGCTGGCCCACAGCTATCTTCGGTGTCCGGTCTGCAGATCGCCGGACTTTCAGCTGCTTTCCGGACGCGGCGTGACGATCGCCACGATCCAGGGGGAGGTGGAGCAATGAGCGACCCTCGCCTTTCTGTCATCCAAGAGCGGCTTGCCTCCGTCCGCCGGATGGTCGGGGTGACCGGAGGAAAGGGCGGCGTCGGAAAGACCCTCCTGGCGACAACAACGGCGCTCCTCCTGGCTCGGGAGGGCCTACGCGTAGGCCTCTTCGATCTGGACTTTGCCGGCCCCTCCTCCCATGTGATTCTTGGGATCGAACCGGCGCTTCCCCGGGAGGAGCGAGGGATCGTTCCGCCGGAGGTGGACGGCGTCGCCTACCTTTCCATCGCTCAGTTCGCGAAGGGATCGCTCGCCCCGCTCCGGGGAGAGGACCAGCAAAACATCCTCCTGGAACTGCTAGCGATCGCCCAATGGGGAACGTTGGACCTGTTGGTGTTCGACATGCCGCCAGGCCTTTCGGATCTGTGCCTGGACGCCTTCCGCTGGCTGCCCCGAACCGAATACCTGGTTCCCACGACCGCTTCCCCCCTGGCGCTAGCCGTTGCCGAGCGCCTGCTGCGGCTGTTGAAAGAACAACATCTTCCTCTTTTAGGTGTGGTGGAGAACCTGGCCTGGCGGGAGTCCTCTCACGTTGCCCAACTGGCGGAGCGGATCGGAGCCCCCTTCCTTGGCGTTATCCACTGGGACAGGACGGTAGAGGAGACGTTGGGCCATCCGGAACGGCTGATCGCTACCCCCCTTGCCGAGGAACTGCGTAAGACAATTCTTCCCGTCCTCGTTTCACGGTAGCGGCGGCAGGGTTCGCCTTCACGAAGAGTCGCGCCGTATAATTGGCACGGCATCGCTTGGAATCTCCTTGGGGCTCCGGACAGAGGCGAAGAAGGAAGGGAATGCCGATCGGAGAGCTCGTCTTGCGCCCCCGGTGGAAGTGGCTCGAGGGAGTTTTTTGTAGAGTCTTCGTGTTGGCCCTTCTTGTCCTTAATCCTTCCGGGGCGTTCGCCGGCGTGCAGGTGTTGGCCTCCGACGAGACCGGTCTCACCGTTCAGTTCGAGTTTGAGAGACCTCGCACGGTTCCGGTGCCCCAAGCTGGAGCCGAGGCGGTGCGGATCGAGATGACCGACGGGGGTACCGTTGGGCCGGGTCGGAGCGCCGGACCTCCCGGTCCGGCGGGAGCTGTTTGCTCTTCCTCCCGGCGCCGGGCCTCTGGTCGTCGCTGTGAGCGCCGATTTTCAGGAGCTAGGAACCTTTCGCCTCGCCCCCGTTCCGACGGGAACCGTCCGATCTGAGGACGGACTCTCCACCCTTCAACCGACCTACCGCTCCGACCCCGTCGTCTACGGCAGGTCTGGAGCCTGGCCAGAGGAGGCCGCTGCCGTCACACTCACGGGGAAAGTGCGTGATCAGCGGGTCGGCCTTCTGGAAGTGCGGCCCGTCCAGTACTGGCCAAGGACGGGAAGGGTGCGCTATGCCCGCCGGTTGACCGTCCGGGTGGAGTTTCGCGTGGCACCCGGAGCGCCCTCCTTGGGAATCGGCTCCAGGCGACCGGAGTCGGAGGCCTTCGAGGGCCTGCTGCGCCGCGGGCTGCTCAACGGCAGCCTTGCCCCTCGATGGCGGGTTGGGCCGTCTCGGCCCTTTGCCGCTCCTCAGCGGCCGGAGGACCCCCCGCTGGCCGCCCTCAAGCTCTACATCCGGGAGGAAGGGCTCTACCGGGTGGACGGCGCGACGGTCCGGCAGATGCTGGAAGAGGCCGGAGTTGCCCTTGCCGAGATTCCGGCCCGATTTCTTCGCGTCACCTTTCGAGGGCAGGAGGTGCCTGTCTACGTCCGAGGGGAGGCCGACGGACGATTGGACCCTCAGGACTACGTGGAGTTCTTCGCCGAGCGGCCCAACTCGTTCTACTCCCCGTATCATGTTTACTGGCTGATCGTCGGGCAGCGGCCAGGGCTCCGCGTCGCTGAGGCGGAGGGCGCTCCGCGCGATCCGTTGGCGACGGTGGTTCCCTCTTTTCGGTCGCGGCTTCACTTTGAGGAGAACAAACTGTTCCTGCTCCTGCAGCACGTTCCGCCGGAGGCGCTCGGTCTTGAGGACCCGCACCAGTGGTACGAAGCTCGCGACCATTGGTTCTTCTTTGGAATCAAGAACAACTCGGACAAGAACGACGCGGAGTACAGCTTCCCGCTCTTTGATCCGGCTCGGACGTTCGATCGAGCGCAGGTCATCGTTCGGCTGCAGGGGGGTACGCCGGTGGATCACGACGTTCTGGTCTCCCTGAACGGCGTCAAGTTGGGTCGCGCCCAATGGAGTCTCCAGGACGAGTTCACCGTTCAACGGGCCGTCGCGCCGGAGAACCTCCAGGACCCCGTGGTGGGTCAGAACACGCTTCGGCTCTCTCGGGTGGACACGAACGAAGACGACGATGTGGACAACTACCCGTACCACGTCTATGTGAACTGGTTTGAGCTGGAGTACACCCGCCTCTTTCGCGCCGTGGGCGATGCGTTGCGGTTCCGGACCCCTCCGTTTAAGGAACCGCCGGAGGTGCGACGCCGCCGAACGCTGGAGTACGTGGTGGACGGCTTCGCCGCTCCGGACGTCGTCGTTTACGAGCACGACGGCCGCCGGCTGTTGCGACGCTTTCGGAACGTCGAGGTGGAATCCTACCGACCAGGCCCGGAGGATCGGAAACGGTGGATCGCCATCCAGCGAGCGTTGGGCGGAGCGACGCCGGTTCCGGAGCGGCTTTACCGGGTGCGCTTTCAAGTGCCCGATCTGAGCGATACCGAGTACGTCGCGGCCTCCAGCTTAGGAGCAAAGCGGCCTGAACGGATCGTGGTGGACCGCCCCTCCCACCTGCGCGAGCCGTCCAACGGAGCCGACTGGATTGTCATCTATCCGCCTCGCTTTCGGGAAGCCGCCGAGCAGCTCGCCGAGTGGCGGCGCAGCCCCAAGGGAGGAGGCTACCGAGCCCTGGCCGTGGACGTGACCGACATCTACGACGAGTACGGCGACGGGATGGTTAGTCCTTGGGCGATCAAGGCCTTCTTGACCGACGCGTTTCAGAACTGGCAAGCGCCGCCGCTGACCCACGTGGTGATCTTAGCCGACGGGACTTACGACTTCTACGGCGCCGACCAACAGCTTTACCCGGAAGCGCCGGAGTTTCTCGGCTACATCCCTACCCATTACGTCTGGACCCTCTTTGGCCAGACGGCGTCCGATCACTGGTTCACGACGGTCAGCGGGATCGATCCGCTTCCTGACTTCTTCATCGGTCGAATCCCCGTTGAGACGGAACAACAGGCCCGGGATGTGGTGCGCAAGATTATGCGCTATGAGGGGAATCCGCCCAACGGGGCTTGGCGCCGTCGGATCATCTCCGTCGCTGACGACGATACGACCAACTCCGGCGATTTCATCTTTCGCCAAAGCCTCAACGAGATCAGCCAGAACCACACGCTCCTGGGATATCAGACGGTCAAGATTTTCTTAGAGGACATCATTCGAGAGGTCAACGCGAATCCGGAGAAGTACTTGGGCCGTCGTCCTGCGGAGGTCGCGCGGGACATGATCAGCGACCACCTGAGCGAAGGGGCGATCATCGCCCAGTATGCCGGGCACGGGGGCCGTCTGGTCTGGGCCCACGAGATCATCTTCGACAACCGGGCGATCCGCCAGCTTCAGCCCAGCGGCGACCGGTATCCGCTGATGTTCGTCCTCAGCTGCAACAACGGCTACTTCGACGCCCCTGCCGACCCTTCGATGGCCGAGGTGTTCTTGCGGATGCCGGACACGGGGGTGATTGCGATGGTCTCCGCCACCCGCTTGACCTTCGGCTCGGGAAACGACGCGCTCAACCGGATCATCTTTGACGACATCTTCAAGCGAAACGTTCGGGGGCTGGGGGAGATCACCTTTTACTCCAAGACGCGGCTCATGCTGGAGCGGGGGCTTTCCCACTTTGAAGTGATGCAACAGTATTCCCTGTTTGGCGACCCAGCGACTCGACTCTATATGGCCGAAAACGAGGTTCGGCCAGAGGTGCTCAACCGCTCCGTTCGCCCCGGCGAGACGCTCCGCATCGCCCCCGGACAGGTCTACCGCACCGAGTACGTCCGGGAGGAGGACCAGAAGCGGTACATTCCGCTTCCCGACTTCAGCGGCAGTCTGGTCGTTACGGCTCGCTTCACCGAGCGGGGGACGGGCAATGTGATCGAGCAGTTTGCTGAATCGGTCGTTCAGAACGGTCGGTACCCGGAGATTCAGATCCAAGTTCCTTCCAATGCCCAACCAGGACGGGCGCAGGTGGAGTTCTTCGCTCAATCGCGCGACTCGCTAGCGCTTGGGGGAGCGACCTTTGCTGTCGCCGAGCCACTGATTGACCAACGGGTGGTCCAGGTGGGGCCCAACCGAACCGTCGAGCTGTTCGCCCGCATCGTAGACGACCAGGGGATCCAATCGGCTGCGGTTCGTTGGTTCGACCGGAACGGGGGCGGATGGCGAGAGACGCCCCTTCTACCCGATCCCCAGCGAGGCCCCGGGTGGTACCGACTGGGGGAGAACGTCCCCCTTCCCCCGCCTGGGGAGAGTTGGGACTATCAGATTCAGGTAACCGATCGGGAGGGAAACCGGATCGAGTCGCCGGAGGAGTCGTTCCTTCCCGAGCCGCTCCCCGACTGGCGGGTGTACATCTCGGAGCAAACGGGGGACCCCTGGATCCGCTACAGCACTCAGGGGGACTCCGGTCTGCTGATCGCCCGTCTGGAGAACACCGAACCGGTCGAGACCACCGTTCCGGTGGAGGTCGCCTTCTACCTTGGCCATCCAGACCAGGACGGCGACCGGCGTCCCGACCCAACCGCTCGGGAGCTGGGCACCGTTCGCGTGCTCCCTTCAGAGTGGAGGCGGCAGGACCTGATCTACGAGCGTCCTGAAGAGCCGAAGCGCCTGCGCGACCCGGAGACTCCGTTCACCTCTCGATGGATCGCCGAGGCTCGGCTCCCGGTGGCGCTGGAACCGGGACGCTACCCGGTCTTCGTGTGGCTGGAGCCTAACCGAAATGCTGAGACGGACCCACCCCGAGAACGGCGCACCTTCAACAACCTGGACGGAACGACGATTCAGGTGGCGGAGGTGCCCTACGCGGGCCGATCGGTCAGCTTGAACGTTCCGGCGGGGACGGGAAGGATCGACCTCCCCGGCGGCGCTGTGAGGGAGGGCGTTTCGCTTCGGATGCTCCCCACGGTCCAGCCGCCGGTGGGTCAGCCGACCCTCTCAGCGGTCCCGGGGTGGAGCTATCAAATCGAAGCGGGGGAGGAGACGGAGCTCATCGAGGCCGCCGTCTTGGAACTGGCGCTCGACCTGACCCGATACCGGCGCATCGCTCAGGAGGAGCTCGGCCTGCCGCCGGTCCCCTATCAGCAGCTTCCGCCGGAGCAGCGCCGACTGGTTGATCAGTTCCTCCAGCCGGAGTTGGAGGCGGTCGGTCTTTACCGCTGGCTCCCGGAGTTGGAACGTTGGCGCCGAATCGCCGACGGCGAACTCCTCCGGGACGCACAAGGGCAACCGGTTCTCCGGACGGTCACCACCGATCCGGAAACGCCCCCGTTTCGATCGCGAGCGATCACCATCTATCACACAGAACAGCTGGCGGCGGGCCGTTGGGCGTTGATGCTCGTCGGCTCTTCTCAGTTCGACGTTTACTACGCTCCAAACGATAACAGTCCATTGGAGCGGATCGCCCAGGGGCTTTCACTGCTGGGAAGTGCTGAACAAATTCCTCCAGACCGGCAGGAGCTGCCATTCTTAGGGCTTCCAGGCGAAGACCTGCCCTGGGAGTTTGGGGACGTCGTGCGCTTTCAGGTGATCTCAGGGGACAACGGTCCGATCGTGGTCAGCCCACGAACAGGGAACGATGGAAACGGCCTGATCGAGTCGGTGCAGGTGGTCCGGACGCCCGGCCCCGGCGCGGACCGGTGGGCGGTGGTGTTCGTGAGCCCGGACACCTTCCAGGTCTATCGGGCCTCCAGGGGAGTGGTTCAGGAGGACGGCTCTCCGCTTCTGGGGCGGGTGGGGGAGCTGTGGGAGGACCCCGAAAGCGGGGTCCGGTTCCGAATTTGGTCGGGCAAGCGCGCCTTTTCTGCCGGAGACGCCTTCCGCTTTGAAACCCACACGGCGGCCCTGGTGCGCGGCTCCACGACGAAGCTGGGGACCTTCGCCCTGTTCCGGTCGAGCGATCAGGAGCCGCCGGTGGTCGAAGTCCGCGTCAGCGGCCAGGACTTCGCCGACGGCGATCCGGTGCCGAACCGGCCTCCGTTCCGCATCACCCTCTCGGACGCCTCCGGCGTTGCGCCGGAGGACGTTGCCCTGGAACTGAGTCGGGACGGAGCGGAGTTTCAGCCGGCGAGCTCTGAAAACTACACGGCTTCGGCAACTGCCGGTTCTGGAGCGCTGCTGATCAACTACACGCCGGAACTGGAGCCGGGGAACTACGTCCTCCGTGTTCTCGCACGGGATCTGGAAGGACAGGAAACGACCACAGAGACCCGGTTTCGGGTCTCCCAAAACGCGGAGATCCTCAGCGTGCTCAACTATCCCAATCCGTTTCGAACGTACACGGACCTGGCCATCGAGATGAGCGGGGCGGTCGAGGGGCTTGAGGTCACCATCTACTCGGTCGCTGGCCGGGTGGTGCAGCGGCTAGAGCATCCGGCAACGGCGGGGTTCGTTCGCATCCGCTGGGACGGGCGCGACGCGGAGGGCCGGGAGGTGGCCAACGGGGTCTACTACGCGCGGGTGCGGGCTGTCGCCGAGGGCAAAGAGAAGACCAAGACGCTGAAGCTGTTGAAACTACGCTAACCGGGGGCGGAGCGTGCAGAGACAGAACGCGGATCGGTCGCGAACGTGCCGGCGGGGCCTTTGGCTCCTGGGGACGTTTCTTCTTCTCCTCCTCCGGACGGCAGAGGGGGCCGAATCGTTCGCAGGTGAGTTTTTAACGCTCGGGGTTGGGGGACGCGCGCTCGGCCTCGGCGGCGCATACGCGGCTCTGGCCACCGATGCGACCGCCGCTTATTGGAACCCTGCCGGCGTGGCCCAACTGGAGCGGCGAGACCTTGGCCTGATGCACTCCACCCTGTTTGGAATGGATCGGTACGACTTTGTCGGTTTAGCCGTTCCAGTTGGCCCCACGCGGTGGGGGATCGGTTGGATCCGGCTGGGTGTGGACGAGATCATTCTGACGCGGGTGCCCCATCCGGGGGAGCCGGTCAGCTCGATCAACCGCCCGGAACGGGTCGGGACGGCCTCCGTCTCTCAGAACGCGTTTTTGTTGACCGCAGGGCGCCGATTGGCTGCCTGGCGTGCTATGACGCTTTTCGGTGGCGTCGGGGGAAAGCTGCTCTATCTGACAGCTCCCGGCGGCGTGAATGCGTTGGGCGCCGGCCTCGACCTTGGGCTGTTGAGCGTCTGGAACCTGGACTCCAGGGGAGCTGTTCGCGGAGCGATCGTCTTTCAGGACGCGACCACGACCACACTCTTTTGGAACACCGTTCCGGCGGAGGGGGAGGTCTCCCATCGGGATCGGATCCGCCCCAACCTGCGGCTAGGATTGGCCTACGTCCGACGGCTGCCCCGCTGGGACTCACAATTGACCTGGAGCCTGCAACTGGACACCAAACAGCGGCTGGAGCTGAAGACCGGCTTGGAATGGGAGCTGAAGGAGCTCGTCGCCTTTCGACTGGGTCTCCTGGAGCGGAAGTCGACAGCGGCTGCGCTGCGCGACTTCTCGGTGGGCGCCGGCTTCCGACTGGGGTTTGTCGGCGGGCAGGCCTTTCGGGCCGACTACGCCTTTACCAGCGGCGAGCTGGGGGGCAGCCATCGGGTGTCGTTAGGAGTGCAGTTTTGACCGCGCCGATCTTAGAGGCTGAGGGGCTCCGAAAGTTCTTCCCGCTCGGGCGAAGCTGGGGCCGTCCCCGGCGAGTTGTGCGGGCTGTGGACGGCGTCTCCCTGACCGTGGGCCGCCGCGAAACGGTCGCCCTAGTCGGCGAGAGCGGCTGCGGCAAGACAACAACCGGCATGCTGATCCTTCGGCTTCTGGAACCGGACGCGGGAACGGTCCGGCTGCGACCGAACGAGGAGGCCGAGCCGATCGAGATCACCTCCCTTTCGCGGCGCGAGTTGCGCCAAACCCGGCGCTTCATGCAGATGGTGTTTCAGGATCCCTACGGCTCGCTGAACCCCCGGATGCGAGTCGGCGACATCCTCGCAGAGCCGCTGCGGATTCACCGGCTGGTCGAGCCGGAACGCATTCCCCAACGAGTCGCCGAGCTTCTGGAGCGGGTCGGACTGGACCCCCGCCATGCGGAGCGGTACCCTCACGAGTTCAGCGGCGGCCAGCGCCAACGGATCGGCATCGCCCGCGCCCTGGCCGTCCAACCCGCCTTGATCGTCGCCGACGAGCCCGTCTCCGCCTTGGACGTCTCCGTCCAAGCCCAAATCGTCAACCTGCTGCTGGACCTCCAAGAGAGCGAAGGGATCGGCTACCTCTTCATCTCCCACGACCTAGGAGTTGTTCGCCACATCGCCGATCGGGTGCTCGTAATGTACCTGGGCCGGGTGGTCGAGTCGGCGCCGGTAGAGGCGCTCTATCGAGAACCCCTCCATCCCTACACGCGAGCGTTGTTGGCTTCGGTGCCGATCCCCGATCCCCGACGACGCCGAGGGCGACTCCAGGTTCGGGGGGAGGTCCCCGATCCGGCAAACCCTCCCAGCGGCTGCCCGTTTCATCCCCGTTGCCCTCAAGCGCAACCTGAATGCGCCCAAACCCCGCAGCAACTCCTCCCTGTCGCGCCGGATCGGGCCGTTGCCTGCCACCTGGTAACCGGCAAACCTGAAGCAAGCTCAGCCGCTTGAATGTAAAGAACACGTTATCGTCTCAAACCATACTCTGAACATTTACTATCGGTATGAACATATACGTGATTGCTCTACAGTCTGTCACCAGACCCTTGACAAACAGCAGGACATTCCGAACAATCATTCACAGTGAACGAGGAGTTGCCCCTAAGACCGAATCGTACCGTCCTGAAGGGAGACAAGAGATGCGTCGAGCCGTTCTGTGCGCGCTTGGGATGCTGAGTGTCGGGCTGCTGGCCCAAGCGGCGGTGGTGCGAGTCAGTGGCGATAACGAGTGGCAGGTGTTCGTCAACGGCGAGCTGCTGGCCCAGGGGAACGACTGGCAGCGGCCGACGGTCACCGAATTTGAGTTGAAAAACGGCAGCGCGGTGATCGCGGTCTACGTTCACGACTTCGAGCCCGGTGCGGCTGGCGTTGGGGGGTTCCTGGCCGACATCATCCTGGACAACGGGGAGTACCTCCCCACCGAGCCGGGCAGCGCGTGGGTCTGTGACGCTGGGGAGCCGATCGCCAATCGGAACGACGGGTGGGAGCAGCCCAACTTCGACGACTCCGGCTGGGGCGAGCTCCAGTACTACGAGCAGTTCGGCGGAGGCGTCTGGGGGTTTGGTGCGGCCACGATGCGCCAGGTGCTCCACGATCCGGACTGTACAGCGTTCTGGGCCTGGTGCGGCCCCAACAACGAGGCGGACGACGTCTACTTCCGCTATACGATCGGCAAGCCGTTGGCCGTTGAGCCTACAGGGAAGCTCGCCACCGCCTGGGGGGCGCTCAAGAGCCGGCGCTAAGCTTGCTTTCCGTTCCTTCCCTTTGTCGAAGCGTCCCCGCCCTGAGCGGCGGGGGCGTCTCTTTTCATCCGGTTTCCGCTTGACCGGCGGATTCATTCCGCGTACAGTGCCGACCGATCCTTTCACCCTGAGAAGGAGTCGGCCATGGCAGAACTGCGCGTCGGGTTCATTGGGGTTGGAGGCGTTGCTGGTGTCCACCTGAACAACGTCCGCGCCGCTGAGGGGGCCACTATCGCGGCGATCTGTGACATCAACGAAGCGACTCTCAACCGACGAAAGGAAGAGTACGGCGTCGAGCGGACCTACACCGACTACCGGCGGATGCTGGAGTCCGAGGAGCTCGACGCGGTTTACGTCTGTGTTCCTCCGTTTGCGCACGGGGAGATCGAAGAGACCGTCGCGGCGGCGGGATGCCCTCTGTTCGTCGAAAAGCCGGTCGAGCTCCACATGGAGGCGGCCATTCGCAAATACGAGGCGATCCGGAAGGCAGGGATCATCAACGCGGCGGGGTACTGCGTCCGGTACATGGACACGGTGGACCACCTCCGTGGGCGACTCCAGGGCGTTGCGGTGGAGCTGACGCTTGGCTACTACATGGGCGGCGCCCCGGGCGGATGGTGGCAGGACGTTGAAAAGTCCGGTGGTCAACTGGTCGAACAGACCACCCACATCCTCGATCTAGCTCGTTATCTGGTCGGGGAGGTGGCAGCGGTTGGGGGTGGCTTTGCCCGACGCGTTCCGCTCAACGAGACGGCCACCGTCGAGAACGCCAGTCTCGCGCTGCTCTATTTTGAAAACGGCGCCGTCGGCTCGATCGCTTCGGCTTGCATGCTCGGCCAGGGCTACAAGACGGGCCTAGACCTTTTCGCCAAGAACTTCATCGCCGAGTACACCTACGGATCACTTCGATATCGGACGCCCAACGCGGAACCGGAGGAGCTCCGCCCGACCAACAACATGTACGCCGAGGAGGATCGGGTCTTCCTGGAGGCCGTCCGGAGCGGAGACGGCTCGGCGATTCGCTCCGACTACGGGGACGCCGTCCGGACGTTGGAGGTAACATTGCTGGCTCGGGAAGCCCATCAGCGGCGGACCGTCCTGGAGACCACCTTCCGCCCTTAGGCCGCAACGGGAGCCCCCTTTCGAGCACGAGGAGGCGCAGTGAGCCGAGCGAGAACGGCGCTCTTGATCGGGCTGTTGCTCGCCACAGCACCAACGCAGGCGCAGATCGTCAACGTGTTGCCGCTTGCCCGGAGCCTTCCAGCCGGCTGGAGCGGCTCGGCTCAACTTTCGTTGGACCTGCGGAGTGGCAACACGGCGCTGACGCAGTTTCAGAGCCGAGGTCAGCTCGCCCACCTCTCCAAGTCAGGGCTGTTGTTGGGCGTTCTCCGGTCGGAGTTGCGCGCTCAAGGACGCCGGACACAACGTCGCTTTGCTAACGCGACCTTTATCCACATTCGATACAGACACACGCTAGCCCTCCCTTGGCAATGGGAGTGGTTCGCCCAGTATGAGTTCGACGAGTTCCGCCGCCTGGCGCTTCGGGCCCTGGTGGGAAGCGGGCCGCGTTTTCAGCAGGAGATGGGAAGGGGTAGCTTCGTCGCGCTGGGCGTTGCTGTGATGGGCGAATACGAACGGTTGCGGACCGGGGCCGAACCGGATGCGGGCGCAGTGGCGCAAGGGGTGCGCCTTTCTAGTTATCTGAGCGTTGAACTGCCCCTGAGCCAAAGGGCCTTGATGAAGGAGACCGTCTTCATCCAACCTCGCTGGGGGAACTGGGACGACTTCCGTTTGCTCAGCGAACTGACGCTCTCGGCAGCCCTCTCACAACGGATCACACTCCCAGTGGGCTTAGTGCTCCGACACGACAGCCGGCCGCCCTCCGGCGTCGAGCCGACCGACGTCGCCTTTCAGACGGCGATTCAGTTTCGTCTGTAGCGGCCCAGAGGGGGGAGGAGGGAGAGCAGCAGGGGAGGAGGGAGAGCAGCAGCCGTGTTCCCCCCTCTCCACCTCTGAGCAGCGCTTTTACTCCAGATCGCGAGCGATCTCCTCGTCGGTCGCAAGACGGGCGACGGTGCCCTCCGGATGCCGGTACCATCCCGGATCACGATCCCCTTCCAGCCGCTCGCGGACCTTAACAACCGTGGCCATACCGCCCATCGTCATGTAGCTGAACGGCCCTTCGGCACTGAGCATCGGGATGCTGTTCTCCGGGATCGGCATGTGACCCATCGCGATGTGCTCGGCCATCCCTTCGCCGCCATCTTGTCCCATCGTCATGTAACCGGGCACTAGACGGCCAATCTGGCGATCCAGTCCACGCGGGTTGATCCCCACCATGTTCGGGAAATCGTGGCCCATCTGATTCATGATGTGGTGGGTCATATGGCAGTGCATCGCCCAGTCTCCCGGTTCTGTGGCGACGAACTCGATCGTCCGCGTGCTTCCGACGGGAACGAGGACGGTCGTCTCCCACCACTGGGCGCTGGAGGGGAGCTTTCCTCCGTCCGTTTCGACGATCTTAAAGGCGTGCCCGTGAAGGTGGATCGGGTGGTGGCTCATGGCGCTCAGATTGCCGATCCGCACCCGGACCCGATCGCCGACCTCGGCAAGCAACGGTTCGGTCGCCGGAAAGGCCTTTCCGTTGATCGTCAAGATGTTGAAGTCGGTCATCTCATTGGGATTAGGACGATAGGTGCCCGGATCAATCCGCCACTCGTTCAGCAGCAGCGCGTAGTCGCGCTGGACCTGCTCCTCCGGCGCCGGACGGCGCGGGTGGAAGACCATCAGCCCGACCAGTCCCATTCCCTCCTGGACCATCGTGTTGTGGTGTGAGTGGTAAAGGTAGGTTCCCGTCTGGCGAACGACCCACTCGTAGACAAAGGTCTCGCCGGGAAGGATGTGAGGTTGTGTCAGGCCGCTCACGCCGTCCATTCCGTTGGGGAGGAACACCCCATGCCAGTGAACCGAGGTCGGCGCCGGGAGACGGTTGGTGACGTAGATCCGAATGTGATCGCCTTCAACCGCCTCGATCGTGGGACCGGGGGTGTCCCCGTTGTACCCCCAACATTGGGCCTTGAGGCCGGGCGCAAATTCGTGCCAGACCTCTTCGGCGACCAGGTGGAACACCTTTACGCCGTCTACGATCCGAAACGGCAGGCTCCGGTTGTTGGGGGTCTTCACCGGCGTATAGTGTTTGCCGGGGAGCCCGGGCTCTTGGGGCTTTTGTCCCAGGGTTCCAGCGTAGCTGGCCTCCCACCGGCGGTTGGTCGGGGTTTGAGCACGGCCGGACGATCCCAGCAACAGGGCGCCCCCGGCCAGCGCGCCCCACTGAAACAGCTCCCGTCGCTTCATCTTTAGTGTCCTCCTTCCGCAGAGGGGGTGGCTTCCATCGCTGCTGGAAGCGGAGAGGAGACGAGCTCCAACGTCGTCCCACTTTGCAACGCTTGAAGGTCGTACCAGGCCTGCCAGTACTCGCGCAGCGCCTCGGTGTACCGGTCCGCGGCCTGAACCTGAGCCTGCTTAGCGGCGAGCAACTGAAAGACGCCGATCTGCATCGCGTTGTACCGGAGCAGAGCCCGCTCGACGAGCCGCTCATGAAGCGGCAGAACCGAGCTCCGATAGTACTGCGCGATGCGATGAGCGGCGATCAACCGGCGTTGGGCCGTTCGGGCCGCAGCGCGAACGGCTACCGCCTGGGCGGTGTACCGATGGGCCAGTTGACGAAGTCGCGCCTCCGCGGCAGCTCGTTGCCCCTGCTTACGGTCGAACAACGGCAGCGGCAGTCTCAGGCCCGGTCCGGCCTCCCATTCGCCGTCCTGGCGTTCTGTCTCCACGCTCAGCTCCAGGTCCTGAACCCAGCGGGTCGCGTTCAGCAATCCAAGGCGCTTGGCTTCGGCTTCGATCTCCTGACGGAGCGCGGCCAGCTCCAAGCTCCGGCGGACAGCCTCCGCTTCCAGGTTCTCCGGCAACTCGAGCGTCTCCGGCGGGTCGGAAAGCCGTTCTCCGCTGAGCGTCCAGCCTGTTTGAGGTCCCCACAGGCCTAGCAGAGCATTGAGCCGCTCCCTAGCCGCATCCCTGGCGGCAATCGCCTGCTCCAAGGAGATCCGCATCTGCTGGGCGAAGGAGATCTGCGCCAGCCGATCAAACTCGGGGATGTTTCCCGCCTCTCGGAGCCGCTGAGCGAGCAGTTCCGCCGCCTCCGCAGCTGCTGTAGCCTGCTGAAACAGCTCCACCCGGGCCTCCGCCGCCTGTACTTCAGCATACGCCCTCCGGACCCGACGGACCGTCTCCAAGACGGCAGCCGCAACCCGCGCCTGGGCGGCTGCTACCTTCGGACCGACGCTCCCTCGTCGCAGCGACCGCGTGAAAAGACTGAGAACGTTCCACTCCACTTCAGCCAGCAGGTCCGGACCGGTTCCATCGGAGCCGGAATCCTCCTCGGCGGTCGGAAAGCCAGCACTGCCTCGTAAGACCGGGTTTTCCACCAGTCCAGCGTCGAGCCAGTCGGCAGCGACGACCCCCAACTCCTCATAGGCCGCTTGAAGCTCCCGGTTGTTCAACAGCGCAATCCGCACAGCGTTCTCCTCGGTCAGGGGCGCCTCAAGCAGCTCCTGAACCGAGCGAGCGACCCGCTCCTCCGCCTCCGAACCGAAGGCCAACCGTTCCACCAAGAGGCCAGAACGCTCCTGAACGGTCCGCTCCACGGATCGGAAGGCGCCTTCCTGGATCGCCCCGGCACAACCGCCCAGAAAAAGAGCGGCCGTCAAGCCGATCCAGAGGCTCCCGTGAACTCTGCGCATGGTCCCTTCTCCTCCTCTCTTCGGCTCAGTGGTGATGGTGGGACGGGCTTGCGTCTTCAGACTCCGCTTCCGGGGTCGGATGAGGCGCTCCCTCAGGGGCGCCCATCTCTCCCACTCCTTCCATCGAGTGCCCCTCCATCGAATGGCCCTCCATTCGCATCGGGCCACCCTCCGGCGCGGCCGACGACTCGCCCGGAGGAGTCAGCAGGACGGGATCAATGGGCACCGGATCGCGAAGAACCGTCGGGGCCTCCACCGCCGGAGCGGAAGGAGCCTCCGGATTGGCCGGATGATTTTCCGAAAAGCTGGGCAACGAAGCCCTACCACAAGCGCTGAACCCAAGCAGCACGAGAAAAAGCGTTCCCCAGTGAAAAAGCTGCCGAAAAGACATGGCCGTCTCCCATCGTCTGTGGGACTACAACAGGACAAGCGATTGAAAACAAAGCGGAAAGAAGATCAAACGAGGGGCGGAGCGCGGGCACTCTGCGGGCGAGGAACCTCTACCAGAAGGAAAGCAGAGCCCTCCAGGGGGACTCCCACCCAGGTGCTTGACGGAAGGGGAAGTCTTATCCCTCCGGCGTCCAGAGGAAGGAGCGACAACACCCCACACGGGGCGCAGAGAACGGTCGGCGGGGAGACGCCCGGAAGGGCTGAGCTTCCGCAGACCAGTTGATGGGCCCGCTCTTGAGAGAAGGGATGACGAGTCGGGTGATCAGCCCCAGCAGAGCCCCGGTGTGCCGGGCAGTGGACGTGCCCCCCAGAGCCGATACACTCTTCCGGCCCAATGCAGGGGGTCAGCGAAACTACGCCGACGACCAACGCCAGCGTGATAACTAGGCCCAAAAGGGACGGACGACTGCGCACCAGGATTCACCTCACCGGTTCGGTTCTCAGAGAGGAGTATAACGGCCTAGATCGGAAAAGGCAACGAAAGGTAACGTTGCCAGTCCGGCAAAGAAAGCCCTTAACGCCCGGCCCTTGACCTTAAGACGCGGAAGCTCTACTTTGGCCGAAGATGGCTTAGGTCTTCAGGTTGCCGTTTTTCCAGCTGGGGGTCTCCCACGGGAATGGACGAACGATGATTCGCATCTCCGGCCAACAGATGAGCGTCAAAACCAGCCGCCTTCAGGCCGAGTGGGAACAGGGGGTGCTCGTTGGGCTTTGGGACCACACAGGCCGACGGTGGATCGAGGCAAATCCAGAGACCGTCGCACCGTTATATCTAGTCTTCCTCCGGGGCGAGACGGTTCCGCTGGGCCGAGAGATCGGCGACTCCGTTCAGCTTTACGCTTGGAACGAGCATGAGGCTGAGATTCGGATTCACAGCTGGCATGGGGACGGGATCGTGCGAGTGGCGGAGGAGCCGGAGTCCGGTGGGATCGTGATTGAGGCGAGCGGGTATTCCTCGCGTCCGGGTCTGCGCGGGTGTCGATGGCCTCTTGTCGGGGTGGATCCTTCTGTCCGATTGGTGGCGCCGTTCTTTCAGGGGGTGCGGCTGCCGCTGGACGATCCGCTTCTCCACCAGTCGCGCTGGCATTGGCCGTTTCAGTGGGAGGCGGGATTCTGTGCCCTAGACGGCGGCACGAGTGGTCTGTTGATTCTCGATCCTGACGACCATTTCCGGTACAAGAGCTTGACGGTCGGTGTTCCGGGACACGCCCATGCGCTGGGGCTCGAGACGGAGGCCTACGGCCCCGTCCACCAGAACCTAGCCGCCGGTGGGGTCCGCTGGCGCATTGAGCCGTATTCGGGGGAATGGACCGCAGCGGCCGATCGGTATCGGGAGCTGTGGGCCGAGCGGCATCGGACGGCGCTAGAGGGCCGCCCAGAGTGGTTGAACCAGCTCCGATTGGCCTTCTGTTGGCTGCCGACAAACGTCGAGATCCTCCAGGCCATCCAGGAGCAACGGATCGACCCGCAGACCGTCTTGATTCACCTTCCCAACTGGCGAACCGATCCGTACGACGAGAACTACCCGACCTTCCGACCGAGCGAAGAAGGGAGGGCGTTTATTCGGGAGGCTCAGCGGCGTGGCTTCCGAGTGATGCCCCACTTCAACGCCATTGACATGGACCCGACCCATCCCACGTATCCCCTCTTTCGGGATTTTCAGTACCGGGACATCGAGACCGGGCGGGTACAGGGGTGGACCTGGGTTCCTGGCCGTTCGCTGCCCGTTCCGGAGTCGAATCGGAGTCGGCTGCTCCATCGGGACAAAAAGGTGATGGTGAAGATTCACCCCGGCCTGGCGATGTGGCGTTCGGTGCTCAAAGAGGAGACGGCCCGTGCCGTTGAGGAGCTCGGACTGGAGGCCGTTTTCGTCGACGTCACCCTTTGCGCCTGGAACACCGCCAACGCCCTGGTGGAGAACCAGACGCCGGCGGAAGGAATGGCCCGGCTGATCGCGGAGCTGAGCCGAATCGGTCGTGGGCTTCTGGTCGGCGGAGAGGGGCGCAACGAGGTCACCGCTCGACACCACGGCGTCACCCAGGCCCATCTGTTCCGAAGCTGGCAGACCAACCTTCCGGAGCTGGCCCGACTCGTAGAGGACGGTCTTATCCCGTTGAACGAGCGGATATTCGGCCGCTGGTGCCGCTCGATCGGGTACTCCAAACTGAGCGGGAGCACCGAAGAGGAGCGCATTCGTATCCGCGCCCATGCGGTCCAGGGGGCGATCCCGACGCTGACAGTCTACTCGCCGGAAGCGATTCGGAGCCCCAACCCGACGGTCGCGGAGGTTTTAGCCACCGCGCGAGGAGGATAGCGATCCGATGGCTCGTCGGCTGTCTGTGGAGCTGTACGCGATCGGCACCGAGGTCGTCTACGGCCTGACACTGGACACCAACACCCATGAGCTGGCGCAGGAGATCGTTCGACTAGGCGGCGACGTGCGACGGATCACCCAGCTTCACGACGAGCTTCCCACGTTGGTGGAGGCGTTCCGGGAGTCCATCCAGCGGGGGGCCCAAGTGGTAGTCTCCACGGGAGGATTGGGCCCCACCGACGACGACATTACCGCAGCGGCGTTAGCCGAGTTAGCCGGAGTCCCCCTGGAGCCGAACGAGGAGGTCGCCTGCGACTTCGCTCAGCGGTTGGGGCTCAACTCTCCGGCGGAGCTCCGCTGGAACTTCGCTCGGATGGCCAGGCTCCCGCGCGGGGCCCGTCCGTTGCGGAACACAGTCGGATGGGCGCCGGGAATTCACCTTTCCGTGGAAGGAACCGACTTCTTCGCACTCCCCGGCCCGCCCCGGGAGATGCGTCACGTGTTCGCCGAACACGTGGCCCCCTGGATGCTGGAGCGAGGCGCTGGAAAGACGGCACACGCTCGGTTTCTGGTCGATATTCCCTACGAATCCCAGCTCGTCCCTTACCTTCAGGCCACGGCGGACCGGTTCCCTCAGGCCTATCTGAAGCCCCGATTGGCCGACAAGCGCCGAGAGGGATGGTTGACGGTGGACCTGCTCGTTGCCGACGAGGACGAATCGGCAGCCCGGCGCCGGCTTCGGGCTGTTTTGGCGGACCTTCAAGAGCAATTGGAGGCCAAGGGGCATCGTCTGGAGCTCCTCGACCAAACGCCCTCGTGAGCCGGCGCGAGTAGAGGAGGGGACGCACAGAACGGCCCAGGCGATCCGGCCGTTTAGCCCGCTTGAAAGGAGCAAGCGATGCTCTCTCCGGAACTTTCACGCGAAGTCCAGATGCAGTTTCTTCGTCCGGCGCAGTTAGAGGCGCGGGCGAAGGCCTTTCCGGTCGTCTACGTGCCGTTTGGCCCGATCGAGTGGCACGGGCGTCATCTCCCGTTGGGGACCGACGCCCTCAAGGCACACGGGGTGCTGTGCAAGACGGCGGAGCGGTTCGGAGGCGTCGTCTACCCCCCTCTGTTCCTCCACGATGGATGGGGCCAGCAGCATCTGATCCCGGCGCTGAGCGCGCTCTTCGAGCGGCTCAAAGCGATGGGATTTCGGGTGATCGTTGCCGTCTCCGGCCACAACGTTCGGGAGATGATCGCCATGATGGACGCCGCCCTCCAGCCGGTGGTTGCCGACGGAACCGTTCGAGGGGTGGCGCTCTGGGAGGTGACCCTGAGCCAGGGGGAAGAGTCGAACACCGACCACGCCGCCAAGTGGGAGACCTCCGACATGCTGTTTCTTTATCCGGACCGGGTGAACCTCGCTGAGCTAGGGGAGGGGGAGATCAACCTGGACGCAAAGCCCCCTTCGGGAATCGCCGGCTTGGATCCGCGGAAGCATGCCTCGACACAGGTCGGCGCCCGCTGCATCGAGTTGGCCGCCGAGGCAATCGGGCGCAAGGCACAGGAACTGCTTGCCTCGCTGCCCGAGGAGTACCGCTCCTTTGGGCTGGAAGCGATCGAACCAAGCCGCTGGTGGATCGTCTGAGCTCACTCCTCGACCGGAACGGCCACCTCTTCGCCGGTCTCGACGCTCTTCATGATCGCTTCGATCAGGAGCATCTCGCGGTAGCCGTCCTCCAGGTTGGCCCGACACTCGGTATCCTCGAGGATCGCCCGCGCCCAGGCGGTCAGCTCCTCCCGATAACCGGGGCGGATTGCCCCGTTCTGATAGGTGATCCCGCCGTCCCAATGGATCGCCCGCCCGTCGTTGTAACCCCCTTGGCCGATCGGCAGGTCCGGGACGGAAAGGGCGATCTTGGACCAGTTGTGAACGGCGATCCAGCTGGGACCGTCGCCGACAATGTGGACGCGCGTCTCGAAGGTCGGCGAACGCATCGCGATCGTCTCGCTCCCCACCGCTCCGCTCTCAAATCGGTACTGGATCACGCCGGCATATTGGCGCTCCGCCGCGCGGGATCGGACTGCCCGGACGGCGACGATCTCGCCCATGAAGAACCGGGCCAGGTCTAACGAATGGATGATGTGGTCCATTAGGAAGAAGCGGAACATGTCGCGGTCCGAACGGGGATCCATTCCCCAATCCAACCGCATCCCCGGGCCGGGGCAAACGTAGTGCGACTCATAAACGAGCGGTGTTCCAAAGGCCTCCGTTTCCATCCACTCCCTGGCGATTCGGTGGGCGGGGGCGTGCCGTCGAACGGTGCCCATTAGGACCTTCTTTCCGCTCCGGCGGGCAACGTCGCGGAATCGCCGGGCATCCTCAGCGGTCATCGCCGGAGGCTTCTCCACAAACAGGTGGAGCCCGTGCTCCAGCGCAGCGATCCCTGCCTGAACGTGCACCGCCGGCGGCGTCGCGATCAAAACGCCGTCCAGCCGCTCCTTTTGGAACATTTCCAGGTAATCGGTATACCAGCGTTCGGCTTCGAACCGCCGCGCGGCCCGCTCGGCGGCCTCAGGCCGAAGGTCGCAGGTAGCCACAAGACGGCACTCCTCCACCAGCCGCAGCGCGGGAAGCAGCACCCCAGAGGGCAACCCGCCACAACCGATCATCGCCACACGCAACCGATCCGACATGAGGAACTCCTCTGAGACAGCTTGCCTAAAAGAACACAATCCGAAAGTCACAAAGGTTGGCATCCACCGGAACGGGGGAAACCGAAACCTCCTCGACACGCGAACCCGGTGGGCCTTGACGCATCCGCCGAATTAACTCCTGAACCGGCTCCTCTTCTCCTTGAAGGTGAGCCTCCACACTCCGTCCGTCGGGAAGGTTCCGAACGTAGCCGACGACGCCAAGCCGGTGGGCGTGGTCGCGCACGAACCAGCGAAATCCGACCCCCTGAACCCGTCCGCGAACGACCACCCGATAGGCAACCACAGGACACCACCCCTTCCCAAGCGGTTCCATTTTACGGACGGACGCCCTGGCGGTCAATCGGGAGGGGCGGTCGGCTTGAAGCGCGCAGGCTCGACCGGCTCTTCGTCCCGTTTGCGCTGTTCAAAGTAGGCCTCAAAGCGGGTCCGGAGGATCGTAAAGGCCTCCAACGGCGAATCGGCGTACTCGAACAAATGAAGGTCCTCCGGAGAGATGGTGCCCCAGCGAGCCATCGCCTCCAGGTTCATCACCGAATTCCAGTAGTCCCGACCGTAGATGATTACAGCCACCCGTCGCCGAATCTTCCGCGTCTGCAGGAGGGTCAACAGCTCAAACAGCTCGTCCAGCGTTCCATAGCCGCCGGGGAAGATCACCAGCGCCAGCGCCAAGCGCACAAACCACCACTTGCGCATGAAGAAATAATGGAACTCAAAGTTCAACTCCGGCGTGATGTAAGGGTTGGGCATCTGTTCAAAGGGCAGACTGATGTTCAACCCGACCGAGAGCCCACCGGCGTCGCTTGCCCCCCGATTCGCGGCCTCCATGATTCCGGGGCCTCCGCCCGAGCAGATGATGAAGCGCTCCTCTGGAGGGAGGGTTCGGGACCATTCGGTCAGCATTCGGGCCAACTCGCGGGCCTCGTCGTAATAGCGGGCCAGGTGGATTAGGTCGTTTCCGGAGCGTGCGGTGGCCTCCCGCTGTTCGGGGGAGGGAATCCGTGCCGAGCCAAAAAAGACGACCGTATGGGAGACCTGATACCGCCGGAACTGCTGCTGAGGATAAAGGTACTCCGCAAGGATGCGGAGGACCCTGGCCTCCTCGCTGTGAAGAAACTCCGGGTTCTCATAGGCCTTAAGCGGCAGGGCCTGAGGATCACGATTGCTCATGGGTTGGAAACCGTTTCGCGTTGCTTTTGGTGTCGTTCCATGACGGCCCGCCACTCTTCTGGGTCCAAGGCGACCGCTTCGTCCAGCAACATGATGGGGATGCCGTTCTCAATCCGGTAGGCCAGTCGGGTCTCCGGATCGGTCGAGACCAGCCGATCGCCGTCCAGGACCAGCGGCTTTTTTGAACGCGGACAGACGAGGATCTCTAACAGCTCCTTTCGAACGGACATCCGCAAAGCCCTCCACGCTTGAAACGCTCGATCCGTCCCCAACAGCACGATCAAAGAGTATCGGACACAGTCGGGCTGGAGCAAGCGGTCTTCCTGACCGCCGGTCGCCGCTGCCGCACCTCAGGGTGGAGGGTCTTGGCGCTTGACGACCCGGAAGGCTGGGGACTAAGCTCTCAGAGAGCCTGCGAGAAAGAGACAAAGCGTCATGAGGCGAGTACGGGCAGCGATCGTCCCGCTGTCGGCGTGGGAAGGTATGATCTATCCGGCGCCGTTGCCGGTGAGCAGCGGGTTCGCGCCGGTCGTCGACTCCTCCGGGACCGTCCTCCCACTGATCCATCACTGGGTCCGGGAGGCGCTCGTGGCGGGCGTTGAGCGGGTGGTGATCGTCAGCACACCGGAGTTGAGGCCTTGGATCGCTCGGTACTTCTCCGGCCCAGCGCTTTGGAGCGACGCAAGCTCCAACCGCCCCGGACGGCTCCCGGCCGAACTGGAACGGATGGCCGAAGCGGTCCAAGTGGTTGTTCAGGAAGCCCCCCAGGGGGTCGGCCACGCGGTCCTGTGCGCCCGCGATGCAGTGCCCCACGAAGCGATCTGTGTCTGGTGCCGTCCGCGACTCTTTCAGGCCGACCCCGAACAGCCCGCTGCCCTGGAACAACTCATCCGATGGTACGAAAAGCTTAACCAGCCGGTCCTGGGTGTCCAGGAGTGGACTGCCACCCAGCGATTTTCGCCGGAGATGCTCGCCTGGGGAAGTCCTCAGGAGACAACACCGGGGGCTTTCTACTTAGAAGCGTTGGAGTCGTACAGTTCGCCGGAGCCCCCTCCCGCCCGCACGCCCTATCGGCCCTTGCTCCCGATCGGGGTGGCGGTCCTGACGCCCCAGGTGTTCGACATTCTGGACTACAACGACCGGAACGACATCCGCCACGAGGGGAAGTTGCGCCTTTTGGAAGCCTTTGAGACCCTGAGTCTCCTGGAAGGGATGGTCGGAGGAACGGTCCTCTGTCGGGTCTTCGACCTGAGCTGTCCAGAACGTTGGATCGAGGCCCTCTGCTGGAGGGCCTTCCAGGGGTCGCAGGCCACCGCCTGGAAGGAACGGATCCTCTCAGCCCTCACCGAACCCAAGGAGAAAGGATCGTCGCGTCCGTGAGCCGTCCACAAACTGCCCGCTCGCTCTGGGTCCTCCTCGTCTTAGCCCTCGCCTGGGGATGTCGCCAACTGGAGCAGCCTAACAACCCTTATCGCCCGGAAGAGTGGGAGGCACCCATCTACTACAGCAGTTTCGATGAACCACCCAAGCACCTGGACCCTGCCGTTGCCTATAGCTCCGACGAGTACGCCTTCATTTCGATGGTCTACGAGCCACCGCTTCAGTACCACTACCTCAAACGCCCTTACGAGCTGGTTCCCCTCCTGGCCGAGTCGGTGCCGGAGCCAATCTACTACGACGCTCAGGGGAACCGACTGGAAGGGGATCCTCCAGCGGACCGGGTGGCTCGGGCCGTCTACGAGGTGCGCATCCGACCCGGCATCTTCTACCAACCGCACCCCTGTTTTGCCAAGGACGCCATCGGAGAGCCCCTCTACTGGGATCTAACCGACGCCGATGTGGACGGCTACGACGAGATCGCCGACTTCCCCCATACCGACTCGAGGGAACTGATCGCCCGCGATTTTGTCCTCCAGCTCTACAGGCTGGCCGATCCGCGGGTGAGCTGTCCGATCTACAGCCTCATGGAGAACTACATCGCCGGGATGCGCCAGGTCCGCGAGGCGATGCAGCGGGACATCCAGCGGATTCGCGAGGAGCGCCGCCAACGAGTCGGGGCGACCTACGACCCCAGCCGAGACGAGCGCGAGCACCCCATCGCTTGGATTACTTCTCCTACCCGTTCGAGGGAGCTCAGGTCGTGGATCGGTACACGTTCCGGATCGTCCTGAGCCGGAAGTATCCTCAGTTCCTCTATTGGCTAGCAATGCCGTTCTTCTCCCCCATTCCGGAGGAGGCGGTCCGGTTTTACGCCCAAGGGCCGCTGATCCGCCGCAACATCACGTTAGATCAGTTTCCCGTCGGCACCGGCCCTTATCGGCTCGAACGGTACAACCCCAATCTGGAGATCGTCTTCGTTCAGAACGAAAACTACCACGGCGAGCGGTATCCGACCGAAGGGGCGCCGGAGGATCGCGCCGCTGGCCTGCTCCAGGACGCCGGTAAGCCGATGCCCTTTATTCCTCAGGTGGTCTACAAGCTCGAAAAGGAGGGGCTCCCGCGCTGGAACAAGTTCCTCCAAGGGTACTATGACGCTTCGGGCATTTCTGAAGAGAGCTTCGATCAGGCGGTGGTGCTCGCGGAGACCGGTCCGCAGCTAACCCCCTTCATGGAGGCGCGGGGGATTCAGATGTCCCGAAGCGTCGAGACGACGACGATGTACTTTGCGTTCAATATGCGCGATCCGGTGGTGGGGGGGCTACACGCCGGAGCAGCAGAAGCTTCGGCAGGCGATCTCAATTGCGCTGGATATGGAGGAGTTTGTGAACATCTTCGCCAACGGCCGGGGCGTCCCCGCGCACGGCCCGGTGCCGCCGGGCATCTTCGGCGCCTACGACGGGAGCCCAGAGCACTATAACCCCTACCTCTTCAACTGGGACCCCCGACGCAACCGGGCGGTTCGGAAGTCTGTCGAGGAGGCCCGAGCGCTCCTTGCCGAAGCGGGCTACCCCAACGGACGTGGCCCGGACGGAAAGCCCCTCGTGATCCGTTTTGACAACGCCTGGACCGGCGCAGAAGCGCGTACCCGCATCCGATGGATCCAAAAGCGCCTAGAAACGATTGGCGTCGTCCTCCAAAACGACACCACCGATTACAGCCGCTTCCGGGATAAGGTCCGAAACGGAAACTTTCAAATGATCTTTTGGGGGTGGATCGCCGACTACCCCGATCCGGAGAACTTTTTCTTTCTCCTCTACGGCCCCAACAGCGAGGTAGAGACCGGCGGCCCGAACCACTCAAACTACGACAATCCGGAGTTCAACCGGCTCTTTGAGCGGATGGAAAACATGACCAACACCCCGGAGCGGTTAGCGCTGATCCAGCAGATGACCCAGATCGTCCAGCAGGACGCCCCTTGGGTCTGGGGCTATCACCCGATCTCCTACACGCTCTGGCACGGATGGGTCCGGAACGTCAAGCCGCACGCCCTGTTTGTCAACGCGATGAAATACCGCGCTTTGGACGCGCAGCTTCGCGCCCAAAAACGGGCTGAATGGAATCGACCCAACTACGCAACGCCGACCCTGCTCCTGGGGCTGCTGGTGCTCAGTGGGGTGGCCGCGGTTTGGCTCTCCAAAGGACGACTGCGAGGAGTTCGGTAGGATGACTGCCTATCTGATCCGACGCATCCTCTACGCCGTTCCGGTGATTGTGGGTGTGAACCTGATTACTTTTGTGCTGTTCTTCGCCATCACGCCGCCGGAGACGATGGCCTATCAAATCCTCGGCGAGAAGAACACCACCCAGGCGGACATCCGCAACTGGCTGGCAGAACGGGGTTACGACCGCCCTCTGCTCTGGAACCCTCAGGCCTCCGGTTGGGCTAAATTGACCGACACGATCTTCTTCAAGAAGACCGTCCCGCTCTTCTGGTTCGACTTTGGCGCCTCCGATCAAGACCGGCGCATGATCGGGACGGAGATTCGTCGCCGGATGGGCCCAAGCCTTCTGATTGCCACACCGACCTTTCTGGCGGGCCTGTTGGTGAACATCCTCGTGGCGATGACCGTCGCCTACTACCGGGGAACCTATCTGGATACCGGTGTTGTGGTAATCTGTGTCGCTCTGATGTCGATCTCGGTGCTCTTTTACATCATCGCTGTTCAGTATGCGATGGGGCGACTTTGGCATCTGTTCCCGATCTCCGGATACGATACCGGGCTGTTCGCCTTGAAGTTCACCGCAATGCCGGTCCTAATCGGCGTGATCGCCGGAATCGGTGGTGGGGTCCGATACTACCGGACGCTGTTTTTGGAAGAGGTTCAAAAGGACTACGTCCGCACCGCGCGGGCCAAAGGGCTCCCGGAGTCCCGGGTGCTTTTCGTCCACGCCCTCAAAAACGCCCTGATCCCGATTCTGACGACGGTTGTAATGAGTATCCCTTTTTTATTCATGGGGAGCCTGCTGATGGAGAACTTCTTCGCGATCCCAGGGCTGGGTAGCTACACGATCGACGCCATCCAGGCGAAAGACTTCGCCATCGTCCGCGCGATGGTCTTTTTGGGAAGCGTGCTTTACATCGTCGGACTGCTGCTGACCGACATCAGCTACACGCTGGTGGACCCGCGCGTTCGCTTGGAGTGAGGCCATGGAGGCGCTTCAGAGCTTTTACGCCGAGTGGAAGTACGCCCTGGGAAACGCAACCACCCTTGGACTGTTGGCCTTGGCGGCCTGGGCGATTCGACGGGCGGCGCAGAAGCCTTACTGGCGGGAGGCCGCAGAGCGCGTCTTTCGAACCCGACGGGCGAGGATCAGCTTTGCCGTCCTGAGCGTGTACGTCCTGATCGCTGTGCTGGACAGCCTCGCCTGGCGCGATCCGGTCCGCGATGAAACCGGCCAGGTGCTGCGCGACGCCTCCGGACAAGCGATCCTCCAACCGACGGCGCGCTCCCTCTTGGACCGGCTGGACGCCGCAACGTTGGGGCTCAGCCTCAAGACGGAGCGGACCTTCTCGGCTCCCCTTGCCACTCACACCTATACGAAGGAGACGATCACAACCGAGGACGGACGGATCGAACGAGTTCACCAACCGCTGAACTACCCCCCGCGCCCATCCGTTGGGCACCGACAAGGTCGGCGACGACGTGCTCTGGAAGTCGTTAAAAGGCATCCGGACGGCGCTGATCATTGGCGGCTTTACGACGTTGCTGGTGATTCCCTTTGCGCTGTTCTTTGGGACGATCGCGGGGTATTTTGGCCGATGGGTGGACGACCTGGTTACCTATCTCTACTCGACGCTGGCCTCTATTCCGGGACGTGCTGTTGATCGCCGCGTTCATTTTGATCTTCGGGAGAGGGCTGTTCCAGCTGTGCTTGATCATGGCGATCACCTCTTGGACCGGTCTCTGTCGGGTGATCCGCGGGGAGTCACTCAAGCTGAGGGAGCTGGAGTACGTCCAAGCGGCCCAGGCGCTGGGCGTTTCGGCGTGGCGAATTCTCTACCGACATCTGGTGCCCAATGTCATGCACATTGTGTTGATCTCTTCGATCCTCCGGTTCAGCGGTCTCGTCTTAGCCGAGGCGCTCCTCAGTTACCTGAACATCGGCGTGGGGCCGGGGACGGCCAGTTGGGGAGCGATGATCAACGACGCGCGCTTTGAGCTGGCCCGCGAGCCGGTGGTCTGGTGGAGTCTGTTCGGGGCGTTTGTCTTCATGTTTGGGCTCGTGCTTCCGGCGAACCTCTTCGGGGACGCCGTTCGAGACGCGCTCGATCCGCGACTGAGAGGGGAAGCATGAGTCGGGAGCCGTTGCTTCGGGTTGAGAACCTGAAGACCTATTTCCGAACGCCGGAGGGGGTCGCCCGCGCCGTAGACGGCGTTTCGTTTGAAATCTCTCCTGGTGAGACGTTTGCTCTGGTTGGCGAGTCGGGCTGCGGAAAATCGGTGACCGCGCTCAGCATCATGCAACTGGTGCCGCAGCCGGCAGGGTATCACGCCGGCGGAGAGGTCTGGTTGGACGGTCGAGAGATCACCCGGCTTCCCGAGCCGGAGAAGCGACGGCTTCGAGGAAGCGTCGTCGCGATGATCTTTCAGGACCCGATGAGCGCTCTGAATCCGGTCTTCACCGTGGGCTTTCAGCTGACCGAGGCCATCCGAGCGCATCGAAGAGTCTCTCGTCGGGAGGCCTGGCGACTCGCGGTGGAGCTGCTCCGATCGGTTCACCTGCCCGACCCTCAGGAGCGGATGCAGGCGTATCCGCATCAGCTCTCCGGCGGCATGAAGCAGCGGGTGATGATCGCTATGGCCCTGGCGGCGGAGCCGAAACTCCTGATCGCCGACGAGCCGACCACCGCTTTGGATGTCACCGTTCAAGCGCAGATCTTGGACCTGATCGCCGAGCTGCAGGCGCGCTTGGGAATGGCCGTCCTCCTGATCACTCACGACCTGGGCATCGTCCGGGAACAGGCCGACCGGGTGGCGGTGATGTACGCCGGAAAGATCGTCGAGGAGACGACGACCGAGCGGCTTTTTGAGCGCCCTTCCCACCCGTACACTCAGGGGCTGTTCGCCTCGCTTCCTTCGATGCAGAAGCGAGGCTATCGGCTCTCAGCAATTCCGGGGGCTGTACCTTCGGCGACCCGCTATCCGGAGGGGTGTCGCTTTGCGGGGCGCTGTCCGGCGGCGATGGAGCGCTGCCACCTGGAGGAGCCTCCGCTGCTCTCTCTGGAAGAGAATCACCGCGCGGCCTGCTGGCTCCACGCCGCTACGTCGGAAGAGGCGGTGATCAAGCCGACGGCCGGCCCGCTTTTTGTCCAGACGCTCCAGCCGATCCAAGCGAACAACTCCCCAGAGACGACTCCCCTAGTCCGCGTTGAGGGCTTAAAAACCTGGTTCCCCATCCGCCGGGGACTGCTCCGGCGAACGGTGGCCTATGTCCGCGCTGTGGACGGCGTTTCGCTGAGCGTTCCCCGCGGGAAGACGCTGGCCATCGTCGGGGAGTCCGGCTGCGGCAAGACCACGCTTGGAAAGAGCATCCTTCGGCTCGTAGAACCGACCGCCGGGCGCGTCTGGTTCGACGGCGAAGAGCTGACCCAACTCCCCCGACGAGCGCTTAACCGCCGTCGAGGACGGTTCCAGATCGTCTTTCAAGACCCCTACGCTTCTTTGGACCCCCGAATGCGGGTTGGCGAAATCCTCACGGAGGGCATGAAGGCTCAGCGTCGGGGAGGCCGCACCGACGCTGAGCGGATGGAGCGCGCCCGTCAGCTGCTCGACCGCGTCGGACTGGACGGCTCCGCCGTGGACCGCTATCCACATGAGTTCTCCGGCGGCCAACGGCAGCGGATCGCTATCGCGCGGGCGCTCGCCGTGGAGCCGGAGTTTCTCGTCTGCGACGAGCCGACCAGCGCCTTAGATGTGTCCGTTCAGGCGCAGATTCTCAACCTGCTCAAAGACCTTCAAGATGACCTGGGATTAGCCTACCTGTTCATCACTCACGATCTCTCGGTCGTGGAGTACCTGGCCGATGAGGTGGCTGTCATGTACCTGGGCCGAATCGTCGAGCAGGGAAGGACAGAGGAGCTGTTCCGGCACCCTCGGCATCCTTATACTCAAGCGTTGCTGGAGGCGATTCCCAAGCCGGACGCTACCGGTCGGCTCCGGCTTCGGCTGGAAGGGGACGTGCCCTCTCCGGTTCGTCCACCGGCTGGCTGTCCCTTTCACCCCCGTTGCCCGGAACGGTTTGGCCCTTGCGCGGAGCGGTACCCGGAGCGGGTCTTCTTCTCGCCGACCCACGTTGCCCACTGCCATCTCTACGCTGAAGAGGCGGAGGAAAGGAGAACCGATGTCGGAAGCGCCCCCGAACGTGATCCTGATCCTGGCTGATCAGATGCGCGGCGACTGCCTGGGCGTCGCCGGGCACCCAGTCCTTGAGACGCCCCACCTGGACGAGTTAGCCGCTCGCGGGGCCTACTTTCCAAAGGCCTACTCGGAGGTACCCTCCTGTCTCCCGGCGCGAGCGATCCTCTGGACCGGCATGAATCAATGGCACACCGGCATTTTAGGGATGGGACGCGGCCAGGGACCGATCCCCAATGACTTTCCCCACACGTTAGCCGGCGAGTTTCAAAAGGCCGGGTACCAAACCCATCTGGTCGGCAAGGGGGCACTTCACCCCCCAACGGGCCTCGATGGGGTTCGAGTCCCGCGAGCTGGACGAGTCGGGCCGGCTCTTTCGGGACAACCAAAAGGACGACTACCGCGAGTGGTTCGACCGGGAGAAACGGCGCGACATCACCCCGGACGACCACGGTGTGGACTGGAACTCTTGGATGGCCCGGCCGTGGCACACTGAAGAGTACCCTCCATCCGACCGCTTGGACGATGACTCGGGCGATCCACTTTTTGGCCCAGCGGGACTTTTCGCGTCCGTTCTTTTTGAACATCAGCTTTGCCCGGCCTCATTCGCCCTATGTCCCCCCACAGCCGTACTTTGACTACTACGATCGGATGGAGTTGCCAGAGCCGCACATTGGGGACTGGGCGGAGATGTTCGACCGGCCGGTCACCAGCGTGAACGCTTGGTGCGGTCGGCTCTCTCCGCGTCGCGTTCATCGAGCCCGGGCGGGTTACTACGGCGAGATCAACTTCATTGACACCCAGATCGGGCGGCTGATGAACTGGCTTCGGCGCCATCAGCCAGAGGGCCTACCGGAACACCTGGTTTCTGTTCACCTCGGACCACGGGGGATATGATGGGAGACCATCACCTCTGGCGAAAGACGTACGCCTACGAGGGGAGCGCTCGGATTCCGCTCCTGATCGCCCCGCCGGCGGGCGAATCTTGGCCGCGTGGGGCAGGTGATCGACGCGGTTGTCGGGCTCCAAGACGTGATGCCGACGCTCTTAGAAGCGGCTGGACTAGAGATCCCTCCCACTGTAGACGGAAGGAGCCTCCTGCCCTTCTTGCGCGGGGAGCAGCCAAACGCCCGATGGCGCCGGTACATTCACGGCGAGCACTGCACCTGCTACGCTCCAGAACAGGAGATGCAGTAGCGTCACCAACGGCCACCGGAAGCTGATCTGGCTCCCTCGGATAGACCGTTACCAGTTCTTCGACTTAGACGCGGATCCTGGAGAGCTTCGCGACCCTGGCCGAAAGTCCGGCTCATCGCGCCATGGTGGAACGCTGGAAGGGCTACCTGATCGCGGAGCTGGAGGCCCGAAACTGCGGATGGGTTCAAAACGGACGGTTGACCTGTCCCGAAGGGCCGCTGATCTCCCCCTATCGGGACCGACGGTACACCGGAGAGGAGCGAGAACGATGAGCGCCCAATATCCCGTGCGACGGATGCGCCGCCTGCGGCGAACCGAGACGCTCCGACGTATGGTGCGAGAAACTCACGTGAGCGTAGACGATCTCATTTACCCGCTGTTCGTCGTGCACGGCCGCGACGTCGCCCGACCGATCCCCTCGATGCCCGGTTGCTTTCAGCTCTCGGTAGGACCGGTTGGTCTTGGAGGCCAAGGAGCTCGTTCATCTGGGAATCCCGGCGGTGATCCTATTTGGGATTCCGGCGCGCAAGGACCCGTTCGGCTCGGAGGCCTACGATCCGCACGGCATCGTCCAGGAGGCGGTTCGGGCGATGAAGGACGCGGCGCCAGAGCTGGGTCGTCATCACCGACGTCTGCCTTTGCGAGTACACCAGTCACGGGCACTGCGGAGTCCTCCAGGACGGCGAAGTGGACAACGACGCCACCGTCGAAGTGCTTTGTCAGGAGGCGGTCTCCCACGCGGAGGCCGGAGCCGACATCGTCGCCCCCTCGGACATGATGGACGGAAGGGTTGGAGCGATTCGGCAGGCGCTGGACTCTGCTGGGTTCCCCGAGGTTTCGATCCTGGCCTATTCGGCCAAGTACGCTTCTGCGTTCTACGGCCCCTTTCGCGAGGCGGCGGAGTCGGCGCCGGCCTTTGGAGACCGCCGCGGCTACCAGATGGACCCCCCCAACGCCCGCGAGGCCCTAGAAGAGATCGCCCTGGACATCGCCGAGGGGGCCGACCTGATCATGGTCAAGCCGGCGCTGGCCTACCTGGACATTATCCGCGCAGCGCGGGAGCGGTTCCTCCTCCCGATCGCCGCGTACAACGTCAGCGGCGAGTACGCCATGATCAAGGCGGCCGCTCAAAACGGATGGCTCGACGAAGAACGGATCGTCACAGAGGTCCTCACGGCGATTAAACGGGCCGGAGCCGATCTGATCCTGACCTACTTCGCCAAAGACTTTGCCCGACGGGTCGGCTAGTCCTCTCGCCGCCGTGCGGTGAAGTTAATCCGGTCCGAATCGCGCCGGTGCTTGGAGAAGGTCCAGGCGTCAAAGGCGCTCAGCAGGTGGAAGCCGGTCCGATCCAGGGAGCGCTTGATCTCTCCTACCTCAAAGATCTTTTGAAGGTGAAGTTCAATATACCGATCGAAGCTGCCCGACTCGTTGCGGAGAAAGAAGGTCAGCTCCGTCCGGCAGATCTTCTCGGTGCGCAGATAGACGTTCTTCCAAATGTAAGTGAAGTCCGGATGATTCTCTGAGAAGGTTTCTCCGTGGAAATGCTCGACGATGTTGTGCTCGGTGGTGACGTCGAAGATCCACAGCCCACCGGGGACTAAAGCCCGATGGACCGACTCGAACACCGCTTCGAGCTCCTCGCGCGTGAGCGCGTAGTTGATACTGTCGTAGAGACAGAGCACCGCATCAAAGGGGTCCTCGACGGTGAAGTTCCGCATGTCGCCCACCCGCCACTCGACGGAGACGCCCGCTCGTTTGGCCTTTTTTTCGGCCACCTCGAGCATCTCGGGAGCGCGGTCAATCCCGGTCACCTGAAACCCTCGCTGAGCGAGGGGGATCGCGATGGAGCCGGTGCCGCAGGCCAGGTCTAAGACGCGCCGAGGCATCGGGCCGTAGTACTCGAACAACTCCACCATGTACCGGACCCAACGATCGTAGTCCACGTTGGACATCATCCGGTCATAGGCATAAGCAAAGCGGCGATAGGGAATATCGACCAGTTCGTTAACGATCCGCACCGTTTACCCTTAGAGTCCAAGCGTTGCCTGCTGGATCAGCGCCCAGAGGACCATCGCCAAGCCGAGCGTACTGTTGGCCGCGATTCCAGGCACCAGCGAGCCGGTTCGCTCAAAGAGCAGACAGTTGACCGCCCCCAACAGCACCAGTGAGGCCGTCGGCCCGATCGTCCCAGAGGCCAGGGCAAAGAAGAGCGCCGTAACCCACAGCGCCACCCGAGGGCGCCATCGGGCGCGCGCATAACGGTAGAACATTCCGCGGAAGAACAGCTCCGCCCCCAGCGGATTGAGCACCAGCAGCGTTGGGACGATGAGCACCCAAAGTGGATCGGTCGCCCGCACCGGAAAGACGCGCAAAAGCATCGCCGTGCTGGCCGATCCTTGAATCAGCCAGCCGACTGCCAACAGAACCAACAGCCCAAAACCGAAGGCGACCGCCCCGACAACCACGCCGAGGGTCACCATCTCTACTAGCCGGAAGGTATGGAGCCCCAGCTCCGGGAGCGTCCACCGAAATCGGTTGCCCAGCACCCAAAGGGAAAGCAGCGTCAGGGCTCCTGCGAGCAGAGTGGCTAAAATCCAGGCCGATTCTGGCTCCTGAGCTGCAGCGAGCAGCTCCTCCGGCCGGGAGGCCGTCCGAGCCGGTCCCAAGGCGATGGCCAGCACCGTCCATAAGGAGAGCGCAACGACCATCGTCGTTAGATACAGCGCCACCAGATCGGAGAACTTCCAATTCGCCCGCAACAGATGCGGAAGAATCTCCTCGGGAACCCGGTAGCTGCAGCGGTGGCACTCGCGAATGAGGCCGGTGTTCGCCGCGCGACACTGAGGACAGCGCCAATAGTACTCTGGAGGGCGGCGCCAGACTACAAACGGAAAGCCCCAGTAGGCTCACCGCGCCAAGAAACATGAGAATCTGTAATCCGTTCTGGGCTAGAGTGCCCATCTCAGCGCAGGCCCTCCGAGGGTTCCGATCTTCGACCTCCGACCGATTCTCGGTCCGGCTGGAGCCAACTTTTCCGCCGTCTCAGGACGTTCAATGATATCATTGAGATGAACGTCCGAACAATCCGGGACGGGGACGCCCCTAACATTCAAGAAGCCGTTGAGGACTCTGGCCGATGGCCCTGGAGATCGTTGCCATTCATCACATTCCTCACTGGTCCAGCCGCCGACAGGTGGAGCTGTCCAACGGCGAGGCGTTCAGTTTGGACGCGGGGCTTCTGTTGCGGCATGGGCTGTATATTGGCCGCACGCTGACGCCGGAGGAGCTTGGGGCGATTCGCGCCGAGGACGAGCGGATTCGGGCCAAGTCGGCGGCGTTGGACCTGCTCCGACTGCGGCCGTTCACCCGTCGGGAGATCGAAGAGCGGCTTCGGCGCAAGGGCTTTGGGCCAGCAGCGGTAGACTACGCGATCGCTGAACTGCAACGGTTGGAGCTGATCTCTGACGAGCGCTTTGCGCAAGCGTACGTCTCCGAGCGGATGCGGAACCGGCCCCGGGGACGCCGGGCGCTCAGGTGGGAGCTTCATCGGCGCGGCGTGGACCAGGAGACCATTGATCGGGTGTTGAGGGTGCTCACCGTGGCCGACGAGCGCGAGGCCGCCCGTCGGGCGGCACAGCGCCAAGCGCGCCAGTACCGGACGCTTCCGCAAGAGGTAGCCCGCCGGCGGATGTACCACTTTCTGCTCCGCCGGGGGTTTGAGTACGAAGTCGTCCGTGAAGTCCTCCAGGAGCTGTTCCCCGACGAGGAGCCCGTCCGGTCCTGATCTCAGGAAAGGGTTTGGAGCATGCGCACCTCAAGAGCGATTCGCAGCGAGTTTTTGCGCTTCTTTGAAGAGCGGGGACACACCATCGTGCCCAGCGCCCCGCTGATTCCCCAAAACGATCCGACGCTGCTGTTCACCAACGCCGGGATGAACCAGTTCAAAGACGTGTTCCTGGGGATCGGCACCCGGCCCTACAAGCGCGCTGCGGACACCCAAAAGTGCGTGCGCGTCTCCGGGAAGCACAACGATCTCGAAGAGGTGGGCTACTCCCACCACCACCACACCTTCTTCGAGATGTTGGGGAACTGGTCGTTTGGGGATTATTTTAAAAAGGAGGCGATCGCCTGGGCCTGGGAGCTACTCACCGAAGTCTGGGGGCTCCCCAAGGACCGGCTCTATGCGACCGTCTTCGCCGGGGACGAAGAGGACGGCGTTCCGCCGGACGAGGAGGCCGCAGAGCTGTGGACCAGCGTCACCGACATGGACCCCAGCCACATCCTCCGGTTCGGTAAAAAGGACAACTTCTGGGAGATGGGCGAAACGGGGCCTTGTGGCCCCTGCTCGGAGATCCATATTGACCTGACCCCTGACGGCTCCGGCGGGAAGCTGGTCAACGCCGGCTCTCCGGAGGTGGTGGAGGTTTGGAACCTGGTCTTCATCCAGTTCAATCGCCGGAGCGACGGCAAATTGGAACCGCTCCCTGCCCACCACGTCGACACGGGGATGGGGTTTGAGCGGATCACAGCGGTCCTCCAGGGGAAGCGGTCCAACTACGACACCGATATCTTCACGCCGCTGATCCAACGGATCGAAGAGCTGTCCGGGACCGACTACGAGACCGGCGATGAGCGCTCGGTGCGCGTCCCAACGCGGGTGATCGCCGATCACATTCGCATGCTGGCCTTCACGATCGCCGATGGAGGGCTCCCGGGGAACGAAGGCCGGGGATATGTGATCCGACGAATCCTCCGGCGGGCGGTGCGATACGGGCGCGTGCTGGGCTTTACCGACCCGTTTCTGTTCCAACTGGTGCCGGTGCTCGTCGAGACGATGGGCGACGTGTTCCCAGAGATCGCCGAACGACAGGAGCACGTCCAACGGGTGATCCGCGCCGAGGAGGAGTCCTTTGGCCGGACGCTGGACCGGGGTCTGGAGCTGTTCGAAGAGATCGCCGGTCGCCTGGAGGCCAGCGGCGAACGGACCGTTCCCGGCGAAGAGGCCTTCCGACTGTACGATACCTACGGGTTCCCCCTGGACCTGACCCAGCTTTTGGCTCGGGAGCGGGGAATGACGGTGGACCAGGAGCGGTTTGAGGAGCTGATGGAGCAACAGCGGGAACGCGCTCGCGCAGCTCAGCGGTTCCAGTTGGATCTGTCCGAGGTGGCCCGCTGGCAGACGGTCAGCGAGGGCCCCGATTCGGAGTTCACCGGCTACGAGTCGTTGGAGGAACCGGAGGCCCAAATCCGACGGGCACGGGTGCTCCGGGACGCCCAAGGCAACCCCGTCTACCAGCTCGTTCTGGACCGAACGCCGTTTTATGCCGAGTCCGGCGGACAGATCGGCGACCAAGGCACTTTGGAGATCGGAGAAGAGGTCGTCCGGGTCCTGGACACTCAGAAGGACGAGGACGGAACGATCGTTCACATCGTGGACCGGCTTCCGGAGGACCTAACCGCTCCCGTGAGGGCGCGGGTGGACGCCGACCGTCGTCGGGCGACGATGCGGGCCCACTCGGCAACCCATCTCCTTCATGCAGCGCTGCGGAAGTTTCTGGGGGATCACGTCACCCAGGCCGGATCGTTGGTCGCGCCGGATCGGCTGCGGTTCGACTTTACCCACTACGAGGCGGTACCTCAGAGCGCCTTGGAGGAGATCGAGGCCTTCGTAAACGAGCAAGTGCTGGCCAACCTTCCGGTCGTCGTGGAGTGGATGCCGCTGGACGAGGCGAAGCGCCGAGGAGCGATGGCCCTCTTTGGCGAGAAGTACGGCGAGATCGTCCGGACGGTCCAGATGGGCGAAGTGAGCCTGGAGCTGTGCGGTGGAACTCATGTCTCCGGCACGGCGGAGGTGGGACCGTTTCGACTGCTCCGAGAAGGGAGCTCCGCCTCGGGCGTTCGCCGGGTGGAGGCGGTGACCGGCTGGGGCGCCTACGAAACGATTCGGGAGGCGGAACGGACGCTCCGCGAGGCCGCCAGCGTTGTTGGTGCCCGCCAGCGGGAGGAACTGATCGAGCGGCTGGAGCGGCTTTTGGCCGAGCTGAAATCCCTGGAACGGGAGACAGCGGAGCTGCGTCGCCGGGCGGCGATGGCCTCGCTGGACCGTTACCTTTCCGAGGCGACGGCGCTGAACGGCCTGCGGATCGTTGCCGCTTCGGTTGAGGGGGTCGAGCGGGAGGAGCTAATCGCTATGGTGGACGCCCTCAAGCAGCGGTTAGGCTCCGGCGTGGTGGTGCTCGGCTCGGTCATTGGACAAAAGCCCGCCTTTGTCGTCGGGGTGACTCCCGACCTGGTCCGGGAGAAGGGAATCCGCGCCGGAGACCTGGCCAAGCATGTGGCCAGCATCACCGGCGGCGGCGGGGGAGGACGGCCCGAGTTGGCTCAGGCCGGAGGACGGGACCCCTCTAAGCTGCGGGAGGCTCTCGACGCGGTCGTTCCGTTCGTCCGCCAGAAGCTGAACGCCTAGGAGAGTAGTCCAGGCGGTCTTCCCAAAAGCCGGTCCCCCCTCGACAGCACGCGAGCGACTCGCTACACTAACGGCGAAGGCCGATGACAAGGAGCGTCTTGGTGGCGACGTGGGTTCCGCTGGTTCGCGATCTCGCGATCATCGTCCTGGGGCTGGGGGCGATGGTTGTCGGGCTGGTGATGCTTCCGGGAGGTGCGCCCGCTGCTGCGCGGGCTCAACCGGTTGGTGGACTCGATGGACGAGGCGGTCGCGCTGCTCCGGGAGCAGTCCAAACAGGTGGGCGAGTTGCTCCTTTCGGCGCGGGCGCTCACCGATGCGCTGAACGAAACCCACCGCCAGAGCACCTGGTTCCGACGGTGATCCACGTCGAGCGGGCCTCCGCGGACCTCAGCCGAACGGCCCAGCGGGCGGCTCAGATCGTCGAGGAGGGGTACCAGGTCACCCACGAGACGGTGGAACGCGTTCGTCATTATCGCGATCGCGTCTTCCGGCCGGTGATCGAGTTGGCCAGCCTTTGGTACGGCATGCGCGCCGTTCTTCGGGCGGTGCCCCTCAAGCGGCTGGTCCGACGACGGAAGCGAACGAAACGCAACGCCTCAGTGAAAAAAGAACGACCAGAAGAGATCGGCTGCTTTATCACCCATCGGGAGGAAGTACCATGGCAAACGAGACTCGGAACGGATCGGTTCTCGGCGCGGCGCTGTTTGGCGTTCTGATCGGCGGCGCGGTCGGGGCAATCGCGGCGCTGCTTCTGGCTCCTGCCTCCGGCGAGGAGACCCGTCGGCGCATCCGCGAGACCGGCGCCGATCTCCGCGATCGGACGCTAGACTTCTTAGACGAGAGCCGAGAGATGATCCAGGAGTTTGTCACGGACAGCCGAGAGCGAATTGACGAGCTGGTCCAGAACGGCCGAGAAGAGATCGACCAAGCGGTACGCAGTCTCCGCGAGCTGATCGAGGAGGGCAAACGGGCCTACCGGACCCGTCGGAGTCAGTTAGCCGCGGAGACCGAAGCCGCTGAAGAGGCCGCCGAAGAGGCCGCCAGCAGCTAACCGTTGAAGAGGCCAACCCCATCATGGACCGATCTCAACTCCGCCGGCTCCTGGAGGAGGTGGCCGCGGGTCGTCAGCCGGTAGAGACGGCGCTGGAGCGGCTCCGTGCGCTTCCCTTTGAGGACCTGGGCCACGCCAAAGTGGACCACCATCGGGCGCTCAGGCAAGGGTTCCCCGAGGTGATCTACTGCCCCGGCAAGCGAGTCGAGGAAATCGTTCAGATCGCCCAAAGGATCGTCGCGCGCGGGGGTGAACCTGTTTGCCACTCGGGCCGAGCCGGAAGTCTTTGAAGCCCTTCGCCGGGAGCTGCCCCAAGCAGAGTACAACCCTCGAGCGCGAACGATTCGGCTGATCCAACAGCCACTGGAGCAGCGGGAAGGGGTGCTGATCGTCAGCGCCGGCACCTCAGACCTGGCCGTCGCCGAAGAGGCCGCCGAAACGGCCACCGTGATGGGCGAAAAGGTGGAACGGCTCTACGACGTGGGCGTTGCAGGAATCCACCGACTCCTCCACAACACCGACCGATTGTACGCCGCAAACGTGATCGTCGTTGTCGCTGGCATGGAGGGGGCGTTGCCCAGCGTCGTCGGGGGGTTGGTCTCTGTGCCGGTGATCGCCGTGCCCACCAGCACAGGATACGGAGCCAGCTTCGGCGGAGCTGCGGCGCTCCTGGCGATGCTGAACAGTTGCGCCTCCGGCGTGGTCGTCGTCAACATTGACAACGGCTTTGGGGCCGGATACGCCGCCTCGTTGATCAACCGTCTTGCGACCCGGAACAAGACCGGTGAGTCGTAACCTCCTGGAAGCGTGGCATCTGGCGCTCAACCGGTTCGTCCTCGACCTGGAGACCTGTCGGGACCTGCTGCGAGGAGCCGAACGAACGGGTCCTCTTCCCCTTCCCGAGTTGCGGAGGCGGCTCTTGGCGCTCTCCGAGACGCTCGCCGAGCTGGAAGGGCTGTTCCCTCAGATCGCCCAGCAGACCGAGGCCGCCCTTCAAAGCTACGAACAGGAGGTGCAAGCACGGCTGGACCGACTAGCCGGCTCCTCACAGCGGATCATCGGGGAGCTCCGAGCACTCGCTGGGGAGGTCAAAGCGACCTCCAGGGCGGACCAGGCTCCCGGCGGACCGAAGTAGGAGGGGAGGAGCGCCGGCGGTGGAGTTTGGAATCGTCGGGCTGCCCTTTGTTGGGAAGACGACGCTTTTTAACGCGCTGACCCAAGCGCATGCCGAAACGGGTCACTACGCCGCCGGCCAACAGGCCAATCGAGCCGTCGTCCGGGTGAGCGACCCGCGTCTGGAGCGTCTCGCCGAGACCTTCCGACCCAAGCAGGTGACCCCGACGACGATCACCTATGTAGACACCGGCGGTCTTGTACCGGGAGCCTTCCAGCGCGGAACCATGACCCCCCAATTCCTTGCGACGTTACGGACGATGGACGCGCTGGTGCACGTTGTCCGGGGGTTTGAGGACGCCGCGGTCCCCCACGAGCACGGCTCGGTAGACCCCAAGCGAGACCTTGCTCTCTTAGAGACGGAGCTCCTCCTGGCCGACCTGCAGGTGGCCGAAAGCCGACTCGAACGGCTCAATCGGGAGCTCCGGGTTAAAAAGGACGCCGAGCTCCAGCGCGAACGGGAGACGCTGGAACGATGCCGCTCCGCGCTGGAGGCCGGCCGGCCCCTCCGGGAGGTGGACCTTTCCCCCGAAGAGGAACGGCTGATCCGCGGATTCCAGTTCCTCACCCGAAAGCCGATGCTGATTGTCCTGAACGTTGGCGAAGAGGAGGCCGCTCAAGAAGGGGCGCTCCTAGAGCGCCTAGGGCTGGAGGAGCGGCCCCGGGTGCGGGCGCTGGTCCTCTCCGCCCAGGTCGAAATGGAGCTGGCCGAGCTCCCCGACGAGGAGGCCCTCGCCTTTCGGGAAGACCTGGGGCTGCCGCCGGAGTCCGCCTTGGAGCGGGTCATCCGTGAATCCTACGCGCTGCTGGACGTGATCACCTTCTTCACCGTCAACGAGCGGGAGGCCCGCGCCTGGACGATTCCGCGCGGCGCGACAGCCCTCGAAGCCGCTGGAACAATCCACTCGGATATGGCGCGAGGGTTCATCCGCGCCGAGGTGATCCCCTGGGACGAGCTGGTCCAACTGGGATCCTACGCCCATGCCCGCGAGGCGGGCAAACTTCGACTGGAAGGAAAAGAGTATCCCGTCCAGGACGGCGAGGTGCTCTTGATCCGATTCAATGTCTAAGCGGTTCCCTTTAAGACCGTTGCTGAGAGATGTGATATCCTTCCTTCCGAAGAGCCAACTCAGAGACGGCATGCCGACCCAGAACGATTGAAATCGCTTGGAATCAAGGGGAAGGTCCGTGGGAACGAGTGCGTCGGAGCTGCCGAAGGCCTATGAGCCGCGGGAAGTCGAAGAGCGCTGGTTGAAGTTCTGGCTGGAGCGCCGCTGTTTTCATGCGGAGGACTCGTCCGAAAAGCCCGCCTATTGCATCGTGATTCCTCCGCCGAACGTGACCGGCAGCCTGCACATGGGCCACGCACTGGACAACACGCTTCAAGACATCCTGATCCGCTGGAAGCGGATGAGCGGGTACAACACCCTCTGGATGCCCGGCACCGACCACGCGGGGATCATCACTGAAGTGGTCATGGAACGGATGCTCGAAGAGGAGGGCACCGACCGCTACCAGTTGGGGCGGGAGGAGTTCCTCCGGCGCATGTGGGAGTGGAAGGAACAGTCGCGAGGCCGGATCATCAGCCAGCTGATGCGCCTGGGCTGCTCCTGTGACTGGGAGCGGGAGCGGTTCACCCTGGATGAGGGCTATCAGCGGGCCGTTCCGATCGCCTTTAAGCGGCTCTACGAGGCCGGGCTGATCTATCGCGGCGAGGCGATGGTCAACTGGGTGCCCAGCCTGCAAACCAGCGTCAGCGATCTGGAGGTGGAGTACGAGGAGCGAGCGGGCAAGCTCTACTACATTCGCTACCCGGTGATCGGCTCCGATCGGGAACTGGTGATCGCGACCACCCGGCCGGAAACGATGCTCGGCGACACAGCGGTGGCCGTCCACCCCGAGGACGAGCGCTATCAAGACCTGATCGGCAAGCGGGCCCGACTGCCGCTGATCGGGCGGGAGCTGCCGATCATCGCCGACGAGTACGTGGATCGAGAGTTTGGAACCGGCGCCCTTAAGGTGACGCCCGGCCACGACCCGAACGACTACGAGATCGGTCAGCGTCACGGCCTGCCGATCGTGAACATCTTCAATCCCGACGCGACGATCAACGAAAACGGCGGCCCTTACCAGGGTCTGGATCGCTATGCCGCGCGGGAGCGGATTGTCCAAGACCTTCAAGAGCAAGGGCTGCTGGTCAAAGTGGAGGATCACGTCCACTCCGTTGGCGTGCACGAACGGACCAAAGAGCCGGTCGAGCCGCTAATCGCCCAAGGCTGGTTCATGCGGATGAAGCCGATGGCCGAAAAGGCGATCGAGGCGGTCAAGCGAGGAGAGGTCGCCTTCATTCCGGAGAACCAGACCCAGATCTTCCTCCACTGGATGGAGAACATCCGGGACTGGCCGCTCTCTCGATCGCGGTGGTGGGGCCATCGGATTCCGGCCTGGTACACGCCCGAGGGGGAGGTGATCGTCGCCGAAAACGAAGAAGAGGCTTACGCCCAAGCGCGGGAGCGGTACGGCTCCAACGTGCACCTGGAGCAGGACCCGGACGTGTTCGACACCTGGTTCAGCAGCGGGTTGTGGCCGCTGGTGACCCTGGGCTGGCCGGACACGGATTCGCCGACCTTCCGCACCTTTTTCCCGACCGACGTGCTGGTGACCGGATGGGACATCCTCTTCTTCTGGGTCTCTCGGATGATCAACCTTTCCCTGCAGTTGGTCGGACAGGTGCCGTTTCGGTACGTGTATCTGCACCCGCTACTTGCTGGCGAGGACGGAAAGAAGATGAGCAAGTCGCGGGGAAACGTCGTGGACCCGCTCGACTGGATGGAACGGTACGGCACGGACGCCTTCCGCTTTGCGATCGCGGCCAGCATGATCGAGGCGCCGTGGATGCAGCTCCCCGAAAGCCGCGTGGCAGGCTATCGAAACTTCGCCAACAAGCTCTGGAACGCCGCTCGATTTGTGCTGATGCACCTCAAAGACTGGAAGCCGGACCCGAGCCCCTCCCTGCGCCTGGAGACCGCCGACCGATGGATTCTCAGCCGGCTCTCCCGCGTGACGGCACAGGTGAACGAGTCGCTGGAACGCTTCCGCTTTGCCGACGCTGCCAACGCCCTCTACGAATTCCTCTGGCACGAGTACTGCGACTGGTACATCGAGTTGGCAAAGATTCGGCTTTACGGCTCTCACCATCCGGAGGCGGTCAACACGGCCAAGCACGTTCTCTGGACGGTTCTGGATCGAACGTTGAGGCTCCTGCACCCGTTCATGCCGTTCGTTACCGAGGAGATTTGGCACCGAATTCCGCACGAGGGGGAGGCGCTCTGTTTGGCCGCGTTTCCCCAGGCTCAGGAGGGGGAGCGGGACGAGACCGCCGAGCGCGAGATGGAGCTGTTGATCGGCGTCATCCGAGCGCTCCGGAACGTCCGCGCGGAGATGCGCGTTCCTCCAGCGACACCGATCCCGGTACTGGCTCACTCTCCGGAGGGCCTGGGCGCGGGACGTTTTAGAACGGCACCGCGATTACATTGATCAGTTGGTCAAGACGGCCTCCTTAGAGATCGCCGAGACCCACACCAAGCCGCCGACCTCGGCCGTCGCCGTCGCCGGATCGGTGGAGATGTACGTCCCGCTGGGGGAGATCATCAACGTTCAGGAGGAGATCGCTCGACTGGAAAAGGAGCTGGCCCGCGTCGAAAAGGACCTCGCTCGCGTCGAGCGGAACCTTTCCAACGAGAATTTCCTCAACCGAGCGCCCGCTCACATCGTCGAACAAGAGAAGGAGCGCAAAGCGGAGCTGGACACAGTCCGGGAGGCGCTCCTGCGCAACCTTAAGATGCTGCGCGGCCAGGAGTAATCGCCTGAGACCTCGACTTTGAGGGCACTCCGGGCGGGAGAACACACCCCGTGCGCGGGACGATAGCTCTGCTGATCACGCTAGCGCTGGGCGGAATGTTGATCTTGGCGACCGTCCAGCAGCGGAGACGATACCAAGACGTGCCGTCGGTGCCCACGACCGAGGAGACGATGGGTGAGCGTGCCCGGGTCACGCTCCCGCCGCCCCGCCCCCTGGAGCTCACCGACGTGTACACCTCCGAAGCGGCCCGCCTGACGGCGGAGAGCCGAGCGGTGGGCTCGGGCATCGGCCCTGGAGGGACCCCGACCGCTCCGGAGCCGGCTTCCGTCCCGGAGTCTGAAGAGGCGCTTCCGGAAGCGATCCCCCTTGCCGGCCTCCTGGGGGCGGAGGCGACAGACGGTGAACTGCCGATTCCCGTGGAGCCGCCGGAAGGTCAGCCCTTGGGCGAGGAGGCCGCAGCGGTTCTTTTTACCGTCGAAGCGTTTCTGCGCGACGCCGTTGAGCTGGGCGACGTGGAGACGTACGTCTCCCTTTTGGACGATGAGTTTCTCTATTCCTACAACAACGGCACGCCGGAGCAACTGGAGGACGATCGGGTTCTTCGTCGCGATCAATATCTCCAATGGATCGTGCCGGAGCTGTTTCAGCCCTGGGATGCGGCAGAGGTGGACCTTTCGCCGCCGCGCGATCTGGTCTGGATTGCCCCAGACCTGGTGGCGGTACGCTACGATTACGACATGAGGTTCCGGAGCGCCGACCGTTCGCGACGGTTCGTGGGGACCGCCGACCTGCTGCTGCGCCGGGACGAAACGGACGCCTGGCGCGTGCTGGAATGGGGGGACGCTCCGCCGGATCGCCAGAACTGGCAGCTGAGGGAATCACGTCCATGAGTACGCTCAAGATCGGTATCCCTAAGGGGAGCCTCCAGGACGCCACGGTACGATTGTTTGAGCACGCCGGATATCCGATCTACATCTCTTCGCGCTCTTACACGCTGACCTTTGACGACGAAGAGCTAGAAGGGATGCTGCTCCGGCCGCAGGAGATGGCCCTTTACGTGGAACGGGGTCACCTGGACATCGGAATTGCCGGGAAGGACTGGGTGGTTGAGACCGGCGCCGATGTGCTAACCATCGCGGAGCTTCACTACAACCGCGCCTCCAGGCGTCCGGCCCGCTGGGTGTTGGCCGTGCCGGAGGACTCCCCGATCCGCTCGATCCAGGACGTGGACGGAAAGGTCATCTATACCGAGCTAGTGCGCACCACCGAACAGTGGCTCGCCGAGCACGGCGTTAAGGCCGACGTCCGCTTCTCCCACGGCGTGACCGAAGCTAAGGTGCCCTATCTCTGCGACGCGATCGTGGACCTGACCGAGACGGGGAGCTCCCTCCGAGCGAACCGGCTGCGAATTGTTGCCGAGATGATCCAGAGCTATCCGGTGATCGTCGCCAACAAAGAGGCCTGGACCAACAGCTGGAAACGGTCCAAGATCGAGGATATTGTCATGCTTCTTCAGGGGGCGCTGGCAGCCGACTCCAAAGTCGGTCTGAAGATGAACGTCCCCGAATCCTGCTTGGAGGCGGTCCTGGCCCAGCTTCCGGCGATGAAACGCCCGACGATCTCCCCGCTGACCAACGGCGGATCGGACGAGCGATGGTTCGCCGTTGAGACGATCGTGGACCAATCGCAAGTGCGCGATCTCATCCCCAAACTTCGGCGTGCCGGGGCTTCCGACTTCATTGAATATCCCCTGAACAAGGTGATTCCCTAAGGCAGCCTTATGGGGTTACTGGTCGGTCTGACCGGGGGGATGGCTTCAGGCAAGTCCACAGTGGCCGGACTGTGGAGGGAATGGGGCGGCCACGTCCTCAGCTCCGACGAGACCGTCCACCGGCTATACGCCTCCGATCCGGAGGTACGTCGGGCCGTTCGGGAGGCGTTCGGAGAGAGGGTCTTCCTCCCGGACGGCTCTTTGAACCGAGCGGAGCTGGCCCGCATCGTCTTCTCAGACGAATTCCAACGGCAGCGGCTCATGCGGATCGTTCACCCGCGCACGCGGGGCGATCCACCTTCAAGAGGCCCAGGCGTTTTTCCAGGAGCACCCGTGCGGGATCGTGGTGATTGACTCGCCGCTGCTCTTTGAAGCCGGCCTAGGACGCCGTCGTTGACGTGACCGTGACGGTCGCCGCGCCCCAGGAGGAGATGATCCGCCGTGCCTTAGACCGAGCTCGACGAGAGGGCCGCCCTCTAAGCCGCCAGGAGGTGGAACGCCGGATCGCCCTTCAGATGCCCATGGAGGAGAAGCGCCGCCGTGCCACCTACGTCATCGAGAACGACGGAACGCTCGAACAGCTCCGAGAGCGGGCACGAACGATCTGGGAAAAGCTCCGCGAACGGGCTTGCTGCACCCCATCGGCGTCGGCAGCCCCCGAGGATTGAAGCTTCGACCTCAGGACCTCAGCTTCCTGGTCCGCCTGACTTTTCGCCCCACCGTAGGGTAGTATGTTAGAGGAACTTTTTGGCAGTGCGGTGAGGGGCGCCATCTTCACAAGAGAGGCGCAATGGGTTTGATCAAATCCCCCAAAGAGATCGAGCGAATGCGCCAAAGCGGTCGGATCGCCGCCGAGGTGCTCCGTCGAGTTGGCGAAGCGGTGCGGCCTGGTGTCACGACTGCAGAGCTGGACCGGATCGCCTTCGAGGCCCTCAAGGCGGCCGGGGCGGATCCCTCCTTTCTGGGCTATCAGGGTTACCCGGCCACGATCTGCGCGTCGGTTAACGAGGTGGTCGTCCACGGCATTCCCTCTGAGGAGCAGATTCTCCAAGAGGGCGACATCGTGAGCGTGGACGTGGGGGCCTACTATCGGGGCTACCACGGCGACAACGCCTGCACCTTTCCCGTTGGCGCAGTGGCGCCAAACGTCGCCGAGCTGCTGAAGGTGACCCAGGAGGCGCTTCGGCACGGGCTTTCGGTGCTTCGCGCTGGAATTCGGCTGGGCGTGCTCTCGCACGCGATCCAGTCCTACGTGGAGAGCCACGGCTTCAGCGTGGTTCGGCAGTTTGTCGGGCACGGCATCGGTCAGCGGATGCACGAAGAGCCCCAGGTGCCTAACTTCGGCGCCCCCGAGGAGGGGCCGATCCTCCGGGCCGGGATGACCCTGGCCGTCGAGCCAATGGTCAACATGGGCACCTACCGGGTTGAAGTCCTCGAAGACGGCTGGACGGTCGTGACCGCCGACCGGAAGCCCTCGGCTCACTTTGAACACACCGTCGTCGTGCTCTCCGACGGCTGCGAAATCCTCACCCCTTGGGACGAATCGTGATGAAGGCACTGCGCAACCCTCAGAGCGGCCAAATCCTCGCCCTGCGAGATCGGCGCCTCTATCCGATCTACGAAAAGGTAATCGAGGGCCAACGGCTGAGCTTTGAAGACGGGCTCCTGCTCTACGAAACGGACGATCTGGCCGGCGTAGGGTTCTTGGCCAACATCGTCCGGGAACGGATCAACGGCAACAAGGCCTACTGGGTGCGCAACCAGCATCTCAACTACACGAACATCTGCGATAAGTTCTGTAAGTTCTGCTCCTTTTACGCGAAAAAGGGCGGACCGGCCCCCTATGTCCTCTCGATGGAGGAGGTCCGCCAGAAGCTCCTGGCCTATATCGACATCCCGATTACGGAGATCCACATCGTCGGGGGGATCCATCCGCGCTTGCCGTACCAGTACTACCTGGACCTACTCCGCACGGTGAAGGAGGTGCGTCCCAACGCCCACATTAAGGCCTTCACCATGATCGAGCTCCAGCAGATTCAGAAGGTGGCCAAAAAGCCCTTGGAGGAGGTGCTGATCGAGCTGCGAGAGGCGGGGCTGGGCTCGATGCCCGGCGGCGGCGTGGAGGTGCTCAGCGACCGGCTCCACGAGGAGCTGTTCGACCGAAAGCTAGACGGCGAAGAGTGGCTCCAGACGGCCCGCACCGTCCACCGGATGGGCTTTCGCTCTAACGTGACGATGCTCTACGGGCACATCGAACGGCCCGATGAGCGGGTCCAGCATATGATCCGCATCCGCGAGCTCCAAGACGAGACGGGAGGCTTTTTGACCTTCATTCCGCTCTCCTTTCACCCGGAGGGAAGCGCGCTGGCCCACCTCCCCGGCCCGACCGGCTACGACGACCTCCGGAACATCGCCGTCGCTCGGCTCATGCTGGACAACATCGAGCATATCAAGTCCTTCTGGGTGATGAACACGCCGGCGGTCACTCAAGTAGCCCTTTGGTACGGCGCTGACGATGTGGACGGGACGATTCAGGAGTACGAGATTACCCGCGACCCGACCACCGACCGGCGACAGGTGCTGACGCGGGAACAGCTCTTAGAGCTGATCCGCGAGGCAGGCCGGGAGCCGGTCGAGCGCGACACGCTTTACCACGTCATTCAGCGGGACGCTGAAGGAGCCGTAGCCGGATGAGCACCGAGCTGTTCGCTATCGCTGAGAAGGTTTACGCTGGGGAGCGACTCTCCTTTGAGGAGGCGATGACGCTCTACCGGTCGCCGAATCTCCCGTTCTTAGGTCATCTCGCTTCGGTCGTCCGGTTTCGAAGGAAGCCGGAACGGATCGTCACCTTCATCATCTCCCGAAACATCAACTACACCAACGTCTGCTGGGTCCAGTGCAAGTTTTGCGCCTTCTACCGACTGCCCCAAGACGAGGAGGCCTACGTCCTCTCCGACGAGGAGATCTTCCAAAAGATCGAAGAGCTGGACGCCGTCGGCGGGCGGGAGATCCTGATCCAGGGCGGGCTAAATCCCAAGCTGCGCATCGACTACTTCGAGCGGCTGTTTCAAGCGATCAAGGGGCGCTGGCCTCACATCAACATCCACGGGCTCTCGGTGGCCGAGGTGCTCTACATTGCGAAGATCTCCAAGCTGTCGGTGGAGGAGACCCTGATCCGACTTCGCGAAGCGGGGATGGGCTCCTTGCCCGGTGCAGGCGGCGAAATCCTCGTGGACGAGGTCCGAGAGGTGATCGCTCCGTACAAGGATCGGACAGACGAATGGCTTGAGGTGATGCGCACAGCCCATCGGCTGGGGATGCGCACAACAGCCACGATGATGTACGGCCATGTGGAACGGCCGGAGCACCGGATCGAAACGCTGCTCCGCATCCGCGAGCTCCAGGACGAAACGGGTGGATTTACCGCCTTTGCGGCATGGAACTTTCAGCCGGAAGGCACCCGGCTGCCGATCCGTCGCAAGGCGAGCGGGTTCGACTACCTGAAGACGATCGCCCTTTCGCGGCTGGTCCTGGACAACGTGGACAACATTCAAGCCTCCTGGGTTACCCAGGGGCCGAAGATCGCCCAGATTTCGTTGGACTACGGCGTAAACGACTTCGGCCAGACGATGATGGAGGAGAACGTCGTCAGCGCGGCGGGCACTCGGTACGAGCTAGGCATTCGAGACATCTGCCGGCTGATTCGAGACGCCGGTTACACGCCGCGCTTGCGGACCACCTTTTACGAAGACGCCGGCGACCCGGAGGAGTTGTTGCGTCAACTCTCTGAGAAGCGCCGATCCCTCCTGAACGCAGCGCCAGCGGGCGAACGGGTAATCTCATGAGCGGATGGAGGGGACTTCCCCAAGAGGCGGCATCGCTATACGCCGAAGCCGTCGCGCTCCGCCGCGACTTTCACGCCCATCCGGAGCCTTCCTTCCAGGAGCACCGGACGGCAGAACGGGTGACCGAATACCTGGATCGGCTCGGACTGAAGGTGATCCCCCGCGTCGGAAAGACTGGCGTCGTCGCCCTTTTGGAGGGGGGCCGACCCGGCCGGACGGTCCTGCTCCGAGCCGACATGGACGCTCTTCCCATCGAGGAGCAGAACGAAGTTCCCTATCGCTCTCAAACCCCCGGATGGATGCACGCTTGCGGCCACGACGGACACACGACGATCGGACTTTTAGCCGCCAAGCTGCTGGCCCAGCATCGAGAGAAGCTGCCTGGCCAGGTGAAGTTCGCCTTTCAGCCCGCGGAGGAGATCGTCCAGGGGGCCCAAGCGATGATCGCCGACGGGGTGTTGGACGATCCGCCGGTGGAGGCGGCGTTTGGGCTGCATCTGTGGAGCCTCTCGCCGGTGGGGGAGCTCGCCGCCCGCCCAGGGCCGATCCTGGCCGCCAACGACACGCTCCACGTGCGCATCCACGGGCGAGGCGGACATGGGGCGATGCCCCATCAGACCGCCGACCCGATCGTCGCAGCAGCAGAAACGGTCCTCGCCCTTCAAACGATCGTTAGCCGGTCGGTTCCGCCGGAGGAACGGGCGGTGCTCTCCGTGGGGACCCTCCACGGCGGAAGCGCTGTCAACGTGATCCCTCAGACGGCAGAGCTTTCCGGCACGATCCGCACCATGGAGCGGTCCGTTCAGAAGCGGATTCACCAGCGGGTGCGAACGCTGATCGAGGGGATCGCTCAAGCCTACGAGTGCCGCGCAGAGGTAGAGATCGTCCAGGACTGCCCGGCAGTAGTCAACGACCCGGAAGCGACCCGACTGGTTGCGGAGACCGCCCAAGCGCTCTACGGTCCCCAAGCGTACCGGGAACACCCCGGACTGATGGCCTCTGAGGACATGGCCTTCTTCCTGCAGCGCGTGCCAGGGTGTTTTTTCTTCCTCGGCGCAGCCCCAGAAGGGCGGGAGCCGGCTCCCCATCATCATCCCCAGTTCGACATTAACGAGCGGGCGCTGCCGATCGGCGCAGCGATGCTGGCTGCCCTTGCCTGGCGCTTTTTAGAGGCCCAAGCCTAAGCGATCTCCCGAACGACCACTGGTCGCAGGCGAAAAAGCCCCCACGCATCAGCGCCAGCCTTCCAGTCCCAGTAAGTGCGGGCGTTGGCCCAGCGATAGTCCCAGGACTTCCAGGCCTCCCCCTCCCATCGCTCCACTCGGCGGACGCCTTCCCACTCGACCAGCAACTGCGCTTCTCCCTCCTCCCAAGACCAAAGGAACAGCAGCTCCCACCCCTCCGCCGTCTGGATCGGGACGGTCAGCGCCCGAGCGGGACTTCCATCCCCTCGGCGAAAGGCCCTCGCCACCGGCCGAACTCCACTCCGGCGTAGCAACGCTCGAAGCCGCTCGGCGAACTCCTCCCGTTCTGGAGCGACCAGCTCCACCCGCCGCCGGGTGTAGAGCCGCCGAAGCCGCTCGCTTCGCTCCCCCTCTTCCGTCTCCGGAGCCGGTTCCAGGAGAATCAACCGCGTTCCAGACCGATGAAGTGCCTCCAACGTGTCTAAAGCTCCAGAAGAGAGGGAGCGACAGGGGGAAAGGACGACCGCCCGGAATCCAAAAGGAGCCTTCCAATGAGCCAACGCCTCTTCATCCAGAACGCGCGGGAGAAGGGCGCTCTCCGCGAGGAGCTCGGCGGCCGCCTGCGCGGCCTCCCAATCGTGCCACGCCTGTCGGTCCCAAAAATGCGCCCACCAGTCCTCACGCGGAAGGACAAAAGCGCAGTCGGCAAGGAGCCGGAGCGTCGTCCCGGGCGCCAGCACCGAAAGTGAATCGGGGAACCCTCCTCCTGAGGAAAAGAAGACTCGCTCTGAGGAAACCCAGTCGGCGAGCGACTCCGCAAAGAGCAGCAGAGAGGAGGGGTCGCCCCAAGTCGTGGGAACCACCACCTGCGCGCCGGCGGCGAGCAGCTGGCGCGGACCCATCCACCAGGGATGGGAGCCCTGGGGCCACCGAAACCGAACGCTTCTGCGCTGAGCAACGCGGGCGATCTCCTCCCGAACCGCATCTCGCAACTGGCGGAACAGTCGCCCGCGGACCTGGCGCGACGGCTCCCCGTCCAGAAACCACCAACCGATCGCCGACTCCCACTCCAGATCGAAGAGCAGCGGCAGGCGCCGAAACGTCGGCTCCGGAAACCGCTCCGGCGAAAGCTCCAGCTCCCCGGCACTCGGGAAGGTCGGCTCCAAGTCCTCGAACAAGGGGAGGGGCTCCTCCCGGCGCTCCAGACGGAGGACGGTGCGCCCCCGCAGCCGCTCGGCCACACCAATCGCCTCCGGAGCAACGGGGGCCGAGAGTGCCGCCTCGATGCGATCGGTGATGTCGTAGAGCTGATCGGCGTGGAACGAGTCGCCTTGAAGGAGGTAGCGAGGCGTCGGATCCTCCCCCCGCGTCCGACTCCAAGCCTTTAGCTCCCGGAGCACGTCAGTAGCCCTCCCCGCGGGAAAGGTGAGGACCGAACCGACTAGCCAGTGCGCCCCTCGGGGGAGAAGCCCCGCTCGACGTTTATCCATTCGACCACATCCGGATGAACGGGTTGGGATGCCCGAACCCTGGAGGGATCTCACTGCCCCAGAGAAGGAGCCGAACGATCCACACGACCAGCAGCAACCCTAGCGTCACCAAGAGAACGCCCACAACCCAGCGAGGGCTTGGCGTGGTTCGTCCCGCCGCCCATCCGATACCCAGAGCCCATCCGATTCCCAGAAGGCCGAGCGTCCAGCCGGCCAACGGATGGTAATCCAAGCTCTTTTGCCATTCCCCCCGAAGGAGCGCCGCCAGTGCGCGGGTCATCCCACAACCGGGACAAGGAACTCCGAAGGTCCGACGCACCAGGCAGGTCGTCGGTCCCTCTTCAAGCCGCGAGCCGAGCGCCCGGAGCAGAAGAACTAACGCCGGGAACCATATTATTAAACCTAGCTGCACTAGACGGCGGAACGAGATCAACGGCGTTCCCCTTTCGGCATGAATTGTGCAACTTTTCTCGGCAGGAGGCGAGAAAAGGGGTCGGACTGCGCAAATCTTGCACACCCTGGAGGGGATGAGCGCCATGGCTAAAAAGGAACGACTGCTGACGCTAGAAGAGGCTGCGGAATTTCTAGGCATCACTCGGACGGCGCTTTACAGTCGGATTCGCCGAGCGCGGGCGCGAGGGGAGAACGTGCCATTTCGGCGCGACTCGGGACGAAGTGGCAAGCTGGTCGTGACGCTTCAGGCACTGCGCCGTTGGCTGGAGCGGCGAGGAGAGCCAATCCCCGGCGAGAAGGGGTCCTCCCCCGTGCCAACGCCGGAACGGGTGGACTCGCAGTACGCGCCGCCTGCTGAGCGGCTGGCCCCCACAGCCCCTTCGGTCGAAGAGGCAGCTCAGCCGGCCGCGGAACCGAAGCCGACCCGTGGAGCGCCGATCATCGAGCAGCTCCCAGAAAGCTACATGGAGAACCAGGTCACCGCCCTCTTCCAGGCGCCAGACACGTTGGTCGTCTACTGGGATGTTCATCCGGAGACGGCCAAGCGGTTCGAAGGCCGGCGCTGGGGACTGCTTCTGAAGACCGAGGACGGCGAAGAGGTGATCGAGATCGCTAACGGGGCCAAGAACTGGTACGTGCGCAAGCCGAACCTCGCGAAGGAGTACGAGATCACCTTTGGGCCGTTCGACGAGACGGGCCAAATCGTCCCGATCGCCAAGACGATCTGGCGCCGTCCCAAGCTGGAAGCTCCGCAGTGGGGCAGGGCGGTTCAGGAGGCCGGCCGCGTGCGGCTGGAGCCGGTTCCGGAGCCGGAGATCACCGCCGATGTCGGCGCGCTTCAGGAGGCCTCCCGTGGGCCTTTGGGGGCCGGTTCCGCCGAGTGGGTCTCCAGCGGGGTCACCAGTGGCGAGCAGGCCAAAAAGTGAAGGACGGATGGCGAGCGTTGGCCCTCCCAGTTGCGGCGGAGGGCCGCTTTTTGTACCGTCAGAGAGACTGAAACGGTCGGGGAATGACGCCGATGGCTCAGGGTTACGTTGCGCTGGTACTCCACGCCCATCTTCCGTTTGTGCGGCATCCGGAGTTCCCTCGCTTCATGGAGGAGGACTGGCTCTTTGAGGCGATCACTGAGACCTATCTCCCCTTGTTGGAGGTCATGGAGGGCCTGGAACGGGACGGGGTTCCCTTTCGGTTGACGATGTCCCTGACGCCGCCGTTGATCGCCATGCTGACCGACGAGCTCCTCCAGAAGCGTTATGAGGCTTACCTGGACGCGCGGATCGAGCTGGCGACTAACGAGATGCGCCGCCTGCGTGGCTCCAAAGAGTTCTACCCGCTGGCGGAGATGTACTACGGAATCTTCGTGCGGTCGAGGCACCGGTTCACCGAGCAGTATGGGCGAAACCTGGTTCAGGCGTTTCGCCGCTTTCAAGACTCTGGCCAGCTTCAGATCCTCACCTGCGGGGCGACGCACGGGCTGCTTCCGCTCCTGCAGGATCGGACGATCCAGCGGGCACAGATTCACGTCGCCGTGGAGCAGTATCGCCGCCATTTCGACCGGGACCCGGTGGGCATCTGGCTGCCCGAATGCGCCTACGTGCCCGGTCTGGACGAGCTGCTCGCCGAATACGGGATCCGCTTTTTCTTTCTGGAGACGATCGGAATCCTCCGGGCCGACCCGCCGCCGGTTTACGGCGTCTATGCTCCGCTGTATACCCCCAGTGGCGTGGCGGCCTTTGGACGGGATCCGGAGTCCTCGGCGCAGGTCTGGAGCAAGGACAGCGGCTATCCGGGCGACTACGACTATCGAGAGTTCTACCGGGATATCGGCTTTGATCTGCCGTTGGAGTACGTCGGCCCGTATCTCCACGACCGGAACGTTCGGCACATGCTAGGGATCAAGTACTACCGGATCACCGGAAAGACGGACGAGAAGGCCACCTACCATCCTGGCTGGGCGCGGCAGAAGGCCGAGCTTCACGCGGGGAACTTTCTCTTTAACCGCACCAAGCAGATCGAGTGGCTGGCGCAGCACATGGACCGCCCGCCGATCGTTGTGGCTCCCTACGACGCGGAGCTATTTGGCCACTGGTGGTTTGAAGGGCCTCAGTTTCTGGACTTCTTCATCCGCAAGGTGCACCGCGAACAGGACGTCGTTGAGCTGATCACGCCGGCGGAGTATTTGGACCGTCATCCGGTGAATCAAGTGGCCGTTCCGGAGATCTCCAGTTGGGGGGCCAACGGGACCTTTGAGGTCTGGTGCAACGGCACCAACGATTGGATCTGGCCCCATCTGCACCAGGCAGGACGGCGAATGAAGGAGCTGGCCCATCGGTACCCTCAAGCTGAAGGACTGCTCCGGCGGGCGCTTAATCAGGCGGCACGGGAGCTTTTGCTTGCCCAAAGCAGCGATTGGCCATTCATCATGACTATGGGCACAACGGTCGAGTACGCAGTTCGACGGTTTCGCAGCCACATCGCCCGATTTACCAAGCTCTACGAGGACATTCGCAACGGAGAGATTGACGAACCGTGGCTGCAGGAAATCGAGCGGCGGGACAACATCTTCCCAGAGATCGATTACTCGATCTACCGATGGACCGACTGAGCAAGCTCCGCTGAGAAAGAGGTTCCACGTGACCGAAGCAGAGCTTCTCACCTTTCGGATAGACACGCCCCTGGGCGAGCTGCGGATTGCCGTTGGCCCTTGGGGGGTGGTGGCCGTTGCCTTTCCGGAGTCGGACTGGAGCGGCGATCTTCGGCGCTGGGCGGCCGCCCGATCGGCTCTGCAGAGCGCCGCCCCTCTCCCTGAGATGGCGGTCGCAGCGGAGGAGGCGTTTCATCGGTACTTCTCTGGCGAGGTCTGGGCCTTGGAATCAGTGCCGGTGGACCTGCCGGTCTCTCCGGCGACGGCTCGCGTTCTTGAGGTAGTCCGGAGGATTCCCCCCGGCGCCACCCGATCGTATTCCGCGATCGCCCAGGAACTAGGATACGGTCGACTTGGACCCCGTTGGGTAGGAACGGCCAACGCACGCAATCCGGCCCCGATTGTGGTACCGTGTCATCGAGTGGTCGGAAAGGACGGCGCCCTGACCGGCTACGGAGGCGGCCTGGAGCGCAAGCGCTGGCTCCTAAACTGGGAACGGAGCCACCTTCGCCCAGAAAGTAACGGATAGCTTTTCAAGAAAGGATCGTTAGAGATGCGTGGGATTCTGGTCGGCCTGGGAGGCCGATCGAGGAGTTGGTACGAAGTCTGTCGCCGCAACCCATCGGTCGAGCTGGTCGGTTACGTGGAGATCTCGCCGGAGCGCCGCCAGCAGGCCCAGGAGCGCTGGGGACTGGACGACTCGGTGCTCTTTGAGTCGTTGGAGGAGGCGATCCGGGCTACGGAAGCCGATTTCGTCGTGGACGTTACTCCGCCGGCGGTTCACGAGCGGGTTGCTCTGACCGCCCTGGAGCACGGCCTGCACGTGCTCGGTGAAAAGCCGCTCAGCGACGACTTCGAGGCCGCTAAGCGAATGGTTCGCGCCGCTCAGGAGAGCGGCCGGGTGCATATGATCACCCAGAACTACCGCTTCGGCGCAGTACCCCCGAACGACCCACCGGCTTCTAAAAGAGGGGATCATCGGCCCGCCGGAGGTGGCCACGATCGGATTTTATCGCGCCTGGGCCCGCTCGCCGGGAACCCATTACGTGACGATGCCCTATCCTCTGATCACCGATATGGGGATTCACCATTTCGACCTGATGCGGTACGTCTTCGACCGGGAGCCGATTGCCGTTGAGGCAAGGACCTGGAACCCCTCCTGGGGATGGCACCGAGGGGACGCAGGCCACACGGCGATCTTTGAGCTAGAAGGCGGCCTGATCGTCACCCATCACGCGTTGGGATGCAGCGTCGGCAAGCAGTCGCCCTGGAACGGCGAATGGCGGATCGAAGGACCTCAAGGGTCGATCACCTGGGAGGAGGATCAAATCTTCCGCACCTCGATCGAGCGGGAGCACGCAGGCCGCGAGCAGCTCCCGTTGGACCAGGTGCCCCCTGCACAGGATGCGATCCTTCAGGAGTTCCTGGACGCCGTCCGTGAGGGCCGGGAGCCAGAATGCAGTAGTCGAGACAACATCCGTTCGTTGGCGATGGTCTTTGCGGGCATTCGGAGCGATCAGGAGCGACGCCGCGTTGAGATCGCGGAGCTACTGGACGAATGAACGCCCCGGCTGAGATCCGCGCCCTCCTGGATGAGCTGATTCCCCGGTGTGTCCAGGAGGGCGCTCGTGCGGTTGTCCTAACGGGAAGCTGGGCACGCGGAGAGCCGCATCCCTATTCGGACGTGGACCTGATTCTGCTCGGCGAAGGGCCGGAGTATCGCCCGATCGCCCTTCACGACCGACTGGTTTCGATGAGTTGGAGGACGGAGGCGGAGGTTGAAGCCGCCTTTCTCCACCCCTGGGAGGTGGGAACGTTCGTCCCTGGATGGCGGACAGCGCGGATCCTCCACGATCCCGAAGGGATCGCCCGGCGGATCGTCGCCCGCGCTCAAAACTGGAGCTGGGACGCACTCGGCGACGCGCCGGACCGCTGGGCGGCCGAGGAGCTCGCTGGACTGGCCGAGGAGGGGCTCAAGCTCACTGGAGCGCTAGAACGCCAGCAACCCCAGGCCGCCCTGATCCAGCGAAATCTGCTGGCACTTCGGCTGCCGGGAATTCTCGCCGTCCGGCGCCGAATGTTGTACGGAACCGAAGACCGGCTTCCAGAGCAGATCGCCAAGGCGATCGGGCCGGAGTGGGAGGCGCCTCAAGACCTAGCGCTAGGAGCCGTTCCAGTCGACTGGAAGGAGTCCTGCTACGCGGCGCTTCGACTTTACGCTCTCGCAGCTCAAGAGCTGCTTCCCTACTCCGAACCCGAACAGGAGAAGGTGATCCGCCTAGCCCTTCGTTCGGTTCAGAATCCCAGCTCCTCGGCCAGAAGCGCGAAGACGGCCCGATAAAGCGCCGGACCAAAGACGCGAGGGAGTCCCATCCAGAGGTAAAGCGTCCGTCCGCCCTCATATCGGACGAGGGCCGCCCCGTCTCCGTAGTTCTCACCGGCACTGTCCACCAACCGGATCAGAGAGTGGTAATCGGCCCCCTCGGGGGCTAGCGCTTGATCGGCAGGACGCCATCGGCGATCGCCGGAGTCGGGAAAGGGCGCCGATTGGGGGAGTCCTCGCAACCGTTCCGTGTTCACCTGGAACGTCAAGACGACCCCTTCCGGAGGGGTCTCCCAGCCCTGGCGCACCGGCAACCCCAGTTGTGGCGCTGCGACGACGGCCTCTCCGGTCTCATCGTAGTAGAAGGGAAACGGACCACTGCCGATCGCGGCCAGAACACCCCCCGACCGAACGTAGGCCTGCAAGCCGGCGACCACGTCGCCAGGCTCCCGGACCGTCTGGCGAAATCGCTCATGTCCGGCATAAAGCACCACTGGACAGTCCTGAGCGCTCAGCTCCCCTGTGGCGATCTGCTCCCAGCTCAGTTCGCGGAGTGGGAATCCGCTTTGTAGCAGCCAGAGGACGACCGGGCTCTCAAAGCCAGGCAGCACCCCAACGGAACGACCGGCGTAGCGCTCCGCGAGCGCCCGATCCTCTGGCGCAACCGCCGGCTCTGCAGGTGCAGCTGCCGCCGTTCGGCGCTTGAAGGCCGCTGCCAACTCCGCCGTTTGTCGGAGCGCCAAGTCGCCGTGTTCGATCGAAGGTTCAATCTCCGAGCCCTCGTGCCATTCGTTCCAGGTGGTGATCAGCACCCAGTCCGGATCGGCGGCGATCGCCTCCTCCCAGAGGACTCGATAGGTCTCCCCGCCCTGACGATCGGCAGCGATGCCCGGCGTTCGGATCTTTGTGTCGTCGTAGCCGGGGATCACCGTCAGGCAGGCGATTTTTCCAAAACGTCGGGCGAGCTGGACGGCCTCGGAGTACCGCTCCCGTGCGGCCGACCGGAGGAGGTCTGGAGCCTTCCCCCGCACCCACCCCACCGGATTGTAAGTGTGCACCCCATCAAAGGCGACGGCATAAGCCTCCCGGTAACCGTCGGCGATCAGCAGGTAGTCGCCGGCGTGCTCGGCGTTGACCCGACGAAGGATCTCCGGCCAGGCCTCCATCGGCACCTGGCCCATCACCCGCCCGTAGACAAAGATCACCGGACGCCCCTCCACGCGAAGAAAGGCCGGATGTGAGCCGTACTGGCGAAGCAAGTAAAGCAGGTCGGAGACCGCCTTTTGGATCTGCGCTTCGCCGGAGCCGGGCACCGTCTCCCAGTAGACGGTAATCCCAAACTCCCCGGCCTCTTGGGCCGCCTCCAAAAGAAGCGGCATCGCCTGATCGCTAAAGTCGCCAGGGCCCCACCAGCTGACGATAAACCCGTCCACTCCAGCGCCCTTGGCCTGTTGCACATGACGCCGGACCAACGCCGGATCGTGAGAGTCGTACGCGCCGATCTCCGGATAGTGGGTCGAAGCCTCGATGTCCTGAGCTTCTGGATCAATCTTCCCCCAGTGCACCGAACGGCCGGAAAACTCCGGCGTCCCGTACCAGGGGTAGTAGAAGGCCAGCACCTGCCGAGGGACGTCCGTCCATCGGCGCTGGGCCCGCTGCTGATAGAACTCCAGCAGACTCATCGCCGCTCCTTTCTGCACGGGGACCAAAAACAGGGCAAGGACCAAAAAGGGGTTCCAGAAGGGGACCAAACGCCAAAACCAAGAAATGTTCTCTTTCACCACTCCTAAGGTCTCCGAGCCTGAGCCCTCTTTGCGCTCCTTTGTGCCCGTGAGCAATAGCACGGGACTTAACTTGAGGCAAGCGCCAGCGCGCAGATCGCGCTTTCGAGATGGGAAATTTCTCCTTGTCTTTCTCGACTGACCTTCCTTAAGATGATGCGCCACAGGTGAGAGCTATCGTTCACAACGATGAAGAGATTGGCACGGAGGTGCCTATGGCCCGCGTTCGTGTGTGCGCGTTGAAGGACCTGCCGGAGGGTGGGGTTCAGATCGTCCGACACGGGGGCGATTATATCGCCGTCTTTCATCGCGAAGGGAAGCTCTACGCGCTGGACGACACTTGCCCTCACATGGGTGGATCGCTGGGGACCGGCTACGTGAGCAAAGAGGGAACGGTCACCTGCCCCTGGCACGGCTGGGAGTTTCGGATCTGCGACGGCGAAGGGGTCTGGCCGCAGGGAATTCAGATTCGCACCTTCTCCGTTCTGGTGGAGGAGGGAGAGGTTTTTGTGCTCTTAGACGAGAAGGGAACAAACTGACTTCTCGGAGTTCCGGCCGAGTGTGCTACGATTAGGGTAAGCCCAACAGGGCGAAGGGCCGCTTCCTGGGCTCTTTGCGTTTAAATGTGGGAAACAGGCGAGGCACGGACGTTTGAGAGCGTGGTGCGCTGCCAAGACGGACGGCTCCTTCCGGGAGCAGGCGTGGAGAGCGAAGCCCCGGAGGAAAGCAACGCTGCGACAGGTGAGGAGCCACCATGTATTTCGTTCCGATTGACCAAAAGTACTACCGGATGCCGGAAGAGGAGCTCGTCGAGCGGATCTGGGCAGCGAAGCGACAACTGGGCGACCGGTTGGTGATCCTGGGCCACCACTACCAGCGCGATGAGGTCATTCAGTTTGCCGACTACACCGGCGACTCCTTTAAGCTCTCCCAGCTGGCCGCCGGCCGAAAGGAGGCGGAGTTCATCATCTTCTGCGGCGTGCACTTTATGGCCGAAAGCGCCGACATCCTCAGCGCCGACCACCAGAAGGTGATCCTCCCCGACCTGAAGGCCGGGTGTCACATGGCCGACATGGCCGAGCTGGAAGACGTCGAAGAGTGCTGGTACGACCTGCAAAGCGTCGTCGGCGACACGGTCGTCCCGATCACCTACATGAACTCGGCGGCCGACCTGAAGGCCTTCGTCGGGGAGAACGGCGGCGCCGTCTGTACCTCCTCAAACGCGCGGGCGGTCTTGGAATGGGCCTTTGCGCAAAAGGAGCGCGCCCTCTTCTTCCCGGACGAACACCTGGGCCGAAATGTTGGCTACACGATGGGCATTCCCCTGGAACAGATGGTCGTCTGGGACCCGCGCAAGCCCCTAGGCGGCAACACCAAAGAGCAGCTCCGCAACGCCCAGATCATCCTTTGGAAAGGGCACTGCCCGGTCCACCAGCTCTTTAACGAAAAGCACATCCACCGACTGCGTGAGGTCTTCCCGGACATCAAGATTCTAGTCCACCCCGAATGCAAGTTCGAGGTGGTCAAGAACGCCGACTACGTCGGCTCCACGGAGTATATTCGGAAAACGATCGAGCAGGCGGAGCCCGGTTCCAAGTGGGCAATCGGGACGGAGCTCCATCTGGTCAATCGGCTGGCCAACCAGCATCCGGACAAGTTCATTATCTCCGTGGACCCGAACCAGTGTCTCTGCACGACGATGAACCGGATCGATCTGCAACATTTGGCCTGGGCGATCGAGAATCTCGCCCAAGGGCGGGTGGTTAATCAGATCGTCGTTCCCAAGGAGATCGCCCGTTGGGCGCTGGTCGCTCTTGACCGGATGCTGGCGATCACCTAAGCGGACCGGGCTCGCACGGCAAGCCAAGAAAGAGAAAGCCGTGTACCGGCTCCTGCGTGAGCTTCATCTGTATGTCGGGCTGTTTTTCAGCCCGTTTCTTTCGATCTACGCAATCAGCGCCGTCCTGTTCAATCACCTCTGGGCGCCGCCTCCTGCAGAAGAGCAAGCCAAGACGGTTCGCATCGCGCTTGAGACGCTTCCCCCCGACGGGGAGAGTCTCGCTCAGGCCCGCGCATTGATGCGCCAGCTTCACCTTTCTGGCGAGGTGGAGTGGATCCACCGCCGGGGCGACCGCTGGACGAACATCCGGGTGGTCCGCCCCCACGAGTCCTTGATGATCGAGGTGGACGCCCAGAACCAAGAGGCCATCGTGCGAACGATCCCAGAAGGGGCTCGTCGCGTGCTCTTGTTCTATCATCGGATGCCTGGCCCCCATCTGGTGAAGGTGCGTCGCAACTGGTTTGTGGTGCGCGCCTGGGGATGGATCGCCGACGCAACCGTCTACGCGATCCTCCTGATGACCACGACCGGCCTCCTCCTTTGGTGGCTGTTGAAGGCCGAGCGAACTGCTGGGCTCCTGGCCCTGGGGCTAGGGGTGCTGACCTTTGGAGGTCTCGTCATCGCGCTTCTTGGATGAGGAGGTCCGCGGTGTCCCCTCGGAAAGGGCTCTTTGTTCGTCTCTGGACCCGTAAACTTCACTTCTACGTTGGGCTGTACTTTCTCTTCTTCCTCTGGCTGTTTGCCCTCTCTGGGCTCTCGCTCAACCGGCCCGGGTGGAAGTGGCTGGCGCCGGAGTTCCGCACCGAATCGGTTCCGACGGAGCGATCGATTCCGCATCCGCTTCCGGAGAACGACCGGGCTGCCGCCCAGCTCGTCATGGAGACGCTGGGCCTTCGAGGAGAACTGCACCAAACGGAGCGGAACCTGCAAACAGGGACGTTCAAAGTCTGGGTCCACCGTCCCAACCGGTTGTACATCGCGACGGTGGAGCAGAAGACCGGTCGAGTGGTCGAGCTCGGCGAGCGGCGCACGAACCTCTGGGGGGTCCTCCGCGACCTGCATACCTTCAACGGCGTCTCCACCGAAGACCGCTCCCAACGACGGGATTGGGTGTTCACCACGATCTGGACACTCTCAATGGACGCGCTGGCAGTGGGGATCGTCTTTCTAGTCGTCAGCGGTCTTTATCTCTGGATCGTCCGGGCAGGAGCCAACCGCCGATGGGGGATTGTGGCGCTGGTGGCAGGAACCCTCCTCGCGCTTTGGTTTTTGATCGGGGTCCCTTGGCTCACCTGACAAGTCCTAACGGTAAGGCGGCTCGGAGTACCGCTCCTCCTTCCAGGGGTCGCCGTCCATGTGGTAGCCGTGCTGTTCCCAGAAGCCGGGGCGGTTCTCCGCCATCAATTCGATACTGCGAACCCATTTGGCGCTTTTCCAGGCGTACCGCTTGGGAACGACCAGCCGCAGCGGGTACCCGTGCTCTGGGGTCAGCCACTCGCCGTCGTGCTTATAGGCGAGCAGGACGTCGTCGTCCAGGAGAACCTCTAAGGCTAGGTTCGTCGTATAGCCCCCGTCGCAGTGGATCATTGCGTACCGGGCCTCCGGCCGAAGGCGGACGTGGCGCATCACCTCCCGAACCGAAACGCCCTCCCAGCGATTGTTAAGCCGGCTCCATCGGGTCACGCAGTGAAAATCAGAGACGACCTCCACCGTGGGAAGCCGCATGAACTCCTCATAGCTCCAGCGCACCTCCTCCTCGACCAGCCCCCAGAGCCGAAAGTCCCACGTTGCCGGATCGAACGAAGGGGTCTCCCCGTACGTGAGCACGGGAAACTTTCGGGTCAGGTACTGGCCCGGCGGAAGTCGACGTGCCTCCTCAGCATCTCTCGGCCGTTGGGGGTTCACTACCGCCATCTTGTCCGCTCCGTCCAGAAATCAAAGCCTCGCCCGTCTCTGTTCTTCCCTTTTGGATATACGCCCTCAGCGCGCAGTGAATCCATCAAAACCGCTATCCTCCCGCCGCCTCCGTAGCGCTCCAGGCGGTTCCCGACCCGGCCTCTTCAGCGCCGTAAAGCTGCCGGTACATCGCGTAGGCGTGCATCACCTTCTTGATGTGGTTCCGCGTCTCGTCGAAGGGGACGTTTTCGACAAACTCGTCAATGTCCTCCAGGCGAAGGCGACGGGTCCACTCGTCCATTCGTCCCTCTCCGGCGTTATAGGCGCCGGAGACCAGCACCAGATCGCCGTACCGGTCCAGCAGAAACCGGATGTACCACGTCCCCAATCGGATGTTGACCTCCGGGTCGCGAAGCATGGCCACGGAGAAGTCTCGAATACCAAGCCTCCGGGCGATCATTTCGGCGGTTTGGGGCATCAACTGCATCAGTCCGTGGGCGCCGGCGCCGGAGACCACTTCCGGCTGGAACCGGCTTTCCTCGCGCATCATCGCCGCAATGTAAAGCGGATCGACGTTGAACTCCTCAGCGGCCTTTTGGATCGCCTCGCGGAAGGGAAGCGGGTAGAGCATCCGGGCAACCTCGGTAGGGGGGATGTTTCCGTTCCACCGGACCTCAGGAAGTTGAGTGAAGGCATAGGCCACCTGATAAGCCCGGTAGCCGTTTCCATGACGATTATAGGCGTCGGCCAGGTGGTAGACGACCCGCGCTCGAAGGGAGCCGTCGGCCCGTTCGCGAAGGTGCTCCAGCTCGGCGATCTCGGCGCCGGTGTCCTGGAGCTTCCGGAGCAGCGCCACCCGCTCCGTCGGGGGCGTCCGCAACGCGTCCAAGTTAAGCGACGCTGGGGCTAACCGCTCGCGCAGACGGGCGACCGTCCCTTCGGGAACTCGCCCGGCCGTCTCCAGCTCCTCCAGGCGCTCCGCCGCCCGAACGGCGTAGTAGTAGACGTTCCGTTCGACCACCCGCTGATACGCTCGAGCAGCGCTCTCCCAGTGGCCGAGCCGCTCGTGCATCTTTCCCAGCCAGAAGTACCCCTGCCCTGCGTAACTGGACTGCGGATAGGCCTCGATCAAGCGGTTCAGAGAGGAGACGGCACGAGCGTACTGGCCCAATCGCATATCGCACCAGGCCACCAGCCAGGCGGCCTCCGGCGCATAGGGGCTCTTGGGGAACCGTCGGAGCAGGTCAGCGTAGACGGCCCTCGCCTCAGAAAACCGGTCGGCGCTCCGGAGCGTCCATCCGTATTCCATCATGACGTCATCCAGGAGCGCCGACCAGGAGTTGCGCTCGATAAAGGACCGGAACAGTCGAAGCGCCCGGGTCCGCTGCCCAGAACGGCGCACCGCGAGGATACGCTGAAACTCCAGCCGCGTTCGATAGTTCGGATGGCCGGAGCGAAGCGCCGTTTCGAACGTTGCGATGGCCTCAGAATAGCGCCGATCCCGCAGGTAGCTTCTCCCGATCTCATATCGGGCGCGAGTGGCCAGTTCGTCCGAGGCCCCTTCGGCAACTTCCGCCCAGACCCGACGCGCCTCTTCGCGCCGTCCCGAAGCGTTCAACACCAGCCCGTGGTAAAAACGCTGCGCCCGACTCAACCGAAGCTCCGGACGCTCCTGGGTCAACCGTAGGATCTGCTCGAGAGCCTGCTGGGCTACACTGTCGGAGGGCTGCTCCTCAACGATCGACTCGAACTCCTGGAAGGCGCCGATCGGATCGTTTAGCGCCAGACGGGCCAACCCAACATGGTACCGGGCCCGACGGCCAAACGTCTGACTCTCCCGGAGCCCTTCAAACAGGATCAGACTCTGCTCATACCGTCCCAGCCGCTCGTGCGCTTCGGCAATGCGATAGCGAATGGTCTCCTGTAGGGGGAAGTCGGGAAACTCTTCGACCAGGGAACGGTAGGCCGCGATCGCCTCGTCGTGGAGTCCGGCAGCGGCCAAACTCTCGGCCAACCGATATCGGGCGTAGTCGCGCACCAGGAACCCGGGACGGTCCGCCGCGCGAAACGCCTCAACAGCCGCGTCCCAGCGTCCGACCTCCTGATAGGCTCGTCCAGCGGCATAGGCAACGCGCGCAACCCCCTCCTGGTCCCGAGCTCGTTTGAAGTACCGGTGTAGCCGCCGGTCGAAGTCCTCCGGCAGCGGCGGCGCCCCTTGCGCCGATTGGAGCAGATAGGCCTGTTCCTCTCCCTCCGGATAGGGACCACACCCCAGAGCCGTCCAAAAAAGAAGCAGCACCGTTAGAAGTACAGTCCACCCGATTTCCGATCGGAGAGAAAGAGAAAGCGGACCGGAACAAACCCCTCCGATCGGCGAGCTTCTAGAAGCGCTCATCGTCTCCCCTTACCGGTTGTTCGCCCCGGGTTGACCGAAGGAAGCCGCCCGCTCTCTTCTAAACGGCGCAGCGTCGGCACCTTGTTTCGAATCGCACGAATCCGGGAGGGGATGTCCTCGATGAACTGTTGGCAGAACCGGCGGACCGGCTTGAGCGATCCGTCCGGGTTCTCCTCCCGGCTGATGTGATGGAGCGTCAACGCGCTTCGCAGCTGTGCAATCGAAGGGTCCTCCGGCGCGTTTTGCTCGTTCCAGATGGCGATCAGCCACTCGCCGGTCTCTGCATCGTGAAACCAATGAAAGACGTACGAGCCGACCTCGTGGGTCTCGCGCCGCTCCCAGGCCACCGATCTCATCCTTCCAGCTTGCCGCTGAGGACCTCCTCGGTGCTGACAATCTGGACGCCGCGTCGTCGCCACTCTTCGACCAGTTGCTCGCCCCGTTTGGGATCGATCGCCTTGGTCGCGTCCAGAACGAGCGAAACCTTCACGTCGCCCCGCTTGAGGAATCCTTCGATCGCGTACGCGTCGCACACGTCCAGGGCGACACCATAGACAACGAGATGTTCTGGTCGGAGCGTTTCGAGGACCGTCGGCACATTGGGGTTGGTGAACACGTCAAACCACTGCTTTCGGAAGATGATCTCCCCTTCGTGCTCCAGCACCTGTTTGCGGAGCTCTTCCGGGTCCATCGGCTCGTTGGGGATCCACAGTGGGTTGAGCGGTCGGGTCTCCGGGACCTTCTCCTGTCCCGGCGTTCCGGCCAAACAGTGGGGCGGGAAGGTCTCTTTGAAGTCCGGATGGTCCGACATCTCCGGATCGTCCGGCGAATGGTAGTCCACCGACCCGAGAATCTGGATGCCTTTCTCGTGGGCGTAATCGGTCAGCTTCTTGAGGTTGGGTAGGACCTCTTCGGCCCCTGGGATGTACAGCTTCCCGTCGGGCATGATGAAATCCACCTGAGTGTCTACGTCCCAGAAGGTCGGATGGGTTGCCCGTGCCATGGCTGTCCTCCTCTCTGTGCTATCGAACCAGACTCCAGACCAGCGCCGCCGTTGAGATGAAGCTCATCACCATCGACCAATTGATCTGAAAACGCCGGGGTACCTGGACCGTCTCGCCGGGATAGACGAAAACGGTCGTCGCCTCACGCTGAAGGTCCACCTCCTGACGGCTTCCGTCCCGTCGGAGGACCGTCGCCTTCTGGGCCGCCTCCTCAGGCAAAAGCCCTCCAGCCAGGGCGACCGCCTGTCCCAGCGAAACGGGTCCGCGCACCCGATAGGCCCCCGGATTGCGCACGTAACCAAGAACGTTCACCTCTTCGACCTGGAACGCATTGCCAACGTAAACAGCATCTCCATTATATAAGTATGGCGTCTCTCCGCCGTTCAGAGCCCAGAACTCTTCGGGGACCCGCAACGCTTCGATCTCACCGGAGCTTCGGAGGATAACCACCCGATCCAGGCTTCCGTTCTCCGTGATCCCCCCAGCCCGCGCCAGTGCGTATCCGACGGGAACCGGTCGCTCGACCCAGATTACTCCGGGCTGCCCAACGTTGCCGGTGACGACGATCCGCACCATCGGCGGAACGTAAACGAGATCGCCTTTTTGGACGATGGCATCCGCAGGGACTCCCTCCCGAAGGTCGAAGGTTTTTGGCGGCTCACCGGGACGAACCACCACCACCCGGCTCAAGTCGGCCCCCTCTTCTACCAGGTCGCCCGCCAGCGCTAACGCCTGCCGAAGGCCGATCGCCCCTTCTTGAAACGTGTACCGTCCCGGCTGACGAACCATCCCGCCGACGTATACCTCGTTCTCTCGGAGGACCGGAACAACAATCACCTGGGCGTCGCGCAGATAGGAACGGAGCCCTTCGCGCAAGGTTTGAGCCAGCTCCTCCGGCGTGCGCCCGGCGGCCTGCACCTGGCCAACGACGAAGTAAACGATCGTCCCGTCGTCTTGAACGATCACCTCCTGGGTCAGCTCCGGTCGATTCAGGACGACGATCCGGAGCCGATCCCCCGGCTGAATCCGATGGGCACGAGGCAAGTCGGCGTTCTGCGCCGTTCCCCAGATCGCCAGGAGCCACAAGGCCACCAGCAGACTCCCCCCACACCGTTGTCTACTCACCCTCGTCGCCCTCCGCCGCCTCGGACACCTCCAGGCCTTCCAGGTACTCCTCCACCACTTGACGGGCTAGGTCGTAAAGCCGCTCCGGGACGTACACTTCCCCCCAGAAGTCCCGGAAGGGGGAGCTCGGCACGCCGCCGTAAACCGGGATGGTGTTCTCTTGGAGCCGGGCGGGGATATCTGCCTGGCGCAGCACCCCCAGAATCATCGTCCCGACAACCAGGTTCGGGACGCCGATGAGCAGCTTCCAGTCCACATATTCGACCTGCGGCTCTTGGGCGTCCTCCGGCGGGTAGACCAGCGGAACGCCACAGTCGGCACAGGTCCGGCGCCGATCGTCTACGTACTCCGCGCCACAACTGGGACAGATCCGCATGAAGCGCAGCCCTTGTCTTTTTCCTCGGTTGGTACCATTATATCGGCGTATCCAATCCGATCCAAACGGCGAGGGCGGGACTCTCTGTGCGCATTCTCACCCGGTATCTGATTCGGGAATTCCTTCTTTATTGCGCGCTGGCGCTGGTGACCACCACCACGATTCTCTTGCTTCGGCAGATCTTCCTTCTGACCAAATGGTTTGTGCGCAAGAACGTGGCGATCGGGTATCTGTTTGAGCTGATCTTTTATGCACTTCCGGCGGTGCTTTCGCTCACCATTCCGATGGCCTTTCTGGCCGGCATGTTGATGGTGCTGGGCCAGTTCGCCTTCACCGGCGAGATCACCGCAATTCAGGCCAGTGGGATCGGCGTCTATCAACTGATCCCTCGCGTCTTTGTGGTGGGGGTGGTCTTTGCGCTGCTGGACTTTTGGATGATCGCCGTCGGCCAGCCATGGGGGAACACCGCCTATCTGAATCTGCTGACCGACATTCGCCGGCAGAACCCAGCCCTCGTCTTAGAGCCCGAAACGATCATGCGGGAGCTAGAGTCCCGAGAGCTGATTTGGTTCTACGAGCGAGAGGACCCCAAAACGCGGGAGCTATACGGCGTGCGGATGTGGCAGGACTACCACGACGGCCATCCGCGCTTTGTGACGGCCACCCGCGGGCGGCTGCTGGTCGAGTCGGGACAAGGGGCGCTTCACCTCTACGACGGCACCGCCTATCAGCGGGACCCCGACCGACCCGCCGGCGTCCTGATTCAGCGCTTCCAAGAGGAGATCCACTACCTCCCCTTGGACAGCGAGATCGAGCGCTCCGAAACCCGGTTTCAAACCTACCGCAGCATGACACTGACCGAGTTGAATCGAGAGATTCGACTCCTAAAAGATCGCCTCCAGACCGAAGAGTCCGAGCTGCTCCGCCAGAACGTCGAGAAGGCCCTCCGGCGGGCGCAGTTGGAATGGTATAAGAAGTGGGCGATCCCCTTTGCCTGTCTAGCCTTTGCGCTGGCCGCCGTCCCGTTAGGCGTGCTGACCAACCGAAGCGGGTTCATGGTCGGGTTGGTGATCGGCTTGCCGTTGGTGATCGTTTACTACACGCTGTTGCGCGTCGGTGAGACGCTGGCGGTTCAGGGGAGCCTTTCGGCGGCGCTCGGCTCCTGGCTGCCCAACATCCCTGTGGCCGCCTTGGGGGTGGCCCTTTCGGTTCGGCAGTGGAAGCGATGACCCGGGACCTGGTGCTCTTTGTCGTCGTCCCTTCGGTGCTCCTTGGGCTGGCGGTCCGGTATGTGCCGCTTCGGCTGTGTGACCGGTATGTGCTCCGGAAGTTCGCCGCGCTCTTTCTTCTCTCGTTTCTTCTGGAGGTCGCCCTGATCCTGCTGGTGCGACTGGGGGATAAGGAGCTTGGAACCATTTTCGATCAGACCTCCACCGTCCAGGAGGCGATCGCGCTGTTTCTCTACAAGGCGCCTCGTCGCGTTCTGGAGGTCATCCCAGCGGCGGGCATCTTGGGCACTTTCTTCACGGTGGGAAGCCTCCTGCGCTCGAACGAGTTGACCGCGTTTCGGGCGGCGGGGATCAATCTGTACCGCTTTGCCCTCCCGATTGGAGGGTTTACCCTCCTCGCCTGTCTGATCACAATCGGGTTTGTGGACCGGGTGGTTGCGCCGGCGACAGCACGGGCGACTGCGATCGAGGAGAGCCGTCCCACCGATCGGGACCGGGACGTGATCTTTCGCGTTCGACCAGACGTCTTTGGATACATTCAGACAATTGACCTTCGGCTTCGGGAGGCCCGCCGGGTTACCTTTTACGAGCTGGAAGGAAACCGGCTCCGCCGAGAGGTCTTCGCGGCGAGGGCCACCTGGACCGAGACGGCCTGGGTGTTGGAGCGCGGATGGGTTCGGGAGTACGGCTTAGAAGAAGAGCAGACCGACGGAAGGCCGTCTCCTCCCTTCCAGACGGCGGCGCTGACCCCCCTCGGGGGAACGGTGCAGTTTTGGCCGTTTCAGCGGATGGAACGGCCCCTCACCGCCGACCCGCGCGTCTTGGTGGCCACGGCCAACCACCCGGAGACGATGACCTTCAAGCAGCTTCGGGAGATCATCCGGTTCAAGCGGATGGCGGGCCAGTCGCCCCGAAAGGAGATCGTCCAGTTACATCACAACATCGCCTATCCGTTTGCACTTCTGGTCGGGGTGGTGTTGGCCTTTCCGCTCTCGATGCAGTTTGGGCGCTTTGCCATCGCGCTGGGGTTCCCGGCGACGATGTTTTTTAGCTTTCTCTACTGGGGGCTGGCGATCGCGACCTTCGAGGCGATGGGCGAGGTGGGGCGCATCCCCCCAGCAATCGCCCCTTGGATCGCCAACGGACTGTTCCTGGCTTTTGGGCTGCTGCTCTTTCGGGGGATCCGTCGCTAAGACGGTTAGAACCGCCGCTTGGCGGCCAACGTTAACCATTCCGAGGCGGGACTTTCACTTGGAGGGAGTGGACTCATGATGACAAGGATCGGTGTGTTCTGGAAGCGATGGGGGGCCGTTGCGTTGCTAATTTTAGGTGCTGGAACAGCCCCCGCCCGGGCCCAGTTGGACCTGGAAGACTTGGAGAACCTGCCGCCCTCCCCAGAGGCGATCCGGGCCCAAAAGCAACGGATGACGGTCATGACCGGCCTGACGGCTTTGGACGGAGACCCTTATTGGCGGGTGGACCTGCGTCCGGAGTTCACCTTTGGGCGATTGGGGCTTGGTTTGAAGGCCGTTCTCCTGATCGGCCAACCGTCCCAAGAGGGAGAGGGCGGCGGCACCAAACTGCTGACCGAGAACGGCGAAGAGTGGGACAACCCCTCGGCCTTCCTCCGCTCCATTCGATACGTTCAGTGGGCGCAGCCCCGCTCGCCGTTCTACGTCCGGTACGGCGAGCTGTTCAACGTTCGTATCGGCCACGGTCTGGTGATGGAGGGCTACTCAAACTACGACCGACGGGGCGTTCGCCTGAACATCAACCGCCCTGGATGGGGCTTTGAAACGCTGGTGAACAACGTTCAGCGCCCGGAACTGTTCGGTGGACGGGTCTACGTCCGGCCGCTCCGGCTGGCCGGAAGCGATCTCCCGTTGATCAGCAAGGTGACGCTCGGCGGGCTCTACTTGATCGACACCAACCCTCTTCCGGACCGGACCCCGAACGGCGAAGAGGGCATCCTCGACGAAGACCCACTAACAGCGGCAGCGGGGGATATCTCGCTTCCGCTCTACGAAAGCGAGCGAGCGCTTCTGGAAGTCTACGACGAGCTGGCCGTCCTCTCCGCGACCCGCTTTCTCGGCGGAAAGGAGACACGGCGCCACTATCGAGGGAACGCCATCGGCATCGGCCTAGAAATCTCCAACTTTCGGGCCAAGCTCGAGTACCGAACGCTCGAGCGCGGGTTCATCCCGACGCTGTTCAACTACAACTACGAGTTTCGCGCTCGGACGCCGGAAGGGGGCGGCATCACCTATTTTGATGAGAGCGGCGGCCCGACGGCGGGAGTCGTCGGCCGTGCCTCCTGGAACCTGATGGAACAGGTCTTCTTTGACGGCCTCTACGAAGACTACAACGGAGAAGGGGAGGCCGGGAAGCCCAGCTTAGGCCTCCGGATGGTCGAGACGACCCTCCTGGAGCCGATAGACGTTCAGGCGTACTACCTGAAACGGAACATCGGCGCCGAAGAGGACTTCTGGAAGGACCTTTTCCGAATTAAGGGCGAGAACGCCTTCTTCCTGGTCCGCCTGATCTATCGGGTAACCGGCCCGGTGGTGGTGATCGCCTCCCGCGAGTTCCGATTTAAGGAGGCCTTCGATGAGGAGGGCAACAGCTTAGGGTACCACACCATTTCGAAGACAACGGTCCAGCTCGGTGCCGACTTTTACTTTTAAGCTTAGGTCTAAGCTTAGGTCCCACTGGAACGCGGAGCGATGGAGATCACTGTGGGGGGAGGTCCTGGACTGGGTCCTTCCCTCCTTCTGCCGGGCTTGTGGCGCTCCGCTTGGGAACAGCCCAACGCTCTGCGTCTCCTGCTGGGAGACGATCCCGCTCTGGGGGCCGCCCCACTGCCGTCGGTGCGGCGCTCCCGCCGAGGAGCCTTGCGGACGTTGTCCCCACTGCCCTCCCGGCGAGGAGGTCCGGTTGATGCGCTCGGTCTCGGCTTATGAAGGAGCGCTTCGACTGGCGATCCACGCGCTCAAGTACTCCGCTCGTCCCCGTCTGGCGCGCCGACTAGGAGAGCTTTGGCTCCAGATACCGGAGCCACCATTTGCCAGGGAGCGCTACACGGCGCTAATCCCGGTGCCGATGCACCGGGCGCGACTTCGGGAGCGAGGGTTCAACCACGCAGAGCTTCTCGCCCGAGCGCTCTCCGCACGGATCGGCGTACCGGTGGCGGCCGGTGTCGTCCGCCGGGTACGGGCAACCCAACCGCTTTACCCGCTGGGGCCAGAGGAGCGACGAGAGGCTGTCGCTGGGGCCTTCCGGGCGCGCCTCCCAGGTGAGCTTCAAGGGCGTCCCCTCCTCCTCGTGGACGACATCATCACCACCGGCGCGACAATCTCCACCCTCGCCCAAGCGCTCCAAGAAGAAGGCGCCGGACCAATAGACGCCGTGAGCCTGGCACGAGCACGGCGCCCCGGCGAGGACGACCCTACCCGGTGACCGCCGCAGCGCTGACCGCCTCGATCGCCTCCCGAATCTGTGGAATCGCCTCCATCACCGCCCGGGAGTCCACCGCCTTGGCCAGCTCAGGATATCCGGCGGTGGCGATCATCGCTTTCAAGTTGTCCCGAAGCTGAGCTAGCGTCCATTCGACCAGGTCGGGAACAACGGCCCGATCCAATCGGTGGTAGCCGTCAAAACCGCTCGGATCGTAATGATAGTGCGGCGCCTTCTCGAAAAGATCGAATCGGAGGGCCTGCACCTCTTGGTCTCCAACGGTTCCAAAAACGCGAATGGCCGGGCCCCGGTCCCCACCAAAGGTGCGATACTCCACGACAAAACGCAGGCCCCCGGCTTCAACGGTACGCGTCGTCTCGGGCATCTCGTGCCTCCCTTTTCAGCAGTCCTCACTGGTGAGGTCACTGTGAGGTTACTCTCGAGTTCCCCTGCCGGCAAGTCCAAGAGAAAAAGACCTATCCGCCGGCAGACTTGATCGCCGTCCAGGCCTCCCCGTAGAGCACCTCCGCATCACCCACGTCCCGGAGCATCTCCAACCGCTCGATCACCTCGTCTGGAGGGAAGACCGCCGGGTCGTTCTTCAGCTCCTCCGGCAAGTAGTCCATCGAGGCGGGAACCGCGTTCCCGTAATGAGTGAACGCCGAAACCGAAGCGATGATCTCCGGCTCCAAGATGAAGTTGATGAACTTCTCGGCCAGCTCCTTGTTATCTGTCCCCTTGGGAATACAGAGGTTGTCTAGGAAAAAGGTGCTCCCCTCCTTGGGCACGACGTACTTCCACTGGGGATACTCCTCCGCGACGCGCAGCACGTCCCCGTTCCAAGCATGGGTCAAGAGGATCTGGCCGGAAACCATCAGGTCGTCCGTTTCGGTGGTGTAGCTGCGCACCAAGGGCTTCTGGCGGATCAGTAGATCGCGCGCCTCGGCAATCTGCTGCGGATCGGTGGTGTTCACCGAATAGCCGAGCATCTTCAGCGCAACGGCCATCGTCTCGCGCATCTCGTCCAGCATGTTGATCTCGCCTTTGTACTTCTCGTCCCAGAGGATCCACCAGCTATCGGGCGGCTCGGGGATCACCTCCGAGTTATAACCGATCCCCGCCGTCCCCCAGAGGTAGGGCACCGAATAGACGTTCCCTGGATCGAAGTACTGGTCCAAAAAGCGCGGGTCCAGGTTCTGGAAGTTCGGAATGTTCTCCTTGTTCAGCGGGAGCACGAGCCCCAGGTTGATCAGTTGCTGAACGGCGTAGTCGGAGGGAACGATCACGTCGTAGCCGGTCACACCGGCCTGCAGCTTGGCGACCAGCTCGTCGTTGTCTTCAAAGGTGTCAATGACCACGTGCGCGTTGTACTCCTCCTCAAAGCGCCGGACCGCCTCTTCACTGATGTAGTCGGACCAGGTAAACAGGTTCAGCTCCTGCTTCGACTCGCCGCGGCCGCAGCCCATCACAAAGACGGCCCCCAACGCTCCCGCTACAAGGCATTGCCAGACCCATCGTCCCCTCATCGCTTTGCCCCTTTCTTTGATGGAGTTTCTCGATCGCGTTTTGTGATCAGACTCGCGCCCAAAACCGAATTCATTCTGCAGAAGAGGACGGCGTCGCTCCGAACAACCGCCCGTGCTGGTAAAGAATCGCCCGAAGCCGGTCGTGCGGAATTGCATAGACCCTCACGCCGTTTCGACCGACCATGTCCTCAGCGGCGACCAGCGCGTTGAGGACCGCCTCCTCGGTGGCCTCCATAGTTGCGGTGAACAAGCCGTTCAGTTTGGAGTCTTCGAGGATCGTCAGGGAGACTTTAGGGTCTTCCGGAAAGTGAGGAATTTCCAGGGCCGTTGAGAAGGCGATCGCAAAGTCGCCACTGCCGTGCCGGCCAACGGTCCCAGTACGGGCTAGGCCTACAAAGGCTCGCTTGCAAATCCGTTGCAGCTGGCGCGAGGTCAACGGCGCGTCCGTAGCAATCACCAAGATGAACGAGCCATCGGAAGCGGGCACCTCCGGCCACTTCTCCGTCAGCAGCCGACCCACCGGCACGCCGTCTACTCGCAGCTCGGGACGACGTCCGCCGTTGGCCAGAACCAACACCCCGACGGTGTAACCGTCCACGACTCGCGAGGCGGTGCCGATCCCTCCTTTAAAGGAGTAGGAGACCATGCCGGTGCCCGCGCCGACGGCCCCTTCAGGAACCGGCCCGGAGGCCGCCGATTCGATCGCTTGGATTACCAGCTCCGCGGTGATCGGGCGGAGAGGCGCGTTGCTTAGCCAAGCGTCGCTACATTCGGCGACAACGGGAAGAACGACATCGTCCCGAAGCCCCATCTCCGGATGGACCCGTCGCATCCACTCGATTACCCCGTCGGCGACGCGGGGAATGTTGAGAGTTCCTGTCAGCAGGATCGGGACCTCCAAACGCCCGGCCTCGTTGATCCAGTGGGCGCCGGTGACCTCGCCGTTGCCGTTAAAGGTGTACGTGGCTGCCGGAACCTTGTGATGCCAAATGTCCTCGCGCGGAACGATGGCCGTGATTCCCGTCCGGATCGCATCGGCGCCCTCTCCTTGGATCAGGGTCACGTGTCCCACTCGAACCCCCTCCACGTCGGTGATGGCGTTCCACCGACCGGTGGGGAGCGTTCCGATGCGGATTCCCAGGTCACGGGCGCGGACCGGCGCCTTTGTGGAGGTCTCCGGCGTTGGGAGGGGAGGCCTCCCGGCCCGCTCCCACGCGGTGAGCCAGTACCGCGCGACCATCGTCGCCGCCGCGCTCATCTGCTGCCGGCAGAGCGCACCGGAGTAGTCCCAGAGCCGCTGAAAGTAAAGCTCGTTCTCCCGCAACGGTTCCGAAAGCCCCGCCCGCGCCCGCCGATCCGCGTTCAGCAGGTCAAAATGCTCCGCGTAGGAATCTAAAACGATCTCCCACGCAGCGGCCGCCGGGTCTTCTAGCGGAGTCAACGCCCCCGGGTCGGCCACAACCGCCGCCTCCAGTTCCTGGGCGTAGCGCTCCACCAGATAAATCTCCCAGAGCCCATGGACGCCCCGTTGCCCGGTGTACTGCCCGTCGTAGTTAATCGTGCAGTGCAGCGGCATGTGGGCGTCCTCAACGTAATGGGCAAACGCGCCCGCCGTCGCGACGATCCGCTCCGGATCGCCCGACTCCATGGCTGCGACGACCTCTTCGAGGTACTCGGCGATGCGCCAGGGCAGCTTCCCGTACTGTTCAAAGGTCGCCGCGCCGAACTTCTCATACGCCGCCTTCCGGTCGCGCGGCAGCTCCGGAAAGGGGAACCTCCCAAAGGCCTCGTAATCCAGATCGATGAAGTGGTTCGCACCTTCACCCTGGTACTGGGGGTCCTCCATCTTCCGCCAGCGATCCGGGTCTAAGGAGCGCTCCGCCAACGAGTCGGCGTACGCGCGGAAGAAGGCACTCAGCGGTTCGGGCATTGCCCGTGCCGCTGCGCGAGTGATCAGCCGGTGACCGAGGTCACCCCAACCGTAGGCGGGACCAATCCCCAGCCCGATCGCCACCCCGATGCCGATCCAAAGAGCCCAAATGCGCCTCATCGCTCCTCCTCAACCCAGGGTTCCTGTGGAGTGGCCGGAATCCCGGCACGCCGCAACTGCTCCAGGTACCGGCGCCGCACCGCGACAAAGAAGGCCCGCGTCTCCGGCTCAGCGTAATCCGGATAGGTCCACGGCCAAGGCCGAAAGGCGCCCGACTGATAGTGAAGCTCTACGTCACCCAATACCCCCCGACCCAGGTAAATCCGATGGCCGTAGTCCTTCATCGTTGCCAGGACGACCTTAGCGGCGCTCAGATAACCGATATCCAGATTAACCCGCCGCCCGCCTTCAGGACGACGAAGCTCCGTCTCGATCCGATTGGTCGTCCATTTGGCCTCAACCAGGAACTCCGCTGGACGAAGCCGCTCGAAGGCCAGATAAAGCCGATGCGTCGGCCCCATCTCCGACTCGTAGTAAGCCGTATGGACAAAGGGAACCGGCTCGGTCTCCGATTCGATCGAACCGAACGCCTCCTCCAGCCGTCCCCGGGCCAACCTCCAGGCCTCCGGATCGGCATACAGGACGCCACAGATCGGCTTTACCGGCGGGTACCGCTTAGGCGTCGCCATCGGTCCAAGCAGGAACCCAGAGGGCCGTCGTCCACCCCCAAACGGCATTAAAGAGCACGACAAACAGCGGGGTCAGCGCTCCCAATTGCAACCCCAACCATCCCCGGTGCGCCTGAAAGGGAAACACGACCAGCAATTGCCCAAGCGTTGGTCCAAGGCTTAACAACAATCCCCGCCAGAACCGATCCAATCGGATCGGGAGGAGAAAAAGCAACCCCCACAGCCCACCCCAGACAATTCGGGGGTAGAGCCACGCCCGTGAGAGCTGAGGCGCAATCTGGACGCCCAGAGCGCCCGTGATCCCGGTCCAACCCAAAAGCCAGACCGCCAAGCTGTTGACCAACCCCCCCAGGCACCCTCCGGCAAAGACCAAACTCAGCCGAGATCGCGCGTTCATCGTTTGTTTTACTCCATCAACCCGGCCGCCTTCCAGACACTCTTCAACGCGCCGCCGACCAGTCGGGCGGCCTCTTCCTTATCGTCCATCTCGTTTAGCTTGCGGCTAAACGGCTCCGGCGTGACCGGACCGTCGTAACCGATCTCCTTGAGCGCCCCGAGGAATCCGTTCAGGTCGATGACGCCCGTCTCCCCGGGGAGGCAGCGGACGTTGTCCACCTGGTCCAACACGTGCACCCCCGCTGGAGCGTCGTTGATGTGAACGTAGACTACCTCCTCAGCGACCAGTTGGCGCAGGTCGGTCACCGTGCTCTGACAGCAGTACCAGTGCCAGGAGTCCAGGAGGAGCCCGACGTTCCCGGTGTCGATGGCACAGCAGATCGCCAACATCGCGTCCATCGTATAGACGCAGCCGTAGCGGGCGTTCTTCCGGGAAGTATGCGGACCGATGAACTCCAAGCCCAAGGCGATTCCATAGTCCCGCAGGATCTCGGCGATCAGCCGGAAACGCTTGACCAGGAAGTCGAACTGTTCCTTCCGGGTTCTCTCATTGGACCACCCGACCACCCAGGTCATCGTGCGAAAGGAGCCGATCTCCGCGGCCAAGCGGGCCTGTTCGGGCAGTTGGGCCAGACTGGCGTAAAACTCCGCGTCGCTCCCGCGCCAGTTGACCGGCAGCCCCCAACCGCCAATCTGGATTCCTGCTTCAGCGTAGCGCTGGCGGACCCCTTCGGGGCCCTCCGTCTGGACGATCTCGCGGACCTGCCCCAGCGGAAGATCGAGGCCCTCAAACTCGCCAATCTGGGCGTAATGAAGGCCCTCCTCAAGCGACCTGGTCGGAATGCCGACCGCTCCCGGACTAAGATTGCGATACATGGACCTCTCCTTGACCTAAGCGTCTCTCCCGTCCCTCAGAAGGTCCCCTTGATCATGGAGCAAAGCGCGGTCGGAGACAACAGGCCTTCGACGCCGGAACGACTCCTTGACAGAACCCCCTCGGCCCCCCAACTTAAAAGAGAAAGGGGATTCGCAATGAGCAACTATCCGGATGGAGGAGCGCTCGGAACGCCGCCGCCGTTTCGAAAGCCGAACCTGCTCCACCGGCTGCTAGGCCGTCCGCCCAAAGCCAACGCCTGGGTCGAGGTGCATCGCCTTCTAGCAGAACGCGGCATCGAATCTACCGCTCCCGAGGAGATTGCTGCCATCGAACAGCGGTACCGCGTTCGGTTGGAACGGGACTTCGCCCAACCCCGTCGGGACCTATACGCTGGCTTCCTGGAACGCTCCCGCGATCCGGACACGCTGGAGCTTCCAAAGGAGGCCCAGCAAAAAGCGACGCGGCTCGCGGAGCTGCTCCAGCTCACCGAGCCGGAACGAACCGCCGTGGAACAAAGCGTCTCAAAGGCCCTCCTGGAAAATCTGATCCAACGGCTCATCGCCGACGAAGAGCTCACCGAAGCCGAGGCCGATCTCCTCAGACGCGCTGCGGAAAACGTCGGAATCGAATGGGAAGAGGCTCAACGTCTCTACCGAGAGTACGCCGCCGGATACGTCCAGCGCCACTTGAACCAGGCGGTTGTTGACCAAGCCTTCTCGCCCGAGGAGGAGGCCGCGTTTCAGCGGCTCTGTCAGCGGCTTCGCGTCGAGCCAACCCTTTCCCTGGAAGACCAAGAGAAGCTACAGCAGTACCGCCTCTACTGGCAGATCGCCGCCGGAAACTTGCCGGTCGTCGAGCCGGACATCCACCTGCCCCGAACCGAGCGTTGCCACTTGATCGTGCCCAACGTCGAGTGGCTCGAAACCCGACGGGTCACCCGATCGGTGCGGGTCTCCGGACCGGCGGTACGCATCCCGCTGGGAAAGTACGTCTCCTATCGTGTCTATCACTTTCAGCCCAGCGTTCGGAGCGAAGATGTTCTGACCGTTCTGGATCACGGGACGCTTTATCTTACCAGTCGCCGGTTGCTCTTTCGGGGGCGGCGAGGAAACCGTCAAATCCCTCTGAACCGGATTATCGACTTCACCCTTTATCGCGACGGAATCCAGATCGAAAAGGACGCTGGGAAGAACCCCGTCCTTCGGGTTCAGAACCCTTCTCCTCTCGATCTGCTGGCTCGAATGTTGCTCTCCCTGTTGAGCCGCCGATAATCCCCTTCGCCGGCGGGCTTAGACCTCGACAATCGCCCTCACTCGTCGGAGGAGTCGGGCGTGGCTCCGCTTGACAGCTCCTTTTCAGAGAGGAGACAATTGGCACGGAACTTCTTCAGAGATTGGGTGAAACACCGCTCACCGATCGGAAACGGCGATCATGGAAGAAACCCTGCCCAGAGGGCTGTACCGGTTGGCCCTCATCACCTCGGTGGCGACGTTTGTTCTGCTCTTTGTCGGAGGACTGGTTACTAGCACCGGATCGGGCCTCTCGGTTCCGGACTGGCCGCTCTCTTATGGGATGCTCTTTCCGCCGATGGTCGGTGGCATCCTCTATGAGCACGGGCACCGGATGGTCGCCGGAGTGGTGGCGCTGATGACGACGGTGCTGCTGATCTGGGTCTGGCTTCGAGAGCCTCGCGGCTGGGTTCGACTGTTTGCGCTGGCCGTCTGGCTGTTGGTCTTGATCCAAGCGGTCCTAGGCGGGTTGACGGTGCTGCTTCGTCTGCCGGTAGCCGTCTCGGTGAGCCACGCCGGTGTCGCGGAGCTCTTCTTTGCCGGTACGGTCCTGCTGGCGCTGTTTCTCTCCCCGGCTTGGAGACGCGCGCAGCGCGAACCGGCCCCCGCAACGGCCCTGTACCGCTGGACGGCGTTGGCCGTTACGGTAACGTTCGGACAGATCCTCTTAGGCGCCTGGGTTCGCCACTCCGGAGCCGGCCTGGCGATCCCGGACTTTCCTCTCTCCTATGGAAGGCTACTCCCTCCGCTGGGGGCAAACGCCCTCCGGGAGGTGAACGCCTTCATCACCGGCCAACCCTACATCCCGGCGGTCACCAGTATGACCCAGGTTTGGGCTCACTTCCTTCATCGTCTTGGCGCCGGTGTGACGGCGATCGTGCTTCTTGGCCTATGGCACCATACCCGACGGAACTACAGCGCTGACCGAGCGCTCAGGCTGTTGGCAAACGGTCTGATCCTGCTCCTCGTCGCTCAGGTGGCGCTGGGCGCTCTGACCGTCTGGACGAAGAAGTCGGTGATCATCGCAACCGCTCATCTGGCCGGAGGCGCGTTGATCTTTGTCGGGACGGTCCTCCTGGCCGCTTGGTCGCGCCGTTGCTACTTGCCGACAGAGGAGCCCGCCGCTGCACCCCTCCGAGGGGAGGTGCGCGCATGAGCGCAACCGCCTCTCTGCTGAACCGCTCCCGCTGGGGCGACTTTTACGAGCTGACCAAACCTCGGATCGTTTTTCTCGTCGTCGTCGCCGCCGCGATCGGCTACCTGGCCGGAGCTCAGGAATCCTTCTCCTGGAGCGCTCTCCTCCACCTAGCCGTCGGAACGGGGCTGGCCGGCGCTGGAGCCGGCGCACTCAATCAGGTGCTCGAACGGGACGTGGACCGGAGGATGCGCCGGACCCGCTCGCGGCCCATTCCTGCAGGGCGGATCACCCCGCTGGAGGGAGGGGCTTTCGGCGCAGCGTTGGCGGCTTCCAGTATTATCTATCTGCTGGTGACTACCCACCCGCTCACAGCGCTTTTGGCCGCGCTGACGATCGGCCTATATCTGTTCGTCTACACCCCTTCCAAGCGCTATACGCCGCTCTCAACGGTGATCGGAGCCGTTCCAGGTGCGATGCCGCCGCTGGGCGGATGGGCTGCCGCCACGGGCCAGCTTTCTGCCGGCGGTTGGACTCTTTTTGCCATCCTCTTTTTGTGGCAGTTACCTCACTTCCTGGCCATCGCCTGGATGTTTCGAGAGGATTACGCGCAGGCCGGGTTTCCCATGCTGCCCGTTGTGGACCCGTCCGGAAGCATCACCGACCCGACAGGTGGTCTTAGAGACGGCGATTTTGGTCCCCATCAGCCTGGCTCCTTCGCTCCTGGCGGTCACGGGGTGGCTGTACGGGTTCGGCGCCTTTGCGCTGGGGGGCTATTTCTTCTTGAGCAGTCTCCGAATGGCCCGGAGGCGTACTGTTGCTGAGGCGCGCCGGCTCCTGATGGCCTCGGTGGTCTACCTGCCTCTTCTCCTGGCGCTGATGGTGATCGACCGGATTCCGAACGGCTTTTAGAGATCAAAAGAAAGCTTCGCCGATGGCCGACGTCGTTCCCGAATGGGTGCGCCTTCTTCCGCATCTCAACGCGTCCCTGAACGGGTTGAGTGCGCTCTTTCTGCTGGGGGGCTACCGAGCCGTCCGCCAGAAACGCCTGCTCCAGCACCGCCGCCGGATGCTTCTGGCCTTCTTGGCCTCGACACTGTTTTTGATCTCCTACTTGACCTACCACTTCTATCCAGGTGTCGGGACGGTACGGTTTCTCGAGCCGGCGTGGATGCGCCCGTTTTACCTGGCCGTGCTGATCCCGCACGTGATTCTTGCCGTCCCGGTCGTGCCGCTAGCGTTGCTTGCCCTTTTCTTTGCGTTTCGGGGGCGGTACGATCGGCATCGGCAAGTCACGCGCTTCCTTTGGCCGGTGTGGGTTTTCGTCTCGATCAGCGGCGTGCTGGTCTACCTGATGCTGTACATTCTCTTCCCCCAAAAGAGCTTGTGAGGAAGGACAAAAAAGTGTTCCCCGCTGAAGCGGAGACGGCGGTTTGGGTTAATGGCATCTCCCACGCTTACGGCCGCCAGGTAGCCCTGCGAAAGGTCTCCTTCGCCGTGCCGCGCGGGAGCGTCTTTGGTCTTCTGGGCCCCAACGGAAGCGGGAAGTCTACGCTGTTTCGTATTCTCGCGACCCTGCTACGGCCCTCGGAGGGAGAGGCCTTTCTGCTCGGGCGAAGCCTTCTGCAGGAGCCGGCACAAGTTCGCGAGCGGATCGGTGTGGTCTTCCAAGGGTCCATCCTCGACCCGAAGCTTTCGCTTCTAGAGAACCTCCAGCACGTCGGGCACCTGCGCGGTCTGCGCGGTCGGTCCTTGCGAGAGCGAATCGAAGGGCTTCTCGAAGAGTTCGACCTGAGCTTGCGGGGTCAGGATCGCGTCGAGACGCTCTCTGGAGGGCTGCGACGTCGTGGAGAGCTGGCCGCTGCGCTGCTTCACCGACCCGCCCTGCTGCTCCTGGACGAACCGACCGCCGGCCTGGACCCAAACGCTCGACGGCAGTTCTGGACGCTCCTGGAAGGACTCCATCGCCGCCAGGAGCTGACGGTCCTGGTAAGCACCCATCTGATGGACGAAGCGGAACGCTGCGATCGGCTGGTGTTGCTCCACCGGGGAGAGATCGTCGCGGAAGCCGAGCCGGAGGCGCTCCGCGCCGGAATGGGCTACGAGGTGATCACCATCCGCGCGGAGCACCCCGGATGCCCTGGCCGAGCAAATCCAGAAACGGTTCCCCCCCTCGCTCCGCTCTCCGACGGGCGAACTGTGCGGATCGAAACAGAACAGGGTGCCCGATGGATCGGTCCGCTCATGGAGGCGTTCTCTGAAGAGATCCGGGCGATCACTTTGGGCCGCCCCTCGCTGGACGATGTGTTCTTCTTCCACACCGGCCAGGCGTTGGAAAGCGGAGAGGACGAGGCATCATGAATCGGGCGTTCCTGGCGGTGCTCAGCCTCTGGAGGCGCGAGCTGGTGCACTTCTATCGGCAGCGCAACCGGGTCTTGGGAGCGTTAGGACCCCCACTGTTCCTGTGGGTGTTGTTGGGCAGCGGCTTTGAAAGCATGTTCCGCACCAGCACCGGCGCTGTCACGGGCTATCGGGAGTACTTCTATCCGGGGGCGATGGCGCTGGTGGTGCTGTTTACTGCGATCTTTTCGGCGATCTCCCTGATCGAGGATCGTCGGGATGGGGTACCTGTGGGGCGTGCTCGCGGCGCCGATCCCTCGATGGACGATCGTCTTAGGGAGGATTCTCGGCGGGACGACCCAGGGGTTTTTGCAGGGGGCGCTCTTGCTGGCGGTGGCCCCGTGGATCGGCCTTCGGCTCTCGATGGGGGGGATCGCCCTGGTCCTAGGGGCGATCGGCCTTTTAGCGCTCGGGCTAACCGCATTTGGGTTTCTCGCCGCCTGGCACAGCGAGTCGGTGGCTGGATTTCATGCAGTGATGAGTCTCATCCTGATGCCGATGTGGGCCCTCTCCGGGGCGTTGTTTCCCGCGGAGGGCGTCCCCAGTTGGATGCGCGGGGCGATGTTGATCAACCCGATGCGGTACGGGGTCGCTGCGTTGCAGGAGGGGCTCTTGGGCGGATCGCCGGTTCCCTCACCGCTGGTCTGGGGAGTGTTGGGAGGGTTCGGACTTCTAGCCTTTGCTCTAAGCGTCTGGACGGTCAGCCGACCCCCACGCGGCGACCGGTTGCCCGAGCCGATAGAAGGGGGCCGCTCCACCCCCTGAGCGAAGAAAAACGAGAAAACCTAACCAAATTCTTTTCTTTTCTCGCCGTTTGCGATACATAGCGATCAAACTACGGCTTCGATTCGCCGTTAGGATAAGGGGGACGCTTCCGCTACGGCTCCGGAGCAGGCGGGAAACGCATGCCAAAGAAGACCGCAAAAAAGCACTCCAGACCGAGACTCCTCTACGAGAAGGGCGACTCGATGCCGGCAACCCCGCCGGACGCGGTCAACCCCAGACGCTCTGCGCCACTGGATGCAGATGGCGAGCAAGACCCCCCTCCTGACCCGCGAGGAAGAGGTTGAGCTGGCCAAGCAGATCGAAAAGGGCTCTCAGGAGGCCAGAGATCGGATGATCCGGGCCAACCTCCGGCTGGTGATCAGCGTAGCCTCCCAGTATGTCGGTTACAACGTTCCTCTGGCCGACCTGATCCAGGAGGGGAACATCGGCCTGATGCGGGCCGTCGAAAAGTTCGACTACCGGAAGGGGTACAAGTTCTCCACCTATGCGATCTGGTGGATCCGTCAGTCCATCCTTCGAGCGCTGGACAACCACGCACGAGTGATCCGGCTACCGACCTATATTGTCTCTAAGCTTTCCAAGATGGACCGGACGATTCTGCTCCTCCGTCAAAAGCTCCAACGAGAGCCCACCTCCGAGGAGATCGCCGAGGAGATGGGAGTCTCCGTCCAGGAGATCGAAGAGCTGATGGCCGTCCCCTCGGAGCTTCTCTCCCTGGAGGTGCCGGTGGACGACTCCCCAAACTCGCCCCTTCTCCGGGATTTTATCGGCGAGCCTCCCGACGGGGACCCGCTGGACGAACTGATCCAAGAGGAGATCATCCGCCAGGTGCTCGACAAGCTTCCCGACAAGGAACGACGGATCATCCTCCTGCGCTACGGTCTGGAAGGGTGTCGAGAGCACACGCTTCGAGAGATCGGGGATCAGTTCCACGTAACCCGCGAGCGGGTGCGCCAGATCGAGCGGGCGGTGATCCGACGGCTCAGGCAACTGCTGGAGACTGAAGAAGAGATCACCGCCGAGAAGCTCCGCCGTGACCCTCCGCCGCTCACCTCCCAATAGCGATCGAGAAGTCCACGTAGAGGAGATTTCGCCCCCGCTGAAAGGTGAGTCGGTACTTCCCTTCCGGCTCCACCTGATAGGCCAGCTCGCGCAGCTGGGCCAGACTCCGCAATCGGACGCTTCCTAGCTGTAACAGCACGTCCCCGCGCTGGAGGACTCGGAAGAAGAGGGAGTTCTCCTCGACACGATCCACCAGCAGCAGCCCCCGCTCCGGTTCCCGAACGACGGCGCCATAAAAGGAGAAGTCCTCCGGCAGGCTGCTCGGCGTTAGGGTCAGGGTGACCTCCCGTCCTCGACGGAGCACGGTAACCGGTAACGGCTCCCCTTCCCAGGCCAGCCGGAGGGTTCCTCGCGCCTGCCGGGCGAAGTAAATCCGTTCGCTGCCGACGCGAACCAGCAGATCGTCCTTTTGGACCCCTGCCCGACTCGCTGGAGAGCCGGGACGCACATAGGTGATCAGCACTGCGCCGTATCGCGGCGCCTTTAGCGCGCGGGCCTGCTCCGGCGACAGATCCGCATAGAGCATCCCAAACCACGGCTCCACCACCCGACCGCGCCGGATCAGATGAGGGATCACCCGCTTGACGACGTTAATCTCTAAAGCGAAATTCACCCCGTGAGAGCCCCCCGACTCGCTCAGGATGAACGTGTTGATGCCGATCACCTCGCCTTGAGCGTTAACCAGCGGACCGCCGCTGTTCCCCGGATTGATCGCTGCATCCGTCTGGACCAGATGGGTGTAGGTTCGCCCCTCGACCTGGACCACTCGATCGGTGGCGCTGATCACGCCGACAGTGACGCTCGGCTCCAGGTCACGCACGTATCGACCAAACGGGTTGCCGATGGCGATCGCCCACTCACCGATCTGCAGAGCGTCCGAATCACCAAACGGAGCCTCCGGTAGGTCCTTCCCTTCAATCCGGAGCACGGCCAGATCGAAGTAGGCGTCCTGACCGACTAGCTCGGCGGCAAAGGAGCGTCCATCGTGAAGCCGAACGGCAATCTCGTCGGCCCCCTCTACCACATGCTGGTTGGTCAGCACGTAGCCGCGCTCTGCGTCGAAGATGACACCGGAGCCCAAGCTCTGGTAACGCTCCTCTTCGATCCCAAAGGGGTCCCCTCCCTCTAAAAAGTTCCACCAGGAGAGTACGTAGCGCCGCATCACGTGGGTTGAGCTGATGTTCACCACTGCCGGGCTCACTCGTCGAACCGCTTGGACGATGGCGTTCTGGCGGGAGCGGTCTATAGCCTCCTGAGCCCCGCCGGTAAGAGGAGCCACCCCCCAGATAATCAGCAGGAGCAGTCCCAGCCTGATGCGTCGAGACACCTGGCGACCGGCTCTCATCCGAGCACCTCTCGGAGCGAGCGACGAACAACCTCAACGGCAGCATCCACGTGCTCCGGTTGAATGATCAGCGGCGGAAGGAAGCGCAAAATGGTGTTGTTCGTGCAGATGGTCAGCAGGCCGTTTTCGATGCAACGGGCAGCCAAGGCGTTTCCGTCCACTTCTGGGGAGACCTCCAGCCCTCGGAGCAGCCCTACGCCGCGCACCCCCAAGATACAATCGAACTCCTTCCGGAGGGCAAGCATCGCCTCCTGAAGGTACTCACCCATCGCGGCGGCGTGTTCCGGTAGATTCTCGTCCAGGATGGTGCGGAGGGTCGCATAGGCCGCAGCACTGGCTAAGGGATTCCCCCCGAACGTCGAAGCGTGGGTGCCCGGTCCGAAGCTCTCGGCCACCGACGCCTTGGCCAACAGCGCGCCGATCGGCACGCCCCCGCCGAGCGCCTTGGCCAGCGTGATCGCGTCCGGCTCCACCTGGAAGACTTCATAGCCCCAGAGCCTCCCCAGCCGCCCCAGGCCGGTCTGGACCTCGTCGAGGATCAGCAACGCGCCAAACTCGTCGCAGAGCGCCCGGAGACCCCGGAGATAGTCCCGATCCGGCGTGTTAACGCCCCCTTCCGACTGGATCGGCTCCACGAGGACGGCGCAGACGTCGCCCGCCTCTAGCGCCCGGCGTGCCGCCTCCAGGTCGTTGTAGGGAACGTGACGAAACCCTTCTGGCAGCGGCTCAAAGCCCTTGTGATACTTCGACTGACCGGTCGCGGTGATCGCCGCAAGCGTTCGTCCGTGAAAGGACTGCTCCATGGAGACGATCACATAGCGCTCCGGGTGGCCGTGGTCTTTAGCCCACTTCCGAGCCAGTTTGATCGCCGCCTCGTTCGCCTCGGCACCACTGTTGCAAAAGAAACACTGGTCCGCAAAGGAGTTCTCCACCAGCAGCCGGGCCAGACGAACCTGAGGCTCAATGTAGTAAAGGTTGGAGCAGTGGATCAGCGTCCGAGCCTGCTCGGTGATCGCCCGCACCACCGCCGGATGGCAATGGCCTAGCGCGTTCACTGCGATTCCACCCAGGAAGTCCAGGTAGCGCTTGCCGTCGGCGTCCCAGACGTAGACGCCCTCCCCCTTGACCAGGGCGAGCGAGCGGGCGGTACCGTAAGTGTTAATCAGGTACTTGGTCGCCTCGGCCTTGATCGAAGCGTTGGTCATGCTCCCCTGCCCTTCTGCGAGTTAGTCCGGAACGATCATCGTCCCGATTCCTGTATCGGTAAAGATCTCCAGCAGCAGCGAGTGAGGAATACGTCCGTCGATGATATGAGCCTTTCGGACGCCGCCTTCCAGGGCGACGACACAGGCCTCGACTTTAGGGATCATCCCCTTGCTGAGCACGCCCGCTTCGCGGAGCGCGGGCACCTCGCTGACTCGGATGGTGGAGATCAACGAGTCCGGGTCCTCCGGGTTGCGGAGCACCCCGCGGACGTCGCTGAGGAGGATCAGCTTCTCGGCGCGAAGCGCGGCGGCGATCTTTCCGGCTGCGGTATCTGCGTTGATGTTGTAAGTTTCGCCCTTTTCGCCGACGCCGGTTCCGGCGATCACGGGGATGAAGCCCTTTGCGTCCAGCACCTCGATGATTTCGGTGTTCACTTCGGTGATCTCGCCGACGTAGCCGATGTCCACCGTTTGGACCTCCGAGCCGTTTTTGACGGTCGGGTAGTGCTTTCGAGCCCGGATCAGGTTGGCGTCCTTTCCGCTCAGTCCGACGGCTTTGCCGCCCATCTGGTTCAGCAGAGAGACGATCTCTTTGTTGACCGTTCCCACCAGGACCATTTCGGCTAGACCTGCGGTTTCGGCATCGGTGACCCGAAGCCCGTTGACAAACTGAGCCTCCTTTCCGACTCGACGCATCAGTTCGCTGATCTGCGGTCCGCCGCCGTGGATCAGCACCGGCTTCATCCCGACGTACTTCATCAGGATGATGTCGTTCATCACCTGTTGCTTCAGTCTGGGGTCGGTCATCGCGTGTCCGCCGTACTTGACGACGATCGTCTTTCCGTAGAACTCGCGGATGTAGGGGAGCGCCTCGATGAGGACTTCGGCGCGCCGGGAAAGCTCTTCCAGCGAGATGGTCATCGTTTAGCCCTCCGCTTCAAGAACGGTAGGCGGCGTTTTCGCGGACGTACTCCTCGGTCAGGTCACAGGTCCAGAAGGTGGCCTCCGCCTCTCCGGCGTGCAGGTCGAGGCGGATGAGAACCGGGTTCGTTTGAAGTTGGGCAGTGGCCGCCTCCTCGGCGTAGTCGGTTCTCCGGCCCGCCTGGAGCAGTTGGACCGATCCGACCCAGAGATCCACCGCGTCGGTCCGAAAGGTTGCCGAAGAGTTGCCCAGGGCCATGACGATCCGGCCCCAGTTGGCGTCGTTACCGTAGATGGCGGTCTTCACCAATGGCGAGGTGCCGATCCGCCGGGCGGCGTCTTCGGCCTCCTCTTCCGAACGGGCGCCGGAGACCCGAATCTCCACCAATCGGGTGGCTCCTTCGCCGTCCCCGGCGATCTGCTTAGCCAGCTCGAGGCAGACAAGGTTCAACCCCTCTTGGAAAGCCGCCGCGGTCCCCGTGTGCGACTCGACGACCGTCCCTCGGCCGGAGGCCAGCAGGAAGACCGAATCGTTGGTGCTGGTGTCGCCGTCCACACTGATCCGGTTGAAGCTCCGGGCGACGGCTCGACGAAGGGCCTGTTGCAAGAAGGGCGGAGCAACGGCTGCGTCCGTGGTCAGAAAGGCGAGCATCGTCGCCATGTTCGGCGCGATCATTCCAGCACCCTTAGCGCAGCCGCCGATGCGAATCGGACCGCTGGGTGTCACCACCTCAACGGCGTACTCCTTTTTCCGGGTGTCGGTCGTCAGGATGGCCTCCGGAAAGGCGCCGTTTCCGCCGGAACGAACGGCGGCAATGGCTTGATCGATTCCGGCTTGAACGCGGTCCATCGGCAGCGGCTCGCCGATGACCCCCGTCGAGGCGACCAGGATCTGTTCTGGTTGAAGGCCGAGCCCCTCGGCCACCTGCGCCGCCATCCGCCGAGCATCTTGAAGGCCCTGCTCGCCCGTGGCGGCGTTGGCGTTCCCGGCATTGACCACGATCGCGCCGGCGCGGCCCCCCGAACGACGAAGGTGCTCCCGCGAGACGACCACCGGCGCGGCGCAGAACCGGTTCCGGGTGAAGGTCCCCGCTGCCGCGCAGAGCCTCTCCGCCACCAACAGACCTACGTCGGGACGGCCGCGATAGCGAATCTCGGCTGCAACCCCAGCAGCACAAAACCCTTCCGCAGCGAGCACCCCTCCGACCACAGGACGGATCGCTTCCATCCGTTGGCCCCTCCCTTTCCAGCGAAAATCTGGGAGCAAGTGTACTCAAAGGTGGAACGCAATTCCAGAAAAATCCCTGCCTCGACTGCCAGCGAGTGCATCGGACAGTTGCTGAAACGCCACGCTGGTTTTTCTTGCAAAACCCCCTCCCGCTTCCTAAAATTAAGCAGGCAGTACTTGAATCGGGGGGTCAAACAGCCATCCAATGGGGGATACGGAGGAAACCACTATGAAAGCACGGTGGATTACGCTGATGCTTCTGGCCGCTGGGAGCGTGGGGGCCTGGGCCCAGCAGTTTGTGACCGACGGCCTGGTCGCCATGTACACCTTCGACAAGAACACCGTCCAGGGTGAGGTGGTTCAAGACGTGTTCGGCGGAAACGATGCGAAGCTGGTCGGCAACCTGGAGCTGGTCGACGGGGTGATCGGCGAGGCATTCCAGTTTGACGGGAACCCCAACTACGTGGAGATTCCCGCCCTAGGCGATTGGCCGGAGGTCAGCGTGGAATGCTGGGCCATGGAGGACTCCTTTGGAGGTATCCAGGGGATCGTCTCCACTTGGCAGTGGGCCGCCGGGAAGGTGCACTTCAAGTTTGAATCGAACCAGATTCAGGTGCACAAAAACGACGGCGTGAAGATCGTCTACCCGAATCCGGAGGCCGGCGTCTGGTACCACATCGTCTACACCACCGACACGGGGGCCAACGAGCTGAAGCTCTACGTCAACGGGGAACTGGCCGCCGAGGGAACCAGCGGCGCAACGCCGGAGAATATGAACGAACGCCGGGTCGGTAGCGAGCATGATGGGCGTTACCTGATCGGAAAGGTGGACGAGGTTCGCCTGTATAACCGCGTGCTGACGCCGGAAGAGGTAGCCCAGAACTATAACGCTCAGTCCAACTCGCTGAGCGTGGACCCGCGCGGCAAGCTGACGACCACCTGGGGAGCGCTTCGCGCGCTGCGCTGAGCGCCACTAACACTCTCTGCCAAAAGCCGTTCTTGTCCTTGGTCCCAAGCGCCGCCCCCTCTTTGGGGCGGCGCTTGGGCTTGATCCCCTTTGAGGGCGCGAAGAAATACAAGCAACACTTCTTCTTCCCCGGCAAGCCTGCTACAATCCCTGCGAATTGAGTTGCCCCCATTCTAAGAACGAATTCAGGCGGAGGAAGCTTCGCATGAGTCGGATTCTGGACGTTGCCCGGCGAGCCGGGGTCTCCACGGCGACCGTCTCGCGGGTGCTCAACGGGGACCCGCGCGTTCGACCGGAGACAGCCCAACGGGTGCGTGAAGCCATCCAGGCGCTCAACTACGTCCCGCCCCCGCCCACCGACCGACGACGACGAAACGCCCGCTCTCGATTGGGGATCCACACCGGCAAGATCGCCGTGCTGATCCCCACCGCGGTCGGCCATCCGCTCAAGACGGTCCTCAGCGCTCGACTGCTGGCCGGAATGGAGGAGGCCGCTCGGGCCGCCGACCTGCAACTGCTGATCACCGGCCTTCCGGAGCCGGAACGGCTTCCCCCTACGATCGACCGGAGACATATTGATGGCCTGATCGTCCGAGCTCCGGTCGGATCACGGGAGTGGTTGCCACCGTTGATTCGGCACGTGCCCTATGTGTGGCTCTTTGAGCCGGGGGCGGTGGAGGTGAGCGGCGACATCGTCCTGCCGGATAACGCACGGGTCGGGGCCTTGGCGCTGGAATACCTCCTGGAACGGGGCCGACGTCGGCTGGCGGTAGTGATGGACCGCGCCGGTCATCCGTCGCTACTACGCCGCACGGAGGCCTTCCTTCAGGCGGCTCGACGCCAGGGAATCGCCGACGTCCGAGTGATCGAGCCGGAGCCGCCGGAGCGAACGACGCTCCCTCAACGGCTGCTTCCGATCCTACAGGCTCCAGGTCGCCCCGACGGGCTGTTCCTCCCCGGCGCAGAGACCGGCGCGGCGATCCTGGGCCGGCTGCTTCAAGAGATCGGCTGCCGGTTGGGTCGTGAGCTGGACGCGATCGGTTGCCTGAACGACGAAAACCTGCTTAGCGCCCTGGGGTTCTGGGCCAACGTGGACATCCGACCGGAGGCGATCGGCAAGGCCGCCGTCGAGACGCTCCTCTGGCGGCTCTCCCACCCGGAGGAGCCGTACCGGCGCGTTCAGGTCGCCCCGGCGCTCCAGCGCCTGCGCCCCTGAACGCTGGAGCAGATCACGGCTGAAGCCCCAGCCGTCTCCGGAGAATCTCCTCGACGGCGAGGAGCTCCTCAGGCGTGTCCACCCCGACCGTTCGATAAGGGGTGATGGAGACGTAGATCCGATAGCCGTTCTCCAAAGCGCGAAGCTGCTCCAGCCCCTCCCGCTGCTCGAGGGGCGTCGGCTCCAGACGGACCAGCCTCTGGAGAAAGTCGGCGCGATAGCCGTAAAGGCCCACGTGCCGAAAGATCGGCGCGTTCGGGTCCCAGACGCTTCCCGCTCGGCTTCCGGGAATCGAGGCGCGCGAAAAGTAAAGGGCGAACCCAAACCGATCGGTTAGCACCTTCACGACGTTAGGGCTCAGGTAGTCCCGCTGGTCTCGAATCCGCTCCGCCAGCGTGCTCATGACAACCGTTTCGTCCTGCTCAAACGGGGCGACCAGCGCGTCGAGCATGTCCGGCTCTAAAAGCGGCTCGTCCCCTTGAATGTTCAACACCACCTCATAGTCAGGAAACGCCGCCGCCGTCACGGCGACTCGGTCGGTTCCGGTCGGGCAGTCGCCGGTCAAAAACGCCTCTCCTCCAAAGTCGCGCACCGTCTCCAAGATTCTCAGGTCGTCGGTGGCTACCAGCACCCGGTCCACCGATTTAGCCCGCCGCGAGCGCTCGTAGACGTGTTGAATCATCGGCTTGCCAAGGATGGGCGCCAGCGCCTTGCCCGGAAAACGCGAGGAAGCAAATCGCGCCGGAATAACCCCCAACACCCGAAGTTTCACCAAGAGCCTCCCTCCCCCTTGGGTCGAAGGACTACCTCCCGCCCCGTGCGGCACGACTCGTAGATGCCAAAGATCACCTCCAGGACTCGGCGCCCTTGGTGACCGTCCACCAGCGGAGGCCGTCCCTCCAAAAGCGCGTGAACGAAGTCTTCCACCAGTCGGGGATGGCTGGCGCCGTAGTACGACTTTCCCCGAAAGCGGGGGTCGCCTGCGTGAATGTCTGGGATGTCCGCACCGCGTCCGGCCAGCTCGTGCCGGACGATCTCCTCCCCGGCGATGGCCACCGTCCCGCGCGAACCGGCGATCTCGATCCGCTCCGGCGTCTGAGGGTAGGTCGTTGTCGAGGCCTCCACCACCCCTAGCGCTCCGGAGACAAAGCGAAGCGAAGCCACCGCCGTATCTTCTACCTCGATAGCGTGAACCAGCGCGTCGTAGTAGCCGCTGAGACGCTCCACATCTCCCATGATCCACAACAACACGTCAATGGCGTGGATCGCCTGGTTGATCAGCGCCCCGCCCCCCGCGGTGGCCCACTTCCCGCGCCAAGAGTCCGGATCGTAATAGTCCTGCGTTCGGAACCACTTGACGTAGACGCTTGCCAGCGCGATTCGCCCGAGGTCCCCTTCCTCCACCAAGCGCTTGACATACCGAACCGCCGGATCGAAGCGGTGCTGGAAGACCACCCCCAGCCGAACGCCGGCCCTCTCGCAGGCGGCGATCATGCGATCGGCATCCTCCAAAGAGGTAGCCATCGGCTTTTCTACCAGCACGTGCTTGCCGTGTTGGGCCGCCGCAATCGCAATGGGAGCGTGCAGGTGATGGGGCGTGCAGATGGTCACGGCGTCGATCTCCGGGTCCTGCAGGAGCTCCCGATAGTCGTTATAGACGCGAGGGACGCGAAACTCCTTGGCGAACGTCTCGGCGCGATTCCGTGAGGCGTCCGCGACGGCGATCAGCTTCGCCTCAACGATCCCGTCCAGCGCCACCGCGTGGGTCGGCGCGACCACTCCACATCCGACGATTCCAAACCGAATCGGCTCATCCCGAGGGGTGCTCATCGTCCTCTCCTCCGCTCCCAGACCTCCGGGTTGACGAGGTGCGGGGGGCGTCGCCCCTGAATGACCGCAATAGCGTTCTCGGCGGCCAGCACTCCCATAGCGGTTCGAGTTTCGACGGTGGCGCTGCCAACGTGAGGAAGCAACACCGCGTTTGGAAGCTCGGCAAGACCGGGCTCCATCGCCGGTTCTCGCTCATAAACGTCCAGTCCCGCTCCGGCGATCACCCCCTCCCGCAGCGCTCGGACCAATGCCGCCTCGTCTACGACCGGCCCCCGTGCCGTGTTGATCAGATAAGCCGTCCGCTTCATCAAGCGGAGCTCTCGCTCTCCGATCAGATGGTGGGTCTCCTCCGTCAGAGGAACGTGAATCGAGACGAAGTCGCTCTCCTTCAGCAGCGTCTCCAGCGGAACGCGCTCAGCGCCCAAGGCCACGTCCAGCTCCGGCTTTGGGCTCCGACTGGTATAAAGGATCCGCATCCCAAAGCCCTTGGCCCGGCGCGCCACCGCCGCCCCGATTCGTCCCATGCCGACGATTCCCAACGTCTTTCCGTAAACGTCGTGGCCCAGAAGGTACATCGGTCCCCAGCCGGGAAATTCGCCGGCCCGCATGATCCGGTCCCCCTCGACCACTCGGCGAGCAACGGCCAGAATCAGCGCAAAGGTCAGATCGGCGGTCGTCTCCGTCAGCACGCCCGGAGTGTTGGTGACCGGGATACCCCGCTCGGTCGCGGCGGCCACATCAATGTTGTTGTAGCCGACAGCGTAGTTAGAGACCACTTTCAAGCTCGGTTCAGCGTCTAGAACCTCTGCATCAATGGTATCGGTCAGCAGGCACAGGAGGGCGTCCTTCCCCCGGACGTGAGCGATGATCTCCTCCTTGGTCAGAACCCGATCCTCGGGGTTGACCTCCACATCGAAGACTTCAGCGAGTCGGTCCAAGGCGGGTTGAGGAAGACGGCGGGTTACGTAAATCGTCGGCTTCACCGGCGATCCTCTCCCTTCTAGAGGCAGAAACCGAGCTGATCGGATGAGCAGATCCCTTTTTCTTTTGCGAATAGTAGCCGAGAAACCCACAAGAACTGAAAACGAAAATGAGGGGTAAAAGCCGTTGAGCAGCGATCCCCACCGAGAAGACCCAGCGACCGAAGGCAGAGGCCCCAATGGCGTCGGACGACGTTCGGGCCGGAGAACCAGCAGGGATTGACCGTTCGGCTCCACGACCGCTCCAGCTTGCCTCCCAAGAAGCTCCTCCGATACTATCCGGTACGTGCAAACGAACCCGAGAATCCCGCAAACCGCTCCAGGAGAAGGACCCAACGACGTGAGCGAAGAGACTAACCAACTGATCGCCCAGCGCCGCCAGGCCCTCCAGGAGCTTCGCCGCCGGAACATAGACCCCTATCCTTATTCGTTCGACCCGACCCATCGCGCCGCTGACCTCCACCGGGAGTACGGCGACTATACGGCAATTCTTGGCGAGCCGCGCGTCCGGATCGCTGGACGGATCATGACCCGCCGGATTCACGGAGGCAGCTCCTTTGCCCACCTTCAGGACGAGACCGGACGGATCCAAATTTACCTGCGCCGGAACGTCCTCGGCCAAGAGGACTACGAGACCTTTCGCCGACTGCTGGACATCGGGGACATCCTCGGCGTGGAAGGCAAGGTTTTTCGCACCCGTACCGGCGAGCTGACCGTCGAGGTGGAGTCTTATCAGCTGCTCGCCAAGGCGCTCCGACCGCTGCCGGAGAAGTGGCACGGCCTGACCGACGTGGAAACTCGATACCGCCAGCGATATCTGGACCTGATCGTCAACCCACACGTCCGGGAGGTGTTCCGGAAACGCACCCTGATCGTCCAGACCATTCGGGAGTTCCTCAACCGGCGGGGCTATTTAGAGGTGGAGACGCCGATTCTCCAACCCCTCTACGGCGGGGCGAACGCCCGCCCGTTCACCACCCACCACCACGCCTTGGACGCGACCTTTTACCTGCGCATCTCCAACGAGCTTTACCTGAAGCGGTTGATCGTTGGTGGCTTTGAGCGCGTCTACGAGTTCTCCCGCGACTTCCGGAACGAAGGGATCGACCGGTTTCACAATCCCGAGTTCACCCTGATGGAGTGCTACGAGGCCTACGCCGACTACGAACGGATGATGGACCTGACCGAAGAGATGCTCGAACAGGTCGCCCTTGCGGTCCACGGGACGACCGAGGTGGAGTTCCAAGGCCAGAAGCTCAACTTCGCCCGCCCTTGGCGACGCATCTCGATGGTCGAGGCGATCCGCCAAACGACCGGCATCGACGTGCTCGCCCAGGACGTCGCCGGACTGCGAAAGCTTCTCCTGGAGCGCGGCCTTCCGGAGGAGGACCTGGAGACCGAATGGGGATCGTTGGTGGCCCAACTCTTTGAAGAGACGGTCGAGAAGACCCTCGTCCAGCCGACGATCGTGTACGACTACCCGTTGGAGGTCTCCCCGTTGGCCAAAAAGAAGCGCGGAGACCAGCGGTTTGTTGAGCGGTTTGAACCCTATGTCGCCGGCATGGAGATCGGCAACGCCTTTAGCGAGCTGAACGATCCGGACGACCAACGGAAGCGATTTGAAGCCCAGATGGCGCGACGCCGCGCCGGAGATGAAGAGGCCCAACCCCTCGATGAGGACTATCTTCGGGCCCTGGAGTACGGCATGCCCCCCACCGGAGGGCTGGGGATCGGCATCGACCGGCTGGTCATGGTGATGACCGACATGCCTTCAATCCGCGACGTCATTCTGTTTCCTCAACTGCGACCCGAATCATGAGCGGCGAATTCGAACGGTTCGTCGGCCTGCGCTATCTCCGGTCCAAGCCGTTCCAAACGGTGATGTCCACGGTCGGAATCGTGCTGGGAATCTGGCTGGTGATCGTCGTGATCTCCGGCTTTCGCGGGTTTCAGCAGACGATCCGAGACCGACTGCTGGGATCAGAGCCCCATCTGACCGTGCTTAAGCGGGGCCTTTTCGACGATTACGAGGCGTTTCTTCAGACCGTTGAGGAGATGCCTCACGTTGTAGCAGCGGCGCCGGTGGTGATGAGCGACGCGCTGCTTCAGAACCGCCAGGACAAACGTCGCCGCTACGGAGCGCGCATCTACGGCGTGGACCCAGAGCGCGCCCCACGAGTGACCAACTTAGCCGACTACATGGGCGGCCGCATCGTCTTTGACGACCCGGACATCCTCCGGATCGGGAAGAGCAAGCTCCCCGAGGGGGACACGGTCAAAGGGGGGATCATCCTGGGACGACAGCTGGCCCGACGGCTCAACGTCAACGTCGGCGACCCGATCGTCGTGTTCTCTAACTTCCGGGAGGGGCCGCGCGGCGAGGTGATCCCGATCGTTCGGAACTTCGTCGTGGTCGGGACCTATACCTCTGGCCTGTACGAGATCGACGCCAGCGTCGCCTACATCTCCCTCGAAGACGCCCAAGAGATCTTCGATCTGCGCGGAGCGGTCACCCAAGTGGAGATTCGAACCACTAGCCTCGAAGACGCCGACCTGGTCAAGGCCCAAATTCTCCAACGGTACGGCCTGGAGTACTTTCCCCAGACCTGGAAGGAGATTCGCGGTGCCTTCTTCGTCTACCTGGAGCTGGAGGAGCGGTTGAGCTTTGCCGTGTTGGCGATCAGCGTGGTGGTGGCCGCGTTTAGCATTTCGATCACGCTGGTGATGCTGGTTCGGGAGAAGACCCGTGAGATCGGCATCCTCAAGGCGATGGGCGCCTCCAACCGGAGCATCCTGCGCATCTTTATGCTCCACGGGACGACGATCGGCGTTGTTGGGGCGATCCTGGGGACGACGATAGGAATCGCCACCTGCTGGGTGCTGGAGCACTGGTTGCGCATCCCACTGCCCGGCGATGTTTATCAGGTGGATCAGGTGCACATGGACGTGAGCCCGGTCTACGTCGGCTTGATCAACGGGCTGACCGTTCTCGTCTGTTGGTTAGCGACGCTGTACCCGGCCTATCGGGCGGCGATGCTTCGACCGGTTGAGGCGTTGCGCTATGAGTAACTCCCCACGCCCACAGGCGGCTTTCCTCCGCGTTGAAGATTTGGTAAAAACCTATCAGGATGGAGAGGTTCAAATCGCCGTCCTTCGAGGGGTCACGCTTTCGGCGGTTCGGGGGGAGATTCTAGCGATCGTCGGCCCTTCTGGCGCGGGGAAGAGCACGCTGTTGCACCTTTTAGGCGGCCTGGATCGGCCCGACTCCGGCCGGATCACCTACGGCGACCTGGAGATCACCAGGCTCAGCGATCAGGAGTTGGTCCGATTTCGGTGTCGTTCGATCGGGTTTGTGTTTCAGTTTCATCATCTGCTGCCCGATTTCACGGCGCTTGAAAACGTTGCTTTGGCGGCGCTGATCGGGGGTGCTCCGCGAGAGGAGGCGTTCCGGCGCGCGCGGGAGCTCCTCGAGACGGTGGGACTGGGGGAGCGGGAGAACCACCTGCCGACCAAGCTCTCCGGCGGGGAACGACAGCGGGTCGCGCTGGCCCGGGCGCTGGTCAACGAACCGGAGGTGGTCCTGGCCGACGAGCCGACGGGGAACCTGGACCGAAAGACGGGGGAGGCGATCCACGATCTGATCTGGAATCTCCGAGAACGCACCCACCAGACGTTCGTCCTGGTGACCCACAATCCCACCCTGGCCAAGCGGGCCGATCGGATCGTCGAGCTGGTGGACGGGCAGATTGTCGAACCGGGGCAATGGGTGTAAAAGGGCGGCAGCCCGGCGCGTTTGGGGAAACAGGAGGCACCGGAAATCCATGTTGATTTATCTGAACGGGAAGTTCGTCCCCAAAGAAGAAGCGAAGATCTCCGTGTTCGATCACGGACTGCTTTACGGCGATGGGGTGTTTGAAGGGATTCGCTCCTACAACGGCCGCGTCTTCAAGCTCTACGAGCACCTGGAGCGGCTCTACGCCTCGGCCAAGTACATCATGCTAGAGATCCCGCTGACCATGGACGAGATGGCCGAGGTGGTCCTGGAGTCCATCCGGGTGAACCAGCTGCGCGACGCCTACGTCCGCCTGGTCGTCACCCGTGGGGTGGGAGACCTGGGGCTCTCCCCTCAGAAGTGCCCGCGCCCGACGATCTTTTGCATCGCCGATCAGATCGAGCTGTATCCCAGCCGGTTTTATGAGGAAGGGCTGGAGCTGATCAGCGTTCCGACGCGCCGCAACGCCGCCGACGCGTTGGACCCACGAGTGAAATCGCTCAACTACTTGAACAACATCTTAGCTAAGATCGAAGGGGAGCTGTGCGGCTACGCCGAGGCCCTCATGGTGGACCGGAACGGATACGTCCTGGAGGGCACCGGCGCCAACATCTTTCTTTATCGGCGGGGGACGCTGGTTACCCCGCCCGCCTACGTTGGAGCTCTGGAGGGGATCACCCGCGCAGGTCGTCATTGAGCTGGCCCGCGAGGAGGGCTTCCAGGTCGTCGAGGAGCTGTTTACCCGTTACGAGGTTTATACGGCCGAGGAGTGCTTCCTGACCGGCACGGCGGCGGAGCTGATTCCCGTCGTTCGAGTGGACGGTCGCAAGATCGGCAGCGGCAAGCCGGGACCGGTGACCCAGCAGCTCACGGAGGCGTTTCACCGGCTCACCCAGGTCACCGGAACGCCGGTCTATTCCGAATGAGCCGGTCGAAGTAGCTGCCCGGTTCTGGCATTCCCTTCCAGGAGGGTCTATACTCACGGTACGATGGAAACCAAGCAGAACCGTCGAAAAGAGCGTAACCGCGAGCAGAAACGCTGCGTCCAGAACGAGCCGGAGCCATCGGGCAAAGAGAGGCGGAAACACCTATGGCGGATCGGTATACGGAGAGCGTGCGGCGAATCTTAGGAGCGGCCTATAAAGAGGCCTCCCAGCTCCATCACACCCAGGTGGACACCGAACATCTCCTGCTCGCTCTGCTGCGGGATCGAGAGGGGAAGGCGTTCCGGCTGTTGCAGGAGGTCGGCGTCAACCCCGACGAGGTGTTGGACCAGCTCCACGTGCTGATGTCCCACCGCCCCAAGAACCCGTACTATACCGGTCGCCTGGACTACACCTATCGAATTCAAGAGGTGATGCGGCTCTCTGCGGAGGAGGCTCGCTACTTTAAAGCCCCACTGGTGGACACGGAGCATCTGCTTTTAGGGCTGCTTCGAGAGGGCCGAGGGATCGCCGCTGGAGTGTTGACCAACCTGAACGTCGCCCTGGCCGACCTGCGCCGTGTCATCGCTGAGTGGAACGAAACCCGCGAGCCCCAACGCACGGCCGAAAGCAGCTCCAAGCGCGAGAACGAGTCGCTGCTGGAGCAGTTCAGTCGGGACCTAACCCGCCAAGCCCAAGAAGGAAAGCTGGATCCGCTGATCGGTCGGACTAAGGAACTGGACCGTGTCGTCCAAATTCTCCTGCGACGAATGAAGAACAATCCCGTGCTGATCGGTGAGCCGGGCGTTGGAAAGACGGCGATCGTCGAGGGACTGGCTCAGGAGATCGTCGCCGGACGGGTGCCGGCGATGCTGGCCAACCGGCGCTTGCTGGCGCTAGACCTGGGAGCGCTGGTCGCCGGGACCAAGTACCGAGGCCAGTTTGAAGAGCGCCTCAAGGCGATCATGAACGAAATCCGGCAGCTCAATAACGTGATCCTCTTCATTGACGAGCTGCACACGCTGATCGGCACGGGGGCGGCCGAGGGGGCCGTCAGTGCGGCCAACATGCTCAAACCGGCCCTGGCCCGCGGAGAGATTCAGTGCATCGGCGCGACAACGCTCTCAGAGTATCGGAAACACATCGAACGCGACGGGGCACTGGAGCGCCGCTTCCAACCGGTCATCGTTGAGCCGCCCTCTGAGGAGGAGTCGATCGCGATTCTGAACGGCCTCCGACCGCGTTACGAAGAGCACCACCACCTGAGCTACGAGGACGAGGCGCTCCGGGCAGCGGTCAAGCTCTCCAACCGGTACATTCAGGACCGCTTTTTGCCCGATAAGGCGATCGACGTCATGGATGAGGCCGGTTCCTTGGTGCGGCTGCGCCAGTTCAACCGCTCCCCCTCCTTCCGAGCGCTGGAGGAGGAGCTGCGCGACGTGGAGCAGGAGACCGCCGCTCTGCGCCTGGAGCTGGAACAGAACCCAACAGACGGAAGCCTCGAAGAGCGCCTCAAGGAGCTCGAAGAGCGGGCCAAAGCGCTCCGCGAAAAGCTCAAAGAGGAAGGGCTCCGCGTCACCGCCGACGACATCGCCGAAGTGGTCGCCCGGTGGACCGGAATCCCGGTCCGACGTCTCCAACAAGACGAATCGGAAAAGGTGCTCCACTTGGCCGAGGAGCTGAAACAGCGGGTGATCGGCCAAGACGAGGCGGTTGAGCTGGTCGCGCGAGCTATCCGTCGTTCGCGGGCCGGGATGAAGAATCCCAACCGCCCGATCGGTTCCTTTCTCTTTGTCGGCCCGACGGGGGTCGGCAAGACCCATCTGGCGACCCAACTGGCCGAACTGCTCTTTGACAGCGCCGACGCCTTGATCCGCGTGGACATGTCCGAGTTCATGGAGCGGTTCGCCGTCTCGCGGTTGACCGGTGCCCCGCCGGGATACGTCGGTTATCTGGAAGGGGGCGACCTGACCGAACGGGTACGACGGCGGCCCTATTCGGTGGTCCTCTTGGACGAGATCGAAAAGGCCCATCCGGACGTCTGGAACATCCTCCTCCAGGTCCTGGAGGACGGACGGATGACCGACTCGCTGGGGAACACGGTGGACTTCAAGAACACGCTGCTGATCATGACCTCCAACGTCGGCACGGGCGACATCACCGCCCGGCGATCGTTAGGCTTTGGAGGACGAGAAACCGGAGTGGAATACGAGTCCATGCGGGACCGGATCACCAACGAGCTGCACCGGGTGTTCCGACCGGAGTTCCTCAACCGGATCGACGAGATCGTCGTCTTCCGTCCCCTGGAACGGGCGCAGTTGGGACAGATCCTCGACTTGATGCTCAACGAGGTGCGCGACCGGCTCTTAGAGCAGGGCTACAGCCTACTGGTGGAACCGGAGGCGCGGGAGCTGCTTCTGGAGATGGGATGGGACGTCCACTCTGGAGCGCGAAAGCTCCGGCGAATGATTCAGCGGCACGTGGAGGACCTGCTCGCTGAGGAGCTGCTCCAGCGCCGCCACGAGCCCGGCGCCACCCTGATTGTACGACGGGAAAACGACGCCTTTCGGGTCGAGGTGGAGCCTTCCCAGATCGCCATCGGCTAACATTCCTGCGTCAACAGGTGCTCCGGCGGAGACGTTTGGAGCTTCGGAGGGCCGAGAGGTGGCCAGGGCGTGCCCATGGAAGAAAGGCTCGCCAGCCCCTAGTTGGGCCCAACGTAAGGAGGAAAGACAAAGACCGATGGACGGCTTTGCTCGACGATGGTGGGCTCTTTTCTGGTTTCTTCTTCTGGGGGGAGTGGTCGCTTTAGGACAGGAGTCGGGGGAGAGGGCCGCCAACGCTCAACGTCCCCCCGAGAGCGCCAGCTCCAAGCAGACCGCGGCTCCGGATTCGCTGACCGTCGTCGAGGTGCGCGTCCAAGGGACGGAGAACCTAGACGCCCCTCATTGAGGGGCTGTTCCGACAGAACGCCTATTTTCAGACCCGGATCGGCGAAGAGATTGACAACGTCAAGCTCTCCGAGGACATCCGTCGCATCTATGCCGACTACGGGCCGTTTGAGGACATTCAGGTAGACGTGACCCCCGCTGAAGGAGGCGGCCTCCGGGTCACCTTCCTGATTCGGGAGTACCCGATCGTCTTGGGCGAGATCGAACTGATCGGGAACAAAGAGCTGAGCTATAAGAAGCTCCGCGAGGCCTTCACGCTTAAGGACGGGGAGCGGTTCAGCGACTACGAGCTCTGGCGCACCCAGCAGAACCTTCTCGAACGGTACCGCAAGGAAGGGTTCTACTTTGCCAAAGTGGAGCCGGAGACGGAACGGACGACCGACAGCCAGGGGAACGACGCCGTCCGCATTCGGTTCCGCATCACCGAAGGGGAGCGGGTCAAAGTGCGCGAGGTCCGGTTTGAGGGGAACGCGCTCCTGAGCGATAAGGACCTCCGGAAGGCGGTTCAAACCCGAAAAGGAAAGCGCTTTGACGACCCGGACCTTTCAGGACGACCCCAACTTCATCCTCGCAGCGTACCACGATATTGGCTGTCTCAACGCAAAGGTCTTAGATAAGCGGGGCCGAGCTGGACGAGACCGGAACCGGCATGGTGGTCACCTTCCACATTTACGAAGGGCCTCAGTTTGTCTTTGAGGGGTACGAGATTCAGATCGAGGACCCCAACCCGGAGATCACCGAAGAACAGGTGCGCGAGGTGCTCCGGTTGGAACCGGGGGACGTGTTCAACGCAACGACCTATCGCGAGGACCTGCTCCGGGTGCAGGAGCTTTATGGCAACCGAGGGAACATCCTAGCAAACGTTCACGACGAGCTGGATCAGGACACGGCGAGCGAGACGGTCCGCGCCCGACTGCACATCCGGGAGGGCAGCACGATCCACATCGGGGAGGTGCGGATCGAGGGGGCTCCAAAAAACCAAGGAGTACGTTGTCCGGCGGGAGCTGGAGCGGTTCGACATCAAGCCGGGTGCCCCGATGAAGGCTTCTAACTTGATGCGGGCGCGTCAAGAGATCATTCAGCTAGGTACTTTTATCCAAGGGATCGAGTTTCATCCGGTGCC
>BPJZ01000002.1 GCA_026004875.1 Candidatus Poribacteria bacterium | reverse complement strand
GTCCAGGGCCTGAATCTCGATCCGATAGACTCCGTCGGCGGAACTGTCGGTTGGCAGCGCGACAAAGTCGAGCTGAATTCCGCCCTCGACGTTCCGACGTACTTGCGGCGATCGGCTGCCCGGAGGGCCCTGTCAGGGAGGACCGAGCTCCCCGCCAGGTCCACCCCGCTGGTCGCGTCCGAAAAACGCACCGTGATTGAGCGGATCGGCTCCGTCAGCCGGGCTCCGTTCGACGGGACCGCCTCGACGATTGCCGGTGGTTGGGTGTCGTACACCAGCGCGTAGCTCTCCGTCCGGGAGTTGCCCGCCGTGGTCTACGACTGTGACCCGAACCGTGTAGCTCCCGTCGTCTTCACCGGTGCGCCGGAGAGCGCTTGTCGGCTGAAACACCAGCGTTTGCGTCTGCTCGTCTACGCGAGCGCTCCCCTCGACCGGGCTCCCGTCCGAGCGCAGAAGCTGGGAGAACGGTCCGGCCCCAATGAACCTTGGAGACGCTTTCCTCTAAGCGGAGCGTCAGCGCCGAAAAGGGGCCGCTCAGAATCGTCGGGCCGGGCTGAGCGATGTTCAACGGGTCCAGGGCAACGATCCGGGGCGGTTCGGAGTCGAAGAGGAAGCGGAGGGTGACCGGTCCGGCGACGTTTCCGGCAACGTCCCCGAACGCCGCTGACGCTCAGCTGGTAGAGTCCCTGAGCGCTCAGCCCCGAATAGCTCACCGTCAGCACGTTAGCTGCGTCCAAGACGGAGAGCGGCACCAGGTTCCCCTGAGGGTCCCGAAGCTCCACGGCCGTTCCTAAAAAGTCCAAACCGCTCACCGCGTCCGACCACTCCAAACGAATCGACCCCGTCCCAGACAGCGCCGGCGGGTCGGCCACCAACAACGAAACTTCGTTTGTTCCCGTTGCGCCTGTGAGTCGTGGTGCGACGGTTGTCGAACTGGAAGGCGATCGTGTCGGTGGTGGAGTTGCCCGCCTCGTCGGAGAGGGTGATCTGGAACTGATAGCTTCCGTTCTGCTCGGGCGGAACGGAGCGGAGTTGTCGGACGGAACCGAAGCAGGTGGGCCTCCTCCTCAACGAGGATCGTTCCGGCTACGGTCTGTCCGTCGCGGGAGAGGCCAACCGCTGCGGCGTCCCAGTCGATCGGGGAGCCGCTGCCGGGGTCCACCTGAACGACCAGGCTCCTGAACCGCTTGGGGTTCAAACGCCGCCCCCTGGGCCGGCGTCGTGCTAACGATCCGGGGCGGTTCGGAGTCGAGTCGAAGAGGAAGCGGAGGGTGACCGGTCCGGCGGCGTTTCCGGCAACGTCCCGAACGCCGCTGACGCTCAGCTGGTAGAGTCCCTGAGCGCTCAGCCCCGAATAGCTCACCGTCAGCACGTTAGCTGCGTCCAAGACGGAGAGCGGCACCAGGTTCCCCTGAGGGTCCCGAAGCTCCACGGCCGTTCCTAAAAAGTCCAAACCGCTCACCGCGTCCGACCACTCCAAACGAATCGACCCCGTCCCAGACAGCGCCGGGGGGACTCGCGACGCCCAGCAGCGGCACCGCGTCCGGCCCGGTTGCGCTTGTGAGTCGTGGTGCGACGGTGTCGAACTGGAAGGCGATCGTGTCGGTGGTGGAGTTGCCCGCCTCGTCGGAGAGGGTGATCTGGAACTGATAGCTTCCGTTCTGCTCGGCGGAACGGAGCGGAGTTGTCGGACGGAACCGAAGCAGGTGGGGCCTCCTCCTCAACGAGGGTCGTTCCGGCTACGGTCTGTCCGTCGCGGGAGAGGCCAACCGCTGCGGCGTCCCAGTCGATCGGGGAGCCGCTGCCGGGGTCCACCTGAACGACCAGCTCCTGAACCGCTTGGTTCAACGCCGCCCCCTGGGCCGGCGTCGTGTGCTGAGGATGCGCGGACGCTCTGTGTCCAAGAACAGGCTCGCCTGCGCCGTTGTTTGGTTGCCGGCGCGGTCGGTAACGGTCGCCCGAAGGGTGTAGTTGTGTACTGTCCCTGAGGAAGCAAGGTGCCGGAGGCCGTCGCGGCCGTTCCAGCTCAGGTTGAGGGAGGGTGGCCAGCGTATCGGGAAGGGGGATGTCCGGCGTCGTCGTTCCGGCGGGCCCTTCAACGAGAAACTCGATCTTTTCTGGCTCCTCGCTGATGGTCACTCGAACGGCGCTGGGAGTCTCGGGCGCCGTCGCCGTTGGGCGAGAGCGCCGTTGCCGTTAGCCCAGCCACCGGGGCGGTGCGATCAATGCGAATTTGAACTGTCCGTGTTTGGGGCGTTGCCGGTGTTGATCTGGTCGGCGGTGTTTCCCAACTCGATTCGAGCGGTTATAGAGGCCGTCCGGAACGGGATCGTTCTGGTTCTGCCAGCGGCCCAATCCGTCCCAGGGGACGACGACGTTGACGATCGTCTGGCCGGCGCGCCGGGGAGGCGTAGGTTGGATGTCCCGCTGCTCCCTGATAAACCCAGTCGTCGTCGATGTTGAACTCGCCGTCCGGAGCGCCCAGGCCGCCGGTGCCGGTGAGTATCGATAATAACCCGAAAACTGGCCGACGATGTCTGTCTGAAACACGATCGAGACCGATTGAATCTCCGGGTTGACGCTGGGGATACCCGTCTCGCCGGTGCTATCAATCGCGAACGGTTCTCCAACAAAGACCTGCTGTGCCAGCGCCGATGGAGAGATCCCGCCGCCCGCTAAGAGAAGGAGTGCAACAGAAAAAGGAGCGCTGAAAAACCTGGACCATAACCAGAGCCGAGGCGTCTTCCGCATGATCGCTTCCCAACTCCCAAGACCTATTTTCTCTCAAATCGGAGCAAGAGTGCGCTTATAAACCGCAAGTCTTAGACGATATCGCGCCGTCTGGGGTTGAGCGCAACTCGTCTTCGGGGCCGTCCTTTTCACTTCGCAGCCGGGCCAGTGCCGTCGAGGGATAGGCGAATCGGACGATCGCCCGATCCGGCGACTGGGCGCACAGCTGGCGGATCGTCCGGTTCAACAAGGGATGCTTCCGTTCAGGGGCGATCTCGGCCAGAGGGATCAGAACAAAGTTCCGTTCGGCCAAGGACCGATGGGGGATTGTCAGTTGTTCCGTCTCAAGGTGGCGTTCGCCCCAGAGGAGCACGTCGATGTCAATCTCGCGGGGTCCCCAGCGCTCCGGCGGCTGCGAGCGGCCCAGACGGGCTTCGATCGTCTTGATGCGCTTATAGAGCTCCTCCGGCGTCGCGCCGGTCCTGATGGCTAGGACGGCGTTCAGGAACCAGCTCTGTTCTCGAACGCCGACCGGCTCCGTCTCGTAGACCGAGGAGACCCGAAGCAGTCGACATCCCGACTCCAAGAGGGCGTTCACCGCCGCCCGGAGGTAGCCCAGCCGATCCCCTCGGTTGGACCCTAACCCTAGGTAAACCGGCTCCTGAGTGCCTTCAGGAGCCCGGACGAGCGGGGGGAGCCCCTGCCTGAGGCGTTCCAGCGCCTCTCGGGCCGCTTCCTGAGAGGCCTCCCGCTTGCTGCTTCCTGTCCCCCACGCCAAACTGCTCAGTTCCCAAGTAGACCGCTACTCGAAACATCGGCGCGTGGGGCGGACCCTCCTGTTCGAGCACCTCGTAATGGGGCGCTTCGCCGGTCTGCTGTTGCCAGAGCTCCTGAAGAGCGCTCTTGTAGTCGCCCAGGTGGGATCCCAACTCTTCGGCGATTCCCTCCAGGTGGGGTTCCAAAATGCGCCGGGCCAGATGCCGCGCCGCCAGGAATCCCGCGTCGCAGTACACTGCCCCTAAGAGAGCTTCCAGTGCGTTGGCCAACAGCCGCTCCCGCGCCGTCTCCGGCAACGCCTCCCCCTCCGGGAGATTGTGGATCAAATGGGCGTCTAGGCGCAGTTCTTTGGCAATTTGCGCCAAGACCGAACGACTGGCTAAGTACCTCCCCGCCACCGGGCGAGATGGCCCTCCGAGGCGTTCGGGAACCGCTTGAACAGAAGCTCCCGAACGACCAGGTCGAACACCGCGTCGCCGAGAAACTCCAGCCGCTCGTTGTCCGGCTCGTGGAGGGGCTCCTCTTCAGGATGGGAGCTTCTCGCGGCAGAGCGGTGGCGCAGAGCGGCCTCCAGCCAACGCAGGTCCTTGAAAAGATAGCCGATCAACTCCTCGAGGGGCACCGGCTCCCGGGACGACACGCCTTTCGCCCTTTCCGAAGACGAACCAAAAGATGAGGGGACCTTCCCGGCCCCCTCCCTGGCTCACTCAGTTGGCGCGATGGACCGGCAAGCTAGACGACGGCGATGTCCACCGGGGGCCGAAGCTCAGCACAAACGGCCAGCGCCTGGTGCACCGGATGGCTCAAAAACGCCTCAAAGGGGCTCTCGTCCACCGGACGATCCGAGTCGAAGGCCGTGAACGCCTCCTGTTGGATCAGGTGGTCAAAGCGAGGTCCCCACTTCCGCGTCCCCCAGTCGGGCCGTCGTCGAGCAGTTGTCTACCATGTAGTCGACGCCGCGCGCGTGCATATACGGATTCAGCGAGTCCACCGCCTCGATGATCGACTCGTTGACGATCTCGCTGTACGAGTGGCCGTTCGCGATCAGATGGTCGATCTGGGCCATCATCGTTGCCAAGTAGACCGCAGCGGTCTGAGGGTTCAGGGGAATTTCGCTCTCCACCCGGGTTGGCGCGGACCTTCTCGCCGACCCGCCACATGTACGTTCCGGCCACATTGCCCATCGGCCACTTTTTCAACCGCTCGCCGGCCATCACGACCGAGCGGATTTCGTTCCCGGAGGCCACCTCATCGTAGATCTCAACGATCAACGGATAGACGGCGGCGTACGTGGCGTTGTACATCCGCCGAAAGACCTTCTGATCCTCCGGAGCGAGCTTCTGGTAAACGGCTAGCAGCCCCTGATGAGAGATCGTCTTGCTGATCGGACCGGTGACCGACTCGGCAGAGTGGCGGAAGGCCTCCTCATCGCTCATTCCCATTCGCCCAAACCGGTCAAAGAGGGCCTCCACAATTCCGTGCACCGCCCCCAGCAGGATGGCCCGCTCGCCGAAGATGTCGCTCTTGTACTCATTTTCCAGCGTCGTCATGAAGGTGAAGGGGGAGCCTAAGCCGACGGACCAGGCTAACGCCTGGTCGGTCGCCCGGCCGTCCAGGTCCTGCTCGACGGCAAAGCTGGCGTTGATCCCTGCGCCGTTGATCTCTCGGCCCTGCTCGTAGAGCCTCCGCACCGAGGGCCCCATCCCCTTGGGACAGACGGCGACCACGTTGATGTGGTCCGGCCAGCTATCGCCGACGTTCTTCATGTGCCCCAGCAGGAATCCGTGCGACAGCCCGAGCGTTGCGCCCGGCTTCATGGCCTCAAAGACCTGACGGTAGGTCTCCACCTGAGCCGCGTCGGAGATCAGCAGCAGCACCAGGTCCGAGCTTCGGATCACCGAGAACATCTCCCCCAGTGTGCCGTCCTCCTCTCGGAATCCGGCGGCCCCGCGCCTTCGCAAAGGAGGCGCTCCCCTCCCGGAGCCCGACGGCCACTCGAATGCCGCTCCCTTCCAGGGACTCCCGGAGGGTTTTGGGCCTGAGCCGGCCCCTGCGAGCCCCAGCCGATTACTCCGATCTGGCGCACCCCTTCCAAGGCCTTGGGCAACAGGGGGAACTTGTCCCGTCCTCCCCGGACGATCCGTTCTTCGGTATCGGCCAAGCGGATCACCTCGGTTTCAAAGACCTTCGATTCAAAATCCCAACGCATCGGTTTTCTCCTTTGGGCTCTACTCTCGCCAGCGTCGCACCGCCACCGTTGTGTTGTGCCCGCCAAAGCCGAAGGCGTTGGAGAGGGCCACCTCTACCTCGGCAGGACGGGCCTTATTGGGCACGTAATCCAGATCGCACTGGGGATCGGGCTTTTCCAGGTGCATCGTTGGCGGAAGGATCTGATGCTGAATCGCCAAGACACAGGACGATCAGCTCCACAGCTCCAGCGGCTCCCAGCAGGTGCCCCATTACCGATTTGGTGGAGCTCACCGGGATGCTATAGGCCCGTTCGCCAAAGACGGCCTTGATGCCGTTGGTTTCGGCCACATCCCCGATCGGCGTAGAGGTGCCGTGGGCGTTGATATAGGAGACCTCGTCGGGCGCCAGACCGGCGCTTTTGAGTGCGGCGAGCATCGAGCGGGCGGCCCCCTCGCCGTTCTCCGGCGGGCTGACGATGTCGTGAGCGTCGGCGCTCATGCCAAAGCCGATCACCTCCGCGTAGATGCGGGCGCCGCGCTTGAGGGCGTGCTCGAGTGTCTCCAGAACGAGAACGCCCGCCCCTTCTCCCATCACAAACCCGTCTCGTTCGGCGTCAAAGGGCCGACTGGCCGTCGTTGGATCGCCGTTCGCGGGTGGACATCGCCTTCATCGAGCAGAAGCCGGCGAAGGCCAGCGGAGTGATGGCGGCTTCGCTACCCCCCGCCAGCATCAGGTCGGCCTCGCCGCGCTTGGAGGAGATAAAAGGCGTCACCGATCGCGTGGTTAGAGGAGGCGCAGGCGGTGACCGTCGCCAGGTTGGGGCCGCGCAGGTCAAAGGTCGATCGAGACCCGCCCCGCGGCCATGTTAATGATCTCATAGGGGACAAAGAAGGGGCTGACCCGTCGCGGACCTTTCTCCAGGAGGATCTGGTGTTGTTCCTCGATGATCTCGATCCCCCCGATCCTCCGAGCCGATGACCACCCCTGCTCGGTTGGGGTCGTAGTCCCCAGGCTTCAGGTCGGCGTCCTCCATGGCCATCCGCGAGGCGGCCAGGGCATAGAGGATATGACGGGCCAGTCGCCGGGCGTCTTTGGGGGTCCACATAACGCTCCGGCTCAAAATGCTTCACCTCCGCGGCGATCTGTGTCCGGAACAGCGACGTGTCGAACCGGGTGACCGGACCGATCCCGGACTTCCCGGCGACCACGTTCGCCCAGAACTCCTCCAGCGTGGACCCGATCGGCGAGATGACCCCCATGCCGGTAATTACCACTCGATGCATGAGCCTCCCCCTTCCAGACGCCGACGAGGCGAGCCCACGGACGGGAGCCGTTCGGCTACTGGTGCGCTTTAAGGTAGTCAATCGCGTCCTGGACCGTCCGGATCTTCTCGGCGTCCTCGTCGGGGATTTCGATCCCAAAGGCCTCCTCGAACGCCATCACCAGCTCCACGGTGTCCAGCGAGTCGGCGCCCAGGTCGTCCATGAACGACGCTTCCGGCGTCACCTGTTCAATGTCCACAGAGAGCTCCCGCGCGATGATCTCGCGCACCTTCTGCTCCAGGTCGGCCATGGTGTTCCTTCCCTCCTTCTTTTGTAGCTCAACGGATTGGTCTTTCGTCGTTAAAGCCGCATCCCGCCGTCCACCTGCAGGACGTGGCCGGTGACGTACCGGGCCTCGTCAGAGGCCAGATAGCAAGCCGCCGCGGCGACGTCCTCCGGCGCTCCGAAGGCGCCCAACGCGATCGTTCCCAGAATCCCCTCGCGCTGGGAAGGCGTCAACACGGCGGTCATGTCGGTCTCAATGAATCCTGGCGCGATCGCGTTGACGGTGACGCCCCGTCGGCCCAACTCGCGCGCCAGGGACTTGGTCAGGCCGATCAGGCCGGCCTTCGAGGCGGCATAGTTCGCCTGTCCCGCGTTTCCCATCAGTCCGACGACGGAGGTGATGTTGATGATCCGTCCGAACCGCTGCCTCATCATGACACGGGCCGCTGCGCGAGACAAATAGAAGGCCGCCGTCAGGTTGGTCTCCAGAACCGCTTGCCAGTCTTCGGCGCTCATCCGCACCAGCAGTCCGTCACGGGTTACGCCGGCGTTGTTGACCAGGATATCCAACCGCCCAAAGGCTTCTACAGCCCGTTGTACGGCCGCTTCGGCGGCGGTCTCCTCACGCACGTCCAGCGGATAGACCAGTGCTTCGCCCCCCACGGCGGCGATCTCCGCGGCCACCGCCTCCAATCGCTCTTGAGTTCGAGCGCATAACATCACCCGCGCCCCCTGGCGAGCGAAGGCCAGGGCGATCGCCCGGCCGATTCCCCGCGAAGCGCCGGTGACCAATGCCGACTTATCCTGTAGCGAGAACACGGATCACCTCGTCCAGTTGTTCCTGCCGGTCGGTCGTCCAGACCTCCGCTTGTGGCGCCGTCCGGCGGACCAACCCCGCCAGGACGCGCCCCGGACCCACCTCCACGAATCGCCGGATGCCGTCTCGGCTCATGTTTCGGATCGTCTCGGTCCACCGCACCGGCGAGACGATCTGCCGGATCAGGTGCTCCCGGATCCGCTCCGGGTCGGATTCCGGCTCCGCCGTCACGTTTGGATAAAAGCGCACGCGCGGGGGGCGGAAGGAGAACCCGCTGAGGTATTCGGCAAAACGCTCCACTGCCGGCGCCATCAGCGGCGAATGAAACGCTCCAGAGACGCGGATTGGAACTAGCCGTCGCGCGCCGGCGAGGGTGGCCATCTCCGCGGCCCGTTCCAAGGCCTTCTTATGACCGGACAGGACGACCTGCCCTGGACTGTTGTAATTGGCGATCGTGACCGTCTCGTTCTCGGTGCTGGCCTCCGCGCACAGGGTCCGGAGGACCTCTTCCTCCTCCAGTCCGAGGACCACCAACATGGATCCCCCGCTCTCGCGAGCCGCCTGGCCCATGCGCCGGCCCCGCTCTCGAACGATCTGAAGCCCCTCTTCCAGCTCCAACACTCCAGCCGCAACCAGAGCGCTGTGTTCGCCCAGGCTGTGGCCAGCGACCGCGTCATAGGCGATCCCTCGCTCCAAAAGCGCACTCCAGACGGCCATCTCCACCGTGAATAGCGCCGGTTGAGTGATCTCCGTCTGGTCGAGCTCTTCCGGTTCTTCAAAGACCAGCTTTCGGAAGGGAAAACCCGCCGATTCGACCCGATCAAAGATCGCTCGTGCGGCGGGGATCGCTTCGAGCCACTGGCCCATCGCGGGATACTGGGACCCCTGACCGGGAAACACCAAGGCTGTCTGGCTCATCCGACTGCGCCGCCCCTCGATCAGTAGCGGAAGATGTTCACCCCCCACGTCCAGCCGGCGCCAAAGGTCACCAACAGCACCGTCTGGCCGCGCTGGAGCTGGCCGGACCGAACCAGCTCGTCCAGAGCCACAGCGACCGACGCCGAGGAGGTGTTTCCGTACCGATCTATATTCGTGTAGACCCGATCCATGCTGACGCCAAGCCGCTGGGCGATGGCGTCGGTAATCCGGATGTTCGCTTGATGGGGAATGATCCAATCGATCGCTTCCGGCTGAAGGCCTGCCTCCTGAATCGCCTGAAGCGTTATCTCCGGCATTGTGCTGACGGCGATCTTGAAGACCTCTCGGCCCTGCATCCGGATGTAGTGCTCACGGTTCTCCAAAACCTCCTGCGAGAACGGCTTGCGAGAACCCCCCGCCGGGACGCTGAGAATGTCCGTCTGAGCGTACTGAGGAAAGGCCCCGATCTTAGAGTAAAGCAGCCCCTGCCCCTCCGAAGCGGGCTCGACGACCACCGCTCCGGCGGCGTCGCCAAAAAGCACACAGGTCGAACGGTCGGTCCAGTCTACGAAGCGGGTTAGCGTCTCCGCGGCGATGACCAGAATCCGGCGGTACAGGCCGGAGCGGATCAGCCCGTCCGCGACGTGAAGGGCGTACGAAAACCCAGAACAGGCCGCCTGAATGTCCATCGCCGGCGCCGGGCCCTCCAGCCCCAGGTTCCGAGCGATCTGGCAGGCGGTGGAGGGGAAGAACATGTCCGGGGAAACGGTCGAGCACAGGATGAAATCGATCGCCTCGGCGGGGAGCCCCGCAGCTTCCAGGGCGCGTTGGGCGGCCAGCGTTCCCAGGTCGGAGCTGGCCACGTCGGCTTCCGCAACGCGCCGCTCCACAATCCCGGTGCGCTTGCGGATCCATTCGTCCGAGGTGTCAACGATCTGTTCCAAGTCGAAGTTAGTCACCACCTTCTCGGGCACGGCGCTCCCCGTGCCGACGATGGCGAGCCGTTGCGCTCCTTCAGCCATGGATGTATCCGCTCCTTACAAAACGGGGATCAGTCCTGAACGACCACCGGACGGTGCCATTTGTGGGCCCGGTAGTAGCCGCACGAAGGGCAGGCGCGGTGAGGCAGCATCTTTTCACCACAGTGTCGGCACGTCACCAGATGCGGCGCCCGAAGCGCATGATGCGCGCGGCCCATGCGCGTTTTCGATTTAGACTTTCGACGTTTTGGATTGGCCATCCGTTGCTTCTCCTTCCAAGCAGGGGTCTCTGTTCAGGCGCCGGCGCCTTTGGCAAACAGCCGGTCCAGCGCCTCGGCAAGCTGGGTCCGCCGTCCGGTCTGAGGGGCGCAGTCGCACCGCTCGCGGTTGCGGTTGGCCCCGCAGCGCGGACACAACCCCTTGCAGTCCTCCCGACAGACCGGCCAGACGGGAACTTCAAGGATTAAGTATCGCCGCAAATCTTCACGAATGTCTATGATACCCTGCCGGTAGTAACCCAGTCCAACCTCCTCTTCGTCCTCCCAGTAGTCCGGACGCAGTCGCTCCGGGCGATAAAGCACCCGCATCTGAGTATGAACCGGAATCCGAATCGAGTCCAAACAGTACCGGCAGGGAACCTCCACCTCTCCGGAGACGTGAAAGTGGATCATCACCTCCTCGTCGTGCCGGTCGGCGGTCAGGGCGACTCGAACGGGCGAAAGCAACACGGCAAAGTCGTCCAGGTCGTCCAGGCCGGCCTCTTGGGCGTCAAGCTCCAGAACCGCCTCGGTTCGCCGATGATTGCTGAAGCTGTTCAGCGGGAACTGCGTGGCGCTCATCATGACAGACTCCTTTCCGGTTCCCACCGGCCTGCCGCCAACGGCGGAAAGACCTTCCCCAAAAACAAACGGCTCCCAGGACAACGACGGCTGCAACCAAAAGCCTCCTGGACTCTTCAGGCCGCCGCGCGGGCTAATCCAAATCGATCGTGAAGCACCTGCACCGCTCGATCGGCCTCATCCAAAGCGATCACACAGGAGATCTTGATCTCGGAGGTGGAGATCATCTGAATGTTGATTCCCGCCTCGGCTAGCGCCTGGAACATCTGAGCGGCCACCCCAGAGTGGCTCTTCATCCCGATCCCAACGATCGAGACCTTAGCGATCTCTGCGTCGTGGTCCACGCCGGAGGCCCCCAGCTCCTGGGCCACTTGACGGGTGATCTCCAAGGCCTTGTGAAGGTCGGAGCGCGGAACGGTGAACGAAAGGTCAGCGCGCTGATCGTGGCTGACGTTCTGGATGATCATATCAATGACGATCCCGGCCTCTGAGAGGCTCTGAAAGATGTGTGCCGCCACGCCGGGCCGATCGGGAACGTCCAGGATCGAAATCTTCGCCTGATTCTTGTCCGCCGCGACGCCGCTGACGACCACCTGTTCCATGTTCTCGATCATCGTCTCGTCCACCACTTTGGTCCCTTCATCTTCAGTAAAGGTAGAGCGCACCCGCAGAGGGACGCGAAACTTCCAGGCCAGCTCGACCGAACGGGAGTGAAGCACCTTGGCTCCAAGACTGGCCAGCTCCAACATCTCCTCGTAGGTGATCACCTCCAGTCGTCGGGCGTTGGGAACCACCCGTGGGTCGGCGGTGTAGACCCCGTCCACGTCGGTAAAGATGTCGCAGTAGTCGGCCTTCAGCGCCGCTGCCAGCGCTACCCGCCGTCGTGTCGGAGCCGCCGCGTCCCAGCGTGGTGATTTGACCGTCGATCGTCGTTCCCTGGAACCCGGCGACGATGACGATGTACCCCTCCCGGAGCGCTTCACGGACGCGATCCCCTCGGATCGTGTGAATTCGTGCCCGGCCGTGGAGCGGGTCGGTCACAATCCCCACCTGGGGTCCGGTCAGCGAGACGGCACGGTGCCCCTCAGCGTGGATCGCCATCGCTAACAGCGCGATGGAGACCTGTTCGCCAGTCGCCAAGAGCATGTCCAGCTCCCGCTCCGGCGGGTGCTCCATGATCTGCTTGGCCAAGGCGATCAGGTTGTCCGTCGTCTTTCCCATTGCCGAGACGACGACCACCACGTCGTTCCCGGCGTTTTTCGTCTTGATGACTCGACGGGCGACGTGCCGAATCTTCTCGACGTCGGCCACGGAGCTGCCGCCGTACTTCTGGACGACCAGACCCATTCTGGAGGCTCCTCTCCCCTACTTGTTCAGGAGTTCGAGAAAATAGTTGTGAATCCGCCGATCCTCCGTCAACTCCGGGTGAAAGGCGGCGGCCAGCAGAGGCCCCTGCTGGGCTAAGACGATCCGGTCGTCCAGCGTTGCGAGCACCTCCACTTCCGGCCCAACCGATTCGATGTGCGGCGCTCGGATGAAGACGGCATGAAACGGCGGCTCCCCTAAGGAGGGGACGGGAATATCGGCTTCAAAGCTGTCCACCTGCCGGCCAAAGGAGTTTCGCACGACCCGAACGTCCATCACTCCAAGCCGGGGCTGGTCGCTGCCGACGATCTCCTTAGCCATCAAGATCATCCCGGCACAGGTGCCGAAGGTGGGCTTCCCAGCGTGGACGTGGTCCAAAAGCGCCTGGCGGAGTCCGAGCCGCTCCATAAGGATGCCCATTGTGGTGCTCTCGCCGCCGGGGATGATCAGAGCGTCGCAAGCGGCGATCTCCTCCGGCTTGCGGACGATGCGCGGTTCCGCTCCACACTCTTTAAGAGCGCGGCAATGCGGCTCAACTGCGCCCTGAAGGCCCAATACGCCAACTACTGGGGTCATGAGGCGCTCGTTTCTTAAGGAACTCCGAGTCTCCAGGTGACCCGTGACCTCTGGCCGACTTCCGGCCGGCTACCAGCCGCGAGGCGGCCAGGCGCTCCGTCGCGCTCGAGCGTGCGGAGCGTCGATCGCTGGGCATCGGCTCGACCGAGGCCCTTCGGAGACTTCGGCCAGCACCGCCGGGTCGTGGTAGTGGGTGACGGCGGTGACGATCGCCGCCGCCCGCCGCGCCGGGTCGCTCGGACTTGAAGATGCCGGAGCCGACGAAGACGCCGTCCGCCCAGCTGCATCATCAGCGCCGCGTCGGCTGGCGTGGCCATCCCGCCGGCGGCGAAGTTGACCACCGGCAGCTTGCCCGCTCGGCACCTCCACGACCAGCTCGTAGGGCGCGCCCAGGTCTCTTGGCCTCCGGCATCAGCTCCTCGCGCGGCAGGCTCTGCAGGCGGCGGATCGCCGCGAGACGGCCCGCGCATGGCGCACCGCCTCGACGATGTTGCCGGTGCCGGCCTCGCCCTTGGTGCGGATCATCGCCGCTCCCTCGCCGATGCGCCGCAACGCCTCGCCCAGGTCGCGGCAGCCGCAGACGAAGGGGACCTTGAAGGCGTGCTTGTCGATGTGGCACTCCTCGTCGGCCGGGGTCAGCACCTCGGACTCGTCAATGAAGTCGACGCCGAGCGCCTCGAGAATCTGGGCCTCCACGAAGTGGCCGATGCGGCACTTGGCCATCACCGGGATGGTGACGGCCTCCATGATCTTCAGGATCAGCTCCGGATCGCTCATGCGCGCCACGCCGCCGGCCGCGCGGATGTCGGCCGGCACGCGCTCCAAGGCCATCACCGCACAGGCACCAGCGTCCTCGGCGATGCGGGCATGCTCCTGGCGTGACCACGTCCATGATGACGCCGCCTTTAAGCATCTCAGCCAGGCCCACCTTTGTGCGCCAGGTGGCGACCTCCTTCCGCTCGCTCCAGTAGCTCATCGCTTGCTCCTTCCTCCGGCTCTCCGGGGATTCAGTCCGCTTCGACGCCCAGGAACCAGTCCATCCAGCGATATCCCTCCCCAAAGTCCAGCTCGCTGCCGGTCGCGGCGATCTCCGAAAACCGGCCGATGCCGTTTGAAGTCAGCCCCGCCCCGGCGGCGACAAACGGCACCCGACCGCGCACGTGGGTGCGCGTCGCTACCGAGGTGATGTGGTCCGGCAGCACCGCCACCCGACAGTGGGGGTTCCGCATCTTGAATTCTAACACACGGGAGACGATCTCTCGGTCGATCGCTTCGATCGCCTGGATCTTTGCCTGAGGATCGCCTAGATGGGCCGCTTCGTCCGGCGCCTCCACGTGGATGTACACAAAGTCCAAGCCCTCCTGAAGCGCCCGCAGCCCCTCGATCGCCTTCCCGGCGTAGTTGGTGTCCAAAAAGCCGGTGATCCCCTCAACAGGGATCGGCTCCAGACCGGCGTAGCGACCGATCCCGCGGACCAGGTCCACCGCCGAGATCACCCCGCCCTGGAGGCCGTACTTCTTGGGATAGGGCGGCATCTGAGGAGCCGTCCCCTGCCCCCAAAGCCAGATGCTGTTCGCCTCGCCCTTTCCTGCGGCGCGGCGCTTAGCGTTGACCGGATGCTCCTGAAGCACCTCCCAGGAGCGGTGGATCAGTTCGATCAGCCGTTCGGCGGCCTCTCCGCGGGGAAGATGCTCCACGTACGGCTCGCCGGGGACGTCGTGCGGCGGCGTCGTCTGGACGTTCCCCCACGCCCTGGGGGCGACCATCAGATGGCGATACTGAACCCCTGGGTAAAAGCGAATCTCCTCGCTCTCCAGCGCCCCGCGGAGCGCTTCGATCAGCTCGGCGGCCTCCTCGGAGGAGATGTGCCCTGCCGAATAGTCGAGAATCCTTCCATCCTTGAGCGTGATCAGGTTGCAGCGGAAGGCGACCTGATCCGGCCCCAGCGAGACGCCTCTGGCGGCGGCCTCCAGCGGCGCCCGGCCGGTGAGGTAGCGAAGCGGGTCGTACCCGAGCACCGTCAGATTCCCCACATCGCTGCCCGGTGAGAGTTGGGGCGGAATCGGGTTGATCTGCCCGACCACCCCTTCGGCGGCGAGAGCGTCCAGGGCGGGGGTAGCGGCCGCTTCCAAAGGGGTACGGCCCCCCAGCGATTCCAACGGAAAGTCGGCGCAACCGTCGGCAAGGACGACAACGTACTTTTCAGCGGCTCGCTTCACGAGAAGATCTCCTCGACGATCACCGCCTCTTGCGGCGGAACAACGCGCGGCTTGGGCGATTCGGCGATCGCCCGATCGGGGTCTTTCAGCCCATGGCCCGTTAGGATGCAGACCACCGTCGCCCCTTTGGGGAAGTATCCCTGTTGATGGAGCATCAGTACTCCGGCCAGGGAGATAGCCGAAGCCGGCTCCACAAAGATGCCCTCCCTGGAGGCCAAGAGGCGATAGGCCTTAAGAATGTCCTCATCCTTGATCTTGGCGATCAGGCCGCCGGACTCGTCCCGAGCCTGAATGGCGGTCTTCCAACTGGCCGGATTGCCGATCTTGATCGCGGTCGCGACCGTCTGAGGGTTCCGAATCGGGTGGCCGTCCACAATCGGGGCGGCGTTCCAAGCCTGGAAGCCGAGCATGACGGGTCGCTTTTCGATCAGACCGTGGTGAAAGTACTCCGAGTAGCCCCGCCAGTAGGCGGTAATGTTTCCCGCGTTTCCGACCGGCATCGCCTGGTAGTCGGGCGCCCGTCCCAGTTGGTCGCAGATCTCAAAGGCGCCCGTCTTCTGTCCCTCGATCCGGTACGGATTGATCGAGTTGACCAGTTGGATCGGATACCGCTCGGAGATGTCACGGACCAGCTGAAGGGCCTCGTCGAAGTTGCCGTCCACCGCGAGGACCTTGGCTCGGTGCATCATCGCCTGGGCGAGCTTCCCCAGGGCGATCTCTCCGTTGGGGACCAGCACGGCGCAGGCGATGCCGGCCCGGGCGGCGTAGGCCGCCGCCGAGGCGGAGGTGTTCCCCGTCGAGGCGCAGATGACCGCCTTGGCCCCCTCCTCGACCGCTTTGGAAACCGCGACGGTCATCCCGCGGTCCTTGAACGAGCAGGTTGGGTTCAACCCCTCCAGCTTCAGCCACAGCTCGATCGAATGGCCCAGGTCTTTGGAGAGGTTCTGCGCTGGCACCAAGGGGGTGTTCCCCTCGTAGAGCGTGATCACCGGCGTGGCTTCGGTTACCGGGAGAAAGGGGCGGTAGTGGTGAATAATGCCGCGCCAATGGGCAAACGAAGCGGGAACCGCGTCCATGGGCTACCCCTTTGCGGCGAAAGGCTCAATCGGTCTACACGTCGGCCTCAAGACGGATGCAAACGGTCGGCTGTCGCGTGCACTCTAAGGCGTCAATTTCGCGCAGAGCGGCCTGGAGGTTTCGTTCCTGTGCCCGATGGGTCAACATCACCACCGGGACCGATTCGGCGCAGGTCGGTTCCTTCTGGATGACCGCCGCAAGACTGATTCGGTACCGTCCCAGGATCGTGGCGACCTCGGCCAACACGCCGGGACGATCCTCCACCTGCATCCGCAGGTAGTATCGAGTCTCCGTCTCCTCCATGGGGAGAACCGGCATAGCGACCGCCTTCCGGCGGTCCCAGCACAGGGGGATCTCCGCCGGCCTCCCGCTGAGAACCGTCCGGGCGGCCTCGAGGAGGTCGGCTACGACGGCGCTGGCGGTGGGCATCTGGCCGGCCCCTTGGCCATAAAAGAGCGTCGGCCCCACCGCGTCGCCGACTACGGCCACTGCGTTGAAGGCTCCTTGAACGTTGGCCAACACGCTGGTGCTGGGGATCAACGCCGGATGCACCCGCACGCTGAGCGCGCTCCCCCGCAGCTCGGAGATGGCCAACAGCTTGAGCGTGTACCCCAGCGTCTCCGCATAACGAATGTCTTCCAGCTGAATCCGCCGGATCCCTTCAACGTAGATCTGATCGATCGAGATCGGCGCCCCGTAGGCCAAAGAGGAGAGAATCGCGATCTTGTGGGCCGTGTCCAGGCCGTCGACGTCGAAGGTCGGGTCCGCTTCGGCGTATCCAAGACGCTGGGCTTCGGCCAGCGCCTCTTGGTACGAAGCGCCCTGCTGGCTCATCTGGGTGAGGATATAGTTGCAGGTGCCGTTGAGAATGCCGTAGATGCGTTCGATCCGGTTGGCGGCCAGACCCTCGTGGAGCGCCTTAATGATCGGAATTCCCCCAGCAACGCTAGCCTCCAGGTAGACCCCGACGCCGTTCGCAGCGGCGGCGTCGAACACCTCCTGGCCGTGGAGGGCGATCAGCGCCTTGTTGGCCGTGACGACGTGCTTTTTGTGGCGGAGCGCCTCCAGAACGTACTGTCGGGCCTGTTCGGTCCCGCCCATCACCTCCAGGACGATCTCCACCTCTGGGCGGCGGACCAGCTCCATCGGGTCGTCGGTGAGAATCCCCGCCGGAACCTCGATCGCCCGTGCTTTCTTCGGATCGCGAACGGCGATCCCAGCGATCTGGATCGGCGCCCCAAGTTGGTGAGCAATCCCCTTGGCCCGGCTCTGGAGAATCTTCACTACGCCGGTGCCCACCGTGCCTAAACCGATAATCCCTACCTGAACGGAACGGCTGCTCATGGCTCAACGCGCGCCTTATGGTGATATGGTGAACCGTTTTGCCCTGCGGACGCCCCAGGCAACTATACCACGCGCCGCCAGATCGGGACAACGACGGAACGCGCTCCCTTTCTCCGTCGGCCAGCGTCGGTCGGTCCTTGCTGCCAGGAGAGGGGTTCTTCTTGTCTTTTTTCGTTCGCTTCTTTATCCTTTTTCGTCGGTTTTCGACGCGTCGGAGGGGCTGGGAAGCTCAGACCGTGCCCCCGTCTCACCAGAAAGGTCGCCGTTGGGACTGCTCGAAGCGGCAATCTTAGGCCTCGTTCAGGGGGCCAGCGAATTTCTTCCGATTAGCAGCTCTGGACATCTGGTTCTGGTTCAGCATCTTTTGGGATTAGGAGGGGCGGAGAACCTCGTTTTCGACCTGCTTTTGCACGCTGCGACGCTTGGAGCGGTGGCCCTTGCGTTCCGAAGGGAGCTGTACGCGCTCATTCGAGGAGCGGTCGGCGATCGGGCGCAACAACGCTTGCTGATGGCGTTGAGCGTTGCCTTTCTGACGACCGTTTTAATGGCGTTGGGGATCGAGTCGCTCGTCAAGACGGCCTTCGAAAAGCCGAGTTGGGTCGGAGCTTTTCTGATGACAACCGGAGGGTTATTGTATCTCAGCCCGCGGTTGCGGGCCGGCTCCGGAGGTTTGAACGAGTTGGGGCTGCGTCAAGCGATCTGGATCGGGCTAATTCAGGGCGCCGCGGCGCTTCCGGGCATCTCCCGGTCTGGAGCGACCATCTGCGCGGGGATTCTAGCTGGGCTCCATCCAGAGGCGGCGACCCGCTTTTCCTTCCTGCTCTCGATTCCGACCATCGCAGCGGCTATCGTTTGGAGTGCCCTGCACATGGACGGTTCGGAGGTGGCGGTTGCTCCAGTCGCTGCCGGGATGCTGGTGGCGCTGGTCGTGGGATTGGCCTCGATTCGGTGGTTGCTGCGCATCGCCCGGCGGGGACGGTTCGATCTCTTCGCCGTTTACACCGCCCTGCTGGGAGCAGCGGCGATCATCGGAACGCTCGTTGCACGTCACAGATAGTCGCAGAGTTGAAACGGAACGATCCTTTCAGCACCGAGGAGGAGAGAGAGTGATTACGCTCTACGGGAGAGAGTGGAAGCGCCAGGAGTTGCTTCGGCGGATCGGCAGCGTTGCCCAGGTCGGCGGTATCCGCCGAGCGCGGCTCGTTGAGGGCGTCGAGGAGGGGACGGAGGTCCTCCAGTTTCGCACCGGCACTGGCTTTGCCTTCACGGTGGTCCCCAGCCGAGGGATGGCCATTGCCGACGCGGAGTACCGAGGAACGCCGCTGGCCTGGCTTTCCTCTACCGGCCTGGTCGCTCCTCAGTACTACCGGGCCACTGAAGACGGTTGGGAGCGGCTCTTTTTTGGCGGGCTGCTGACCCCTTGTGGCATGATGAACGTCGGGCGGCCCTGCGAAGACGAGGGGGAGCAACTGGGCCTTCATGGAAACCTGGCCACTCTGCCGGCCCATCACGTCATCGCCGACCAGCGCTGGGAAGGAAACGCCCTTCACCTCTACGCACAGGGAAAAGTCCTGGAGTCCGCGCCCGGAAAGTACGCCTTAGAGCTTACGCGGAACATCTCGACCTATCTTGGGGCCAACCGGCTTTACATCTCCGATATCGTCGAGAACGTCGGCTATCATGATGCCCCCTTTATGTTCCTCTACCATATCAACATCGGCTTTCCGATTTTGGATGAGGGGGCCGAAGTGCTGATTCCAGCGGCAGAGTCGCGGGCTCGTGACCGCCGCTCAGAGGCCGGCTTGATCGATCGTTTTAAGATTACCGAGCCGGTCCCTGACTTTCAGGAACAGGTCTTCTATCACGACGTAGTCGCCGACGAGAACCGGCATTGCTGGGTCGGAGTCGTGAACCGGTCGCTGGGGTTGGGGGTCTATGTCCGGTATCACAAGACTCAGTTCCCCAACCTGGTCCAGTGGAAGATGTTGGCCGAGGGGACCTACGTCCTAGGGATCGAGCCGGCCAACTGCCTGGTCGAGGGGCGCGCCGCTGAGCGGGAGCAGGGAACCCTGGAGTACATTGAGGTCGGCGGACGCCGCCACTTCGAAACGGAGATCGGCGTTCTGACCACTCCAGAGGAGATTGAGGCGTTTGAAAGCCGGATCGCCGCGATCCGCAGTCGTCAAGCTTAAGCTGCGCAACGGCGTTACCGTCGTCCTTCAGGAGGACTCCCGGACGCCGCTGTTCTCCCTGCACGTTGCCGTTCGGGCCGGAACGGTGACCGAGGGGAGATGGTTAGGGTCGGGGATCTCCCATTTCCTGGAACACGTCATTGACGACGGAACCCGAAACCGAAGCCGCGATGAGATCGACGCTCTAGTCGAATCGCTTGGGAACGTCTCCAACGCCTATACCGCACGCGACCACAGCCGTTATTTCCTCACCGCCTCCAGGGATCGGGCTGACGAGGCCTTTGAGCTGTTCGCCGACTTTCTTCAGAACCCGCTCCTGCCAGAGGAGGAGGTCGCCGTTCATCGAGGGGTGATCCTCAACGAGTTTGCCCAGATTGCCGACAACCCGGACGAGCAGTTGATGCGCAGCTTCTACGAGACGCTCTATAGGGTTCATCCCTACCGGGTTCCGATCGAGGGGTACCCCGCCCAGTTCGAGCAGCTCACCCGCGAGGATCTGGTTCAATACCATCGGGAGGTGTACGTCCCTCAGAACATCGTCGTCTCGGTGGTGGGCGATTTGGACATGGAGCGGGTCGGTCGGCGGCTTCAGGAGCTGTGGGAGCCGATGCCGGAACGGGGATGGACGCCCCCACCGATTCCGCGGGAGCCGGCTCAGCTCGCCCCGCGCGAGACGGTCCGAGAGGGTTCCGTTGAGATCGTGCACGGCCTGATCGGTTGGCGGACCGGTTCTTACTTCCATTCAGACGCGGCGGCGCTGGCGCTGCTGGGGCTGATTCTTGGCGGGAGCGAAGGGGCGGTCCTGGTCCGCCGCCTCAAGGAGGACCGACGGCTGGTGCACGACCTTTACAGCTGGACGGAGCTCCCTGTTTTGGCCGATGGCTTCTTAGCTGTGGGGTTTACCTGCGACCCTGGCCGGGAGTCGGCCGTTCAGGAGGCCGTCCGGGAGGAGGTTCAGCGGATTCAAGAGACGGGGATTGCTCCGGAGGTCCTGGAGACCGCCAAGGCGATCGCCGAGGCGGAGTCCTGGTTTGGCTCTCAGACGATCGAGGATGTGGCCGCGACGCTCGCCTACGACGAGCTGCTTTTGGGCGATGCGGAGCAGCATCGGCGCTTCCTTGAACGGCTGCGGACGGTAACTCAGGAGGCGGTTCAACGAGCAGCGGCGTGCTGGCTTCAGGAGACCCATCGGAACACAGCGTTATTGGTTCCCCGCCCGACTCGGGCGCGTGCCGTTCGCAACCGGCTTGTTCGGGCCCAGCGGAGCGAACCGCCCCTGGAGCGGTGCGTTTTGGCTAACGGGCTTCGGATCGTCGTCCAGGAGGACCACAGCCAGCCGACGGCGTTTCTGGGGCTCTTCTTCCGGGGAGGGGCCTACGCCGAGACGGAGCGGACCAGCGGCCTGTTTGCGTTGGCCACCCGTACGGCACTTCGAGGGACCAAGCGGCGTTCGTTGGAGGAGATCGTGCCGGCGATCGAAGCCCGTGGAGGGCTGATCGAGGCGGTGGCCGGAAACCACAGCTTTGGGTTTCATGCTGGGGTGCTTTCGCGCGACGTCCCGTTTGCGGTCGAGTTGCTCGCGGAGGTCTCCAGGCGTCCGTTGTTTCACCTCCATCAGGTAAACGCGGTTCGTCAAGAGCTGCTCGCCGCGCTCCGCGCCGCCAGCGAGGACGCGGAGGAGATCGCCTATCGAGCCCTGCTGCGGGCCTTCTACGCGCACCATCCCTATCGGCGGACCCCCGGCGGAACGTGGAGGAGCTTGCGCTGCCTTCGACCGGAAGACTGTCGGTCCGTCTTTGAGCGTTACGCGCGGCCCAACAATGCCGTTCTTTGCGCCGTTGGTGATCTGTCTCCGGAGGAGCTCCTCCGGCTCGTGCGGGAACAGTTTGGCGATTGGGAGCCGTTGCCGGTTCCGGAGCGGCGGACCTTATCGCCCCGACGCCGTCGCGGCGTGCGTCTTTTTGAGCCGCGCGAGATGACCCAAACGATTCTGATGATCGGCTATCCAGGCGTTTCGTTCCTGCATCCGGACGCCGACGCCATGCTGGTCCTCCAGGCAGCGCTGGCCGGGTTGAACTACCCCGGCGGGCGACTCTATCGCGCGCTCCGACAGCGTCAACTCGTCTACGAAGTGAGCGCTGAACATCGGCCCGGCGTGGACACCGGCATGTTCCTTCTGTACGCTGCTACCCAACCGGAAAACGTGGACGCTGTCCTTCGAACGGTGGACGAGACCGTCGCCGAGGTCCAGGAGCGCCCGCTTCCCCCAGAGGAGTACCGGCGGGTGCAGTCCATGTGTTTGGCCGACTTCTTCATCCACCTGCAGACCCACGAGGAACGGGTCTATCGGATCGGCCTCGACGAGCTTTACGGCTTTGGCTACGACTATGTCACCCGTTACGCCGACCGGATTCAGGCGATTGCGGCCTCCCAGGTACAGCAGGTTGCCCAACGGTACCCTCCGACGCGAGGAGCGAGTGATCAGCATCGTCGGGCCGACTTCAGGGGGACGCCGGCGGCGTTCGATCGGATGAGGGTGCTTCGAGAGCGTCCAGAAGGGCGGCAAAAAGCAGAGGAATCATCAATTCGTGATGCCCCGTAATCTGGAAGCCACGCCCGCCCAGGCTGGTTGGTCGTCGCACGACGTTTTCGCCGGGTCGGTAGTGCTGGATCATGTCGAAATTGGCGGCTAAGAACCGCCGCACCGGATGGCCGAGGTTGCGCACGATCGTCAGCGCCTTCAAAAAGACCTCCGGTAGCAGCACCGCCGAGCCGAAATTGACGACCGCTCCCCCTTCAAGCCCTGTCACCGTCTGGGCGAGAATCTGAAAGTCGGCAAAGGTCGCCGCTCCCAGTTTGGCCCCATCGCAGGTAGGATGCTGATGGATGATGTCTGTCCCGATGGCGACGTGGACCGTCAATGGCACGCCGTGCCGATAAGCGGCAGCGAGCACGCTGACCTCCCGGTGGGGAAAGGCCTCCTGCTCGATCATCCTTCCTAATGCCCAACCGAACCCCTCTTCAGGACACCCGGCGATCGCTGCGTTCATCAGTCGCCCGGTCTCCTCGGCCATGCCAAAAAGGCCGTTTTCCAAGCCCGCCTGAACGTCCTCAGAGGTGCCGCCGATCAGGGCCAGCTCAAAGTCGTGAATCGCCGCCGCTCCGTTCAGCGCGATGGCGTTGACAATTCCTCGCTGGACCATCTGAACAAAGAGCGGACCCAATCCGACCTTGATCACATGTCCACCGAGCATGGCTAAGAAGAGTCGTCCGTTTCGGGCTACCTCGGCCAGCCCTTGGACCAGCTCGCGGAACCCAACGGCAACTAACTGCCGCGGCAGGGCCTCGATCCATTCCCGCAGGCTCATCCCCGGATGGATCGGGGCGATCAGGTCCTCTCGGTGGACTTTATTTTTTCGCTCGGCCAGGGGGAGCGTGCGGACGTTTGCAAACTCCAGGCGTTTGGGTGGCTTCACGACAAGGGTTCCTCCTCCCGTTCCAGGACGATCGAGGCGCCGTCGGGGACCGAAACGAGCGTCTCCGGCTCATCCAGCAGGCGCCCGATGACCGTTACTGGACTGGCCGGACGGCATTCCCCGCCCTGGCTGGCGGGCGTTGGACCAAAGAAGATGCAGAAGGCCCGTCCTGGCGGCCAGTAGGCCAGATCGCCCGGCTCGACTACCGCTTGTGGGAGCTCCAGCTCCGCTTGAACGGGAATGGGGAAGTAGATCTCCTGGCCCCAGCGATTGCCCCGGGCCTGGAGGGGAAGCGCCTTCCAGACCTCTTGGGCCGTTTGGGTTTCGTTCAGCTCAGCGAGAAGGGAAAGCTTGCCCGCCTGAATTCGGATGCGTCGAGCGGCCATCAGAGCTCCTCCATCATCGCGCGGACCTGCTTGGCCAACTGCGGGTTCAGCTCAAAGGCCCGACCCAGCGCGTATCGCGCGCTCTCCATGTCCCCCAACGCCCGTGAGGCGATCGCATAGCCGAGGTGGGCATCGGCGTACTCCGGATCGAGGCTGAGAGCTCGCGCGAAAAACTCCCGCGCCCGCTGAAAGTCACGCCTCCGGGCGTAGGCCGAGCCTAAGAGCGTAATCCACTGGACGTTCTCCGGCTGGAGCGCAACGGCTCCCTCCATCAGTTGAACGGCCCGTTCTGGATCCTGCGGGAGCAACAGCGAGCCAAGGAGAAACTGGGCTTCGGCCAGCGCCGGTTCGGCGGCGATCGCCCGCTCCAGGTGGAACATCGCCTGCTCCAGTTCCTCGTCCTGGGCTTCTAGGACGGCAAGGTTATACCAAGCCTCGGCAAAGTCCGGGTCCAGCTCCAAGGCGCGCTCATAGAGCGTCCGGCCTCGGGTGGGCTCTCCGTCCCGGACGGCTCGATTGGCCGCGTCAAACAGCACCGAGGCGGCGCGCTCCAACAACCCCTCCCGTTGGAAGGTCTCCCGGAGCCCGGCGAACTCCTCCTCCCAGCCGTAAACGTCCTTCCAGTCGTCCCGTTCCAGCGCGAGGACGGCAAGGTTCAGCAGCAGCTGGGCCCGGAGCGTCTCGCGAGAGAGCCGCGGGACCGCCTCCAGGTGCTCCAGCCCGTAGCGAAGGTGCTCCTCGGCGGCGGTCCGTTCCCCCAGCGTTCCCAGGAGCACACCGAGCGTCAAGCGGGCCTCCACCCAGTGCGGGCTCTCCTCGACCAGTCGGCTGAGCTGCTCGCGAGCCTCTTGGTTTTTCCCTTGAGCGATCAACGCCAGCGCCCGCTGGAAGGCGCGTTCTCGTTCTGTCTCCATCGTCCCGCCTGTACGGTTTTCTGTTTGGATCGCAGGGTGCCGCTTGGGGAATTGTAGACCAGCAGAACGGGTTCTGAAAGCCCGGTCAGCAAGAGGCTCCTCCCCGAGCTCAACAGCAGGCTGTTGATGCCGCCTCCTTGGAGACGGTAGCTCTTTGAGATATGCTCTCTTAGGAGGCCGGTCGGTAGGCTGCTGGTCGGGAGAGCGACGATGACGGTTCCCGATTACGGTTCCACTCCCCAAGTTGGGAAGCGGCGCGCCCTTCACCTCCTTCGAAGCATGTCGCCTGAGGAGCGCCGACGACTGTTGCGGACCATCGGGCAGCAGAACCCGCAGCTCCGCGCCGCGCTGGAAGAGGAGCTGGTCCTCTTTGAGGACCTGGTGCTGCTCAGCGACGACGAGTTGGCCCAACTGGTGTTGCGCGTCTGGCGCCACGACCCCAACCTCTGGGCGATCGCCCTCCGGCAGAGCTCCCAGGCCCTCCGAAACAAGGTGTTTCGAACGATGAGCGCCTCGATGCGCGACCGGACGGGCGTACCGATTGGAGACGATGCCACCTCGTCGCCTCTCTGACGTGCTTGCCGCTCAGAAGCGGATTCTCCGCCTGGCCCGCGAACTGTTTGGCGATATCCTCCTGGACCTCCGCGATACGGTCCGATAAGTGAACCCCTGTCCAGCCTTTGGTCTGAGCTGGCCACCTTCTGATCACCCAGGGCCAGTAGCTGCCCCGCTTTTCTAGAGATTGGCTGGCAAAGAAACCGGTACGGTCCTTGCCCTGACCCTCTTCGAGAGAAGGGAGGTACTCCAATGGCTGAAAGGACACGGCGTCAATTCCTCAAGGAGGCCGTCGTTCTTGGCGGCTCGGCCTTGTTGGTGGTAGGGTGCAGCGAGTCCCTCGACGTGACTCAAGGCGTTTCGGTGGAGTTGCTTCTTCCGGAGGCGCTCCGCGCTCCAGGGGGACACTATGAGATCACCGACCCCTCGATCCTTGCCCAGTTTGGGGAGCGGCGAACGATCTTCCTGTACCGGTCAAGCGAGTCCTCTGTCATCGCTGTGAGCACTCGTTGTACCCATCAGGGCTGTCGAGTGGTCTTCAGCTCGATGAGTCAGGAGTTCTCCTGCCCATGCCACGGCGCTCGATTTCAGGCGAATGGAAAGGTTATTCGAGGATCTGCCAAGCGGGACCTGTTTCGCTACCGCGCGACGCTGTTAGGCGATACAGTGCGAATCGAGTCGTAGGTGCTTTCCCCATATCTCCAACGCACGGCACCCCTCTAGGGGGCGCCGCGCTTTTTTGACGGACGGGCGTGTGGACCGTTCGCTTGACGCCGATCGGTTTCCTCTGGATGATGTGGGGAAGAGAACCGAGCGGAGGAAGGGGGTTTCATCCATGGAGCTGGGGGCGGCCCCTCGCGTCGAACGCCGTTACGAGTGGCTAGGAATCGGAGCGCTCCTACTGACGGCGGCCTTTTGGAGTCTCAACGGCCCACTGATCAAGCTCCTAAACGCCCAAGGCCAGGGACTGGGGGGGCTGGAGATCGCCTTCTATCGCTCGGCGTTTGGAGCGGTGCTCTTCTCTCCGTTCCTCTGGAAGCATCGACGATCGCTTCGGGGCGCCATGCGGCTTTGGCAGTTGGGCTCGGTTGGAGCCTTCACGTTGATGACCGTCTCCTTTGTCGTGGCGACGGTTCAGACTGCAGCGGCTAACGCGATCATCCTTCAGTACACCGCCCCGCTCTGGGTGGTTGGGCTGTCCCCTTGGCTGCTCCAGGAACACGTCCGGCGGACGGAGTTGTTGGTCCTTGGGCTGGCGATGGTCGGGGTGGGAGTGATCTTTCTAGGGAACCCGGTGACCGATCGGCTAGGGTTGACAATTGCGTTGATCAGTGGATTTGGATATGGAATGCTCCAGATCACCCTTCGAGGGCTGCGGAGTGTCCCCCCAACGTTTGTGGTGGGGGCTAACTGTGTCGGCTCTGCGCTTCTGTTGGCGCCTGCGGTGGGGCTGTGGGGATCGTTTCGGATGAACGGTTATCAGTTGAGCTTAATGCTTTTGATGGGGGTGGTCCAGTTTGCCGTTCCGTATGCGTTGTACTCCTGGGCCGTTCAGTACGTGCAGGCCGCCCGGGCGTCGTTGATCGTCCTGCTGGAGACGTTGTTAAACCCACTGTGGACCTATCTGGCGGTCGGCGAGCGGGTCCCACCGGCGACGCTCCGCGGCGGGACGCTCATCCTTTTGGCCGTAGGAAGTTGGATGGTGCTTCACTGGCGTTATGAGCGAAAGGAAGTCCAATGAAGATCGAATGGGAGTTGACCTCGCACGGACACCGGTTCTCAACCGATCCGGAGAAGTTCGGGTTCCTCCGGGAATCCAACGATATCTACGAGGACGCAGAGGCGCTTCGAAGGCGGATGGAGGAGGACGGGTACCTCTTCTTTCGGGGGGTTCTTCCCTTGGAGACGGTCCTGGCAGCCCGGCGGGCGATCGTGGAGAAACTAGCCTCTGTGGGGGAGATCGACGAGTCCCGACCGCTGATGGAGGCGATCTCTTCGGGAACTTCCCGCCGGGGACAGATCGACACCCGTCAGTTCGGCAGGGAGTTGCGCACTCTTCCGGCGCTCAAGCGGCTGGTCCACCAGGGGGAGATCATTCGCTTCTTTGAGCGGTTCTTTGGAGAGCCGGTCCGCTCGTTCGATTATATCTGGCTTCGAACCGTCAAGCCTGGCGGAGCGACCGGATGCCATTACGATTGGGTCTACATGGGGCGGGGCACCAGTCGCCTTTACACGGCCTGGACGCCGATCGGGGACGTGCCCTATCAGGAGGGTGCCCTGATGGTTCTGGAGAACTCCCATCGGATCGAGGAGCTGTTGAACACCTACGCGAAAATCGACGTGGACGATCTCTCCAAGCCGAACCCTTACGGCGGCGGCTGGCTGACGACCAACCCGATTGAGGTTCAGGAGCGCTTTGGGGGTCGGTGGCTGACCGCATCGGAGGGGGGCTATCGCGCCGGCGATCTGCTGATCTTTGGGATGTTCACCCTTCACTGCTCCCTGGACAACCGCTCGCCGGTCCGTCGAATTCGAATCACCTCGGATACGCGTTATCAACCGGCCTCGGAGCCGGCCGATGAACGGTGGATCGGGGAGGACCCGATCGCTCATGGCCCTCAGGCCAAGCGCGGAGCCCCGACTACATGACAACCCCAAGGCCGCGTTGAGGTCGCTGGTTCTCCGTGAGGTCCACAACGATCATTCCCAGCCGTTCGTCGAATTGAGGGGTGTACATCATCGTGACCCGGTGGGGAATTCGGTAGTACTCCAGGAAGCTCTTCGCGTAGATGAGCGCCGCCTGGTTGCGGATGCGAATCCGGATAGCCCCCTCCTCGTTGGGGTCGTTGGTGAGCATGATCCCGATCCGGCGGTACATCCGATCGTAGAAGAGCACACAGTAGCGGTACTCGCGCACGTTGAACTCTTCGACCGCCGCCCAGTTCAGGGAGATGTACCCCCCGGAGGTGATCGAGACGGTGGGCCGTCGGAACGGTTCTGTTTTGACGTAGCGCTCAAAGGGCATCGCGTTTCCGCCCTGTGAGGGACCGGCCGCTGTCTCAGAGAGGCGATAGCTCCGGGAACGGAGCGGTGAGCGCTTCCACCTGGGCCGTCAGTTCCAAGACGATCGGGACGACGACCTCTTGAGGACAACGGGCCTCGCGCAGCGCTCGTTTCGCCATCACGCGCGCGATCGCCGCCGGATCGGTCACCGGCGATCGGCGCTCCAGGGCCTCTCTGGGAATCTGACCCAATCGACGGGCCAGCAACTGGGCCCGCGTAAACGGAATGTCCGCCTCTTTCAGGTAATCATAGAACGCCGCGGCGTCCAGGTCCAGTTCGGCCTGAAGGGCCAACTTGCGAAGCTTGGCCAGTCGGAGTGCCGCTTCCGCCAACGCCTGAAAGATCCTTTCGTCATTTTCTTCCTGTTTGGCCTCAAGGAGCGCCCGATTGGCCTGGGACAGGACTCGGCGGACCACCGCCGATCCCCGGTGTTCCGGCTGTTCGACAAAGTCGGTCAGAAGCGCCCAGAGCGCCCAGGCGGCCAGTCGAGGAGCCCCAAGGCGGTGCAGGCGCTCCAGAACCTCCTCCCGTAATAGGCGTTCTCCTCCAAAGATACGCTGTATCCACTCCAGTCGTTCCGGCGCACTCAGGACAAGGTCGTGGATCTCCGGCGGGGCCTTGGTCCCTAACACCGCCCCAAGCACTACCCCGGCCTGCCAGATCATCTGAACCTGGGGCCGAAGCGCCTCCAGATGCGGATGGGTGATCGCCCGCCAATAGGTGATCATCAGCCGGCGGAGCACCCGACCAAACTCCTCGATGCCGGTGCCGCGCAAGAGCGCCTCGGCCACGTGGAGCACCGCCTGCGGGGACGGCTCCGCCTCCTCGACCTGAAGGCTCTCCAGGTGGCGGCGAGCCCGTTCGAAGGCCCGTCGAAACTCGTTGACCAGTTCGTCAATGGAGAGCATCAGGAGGGTGGTCCGAAACTGCGGGTCCATCTCAAGGGCCTCGCGGGCCAGGTGGTACCCGCTGACGTAGTCCACCAGGCGCGGATAGCTGGTCTCGGAGCCGCCGTTTTCGATCAACGGACCCACAAAGCGCCCCGCGTAGGCGGTCGTCATGGGACGGTCGCAGTAGATCGCCCGCAACAGCGGTAGCTCCTCCGGAACGCTGAACGGATCAAAGACGATCAGCAGCGAGAGCGGATCGTCCGGATTGTTGAACCGCTCGATCAGGATGCGGTACTGCTCTGGCTCCAAGAGGAAGAAATCTCCCTCCCCTCGCACGGGCGAGCCGCGCACGGCGAGGATCTTCACCGCGCCGTGGGCAACGTCCTCCTCGCAGAGCTCCGGGCGCAGCTCGCGGATGATCTCATACAGCCGGACGCTGGCCTCAGCGGTGATTGTCCAGGCGATCGCCTTGGCGTTGGGATCCGCTTCGCGGAGCCAGTCCAGATGATAAAGGATGTCCTCGGCAACCTGGCGGAGCCGGGCGGGGTTGCTCATCTTTTGAACCACCGTCAGCGGCGGTTCGCTCAGGTCCGTCCAGACGCCCTCCGCCTCCCGAAGACGAGGCTCGTGAACCAGCGGAGGAAGTGCCGTAAAGCGCTCCTCGTAAACCGGCTCGCCGAACACCATCGTGACGCTTTCGTCTATCCGATCCGGCGGCTCGCTGGTGAATCCCGCAAAGACCGCGTTGGGAAGTATCTCCCGAAACCGCAGCGCCCCGCGAGGGACCTGACGAAAGCGGTCCGGATAGGCCCCGTCAGCGATGCAGACGATCCGGGCCCGCTCGCTCAACCGAGGAAACGTGTCCCCAGATACTTGGGGAAGGAACACCGAGAAGGGAACTACCAGCACCTCCCCCGAAGCTAGGTTCAAGAACTGGCGGAGGTCGTTTCGATTGTCCACAATTCGGGGAGGCTCCTTAAAGAGGCTCCGACAGCGCTCAAAGGCCCAGATTAAGTTGTTCCCGATGTCGTACCGGTCGGTGACCACTACGACCAGCATGTTGTTGACCTTGGGATGTTGTAACAGGCGGTAGGCGAACAGGGCGATCGAGCGATAACGCTGGCTGTTGTACGGAAGCCAGAAGATTCCAGCGGTGCGCTCTCCAGAAGGGGTCAGCGCCCCGATCGTCCGCTCAACGGCCTGCTCAAGGGCGCGGGTGGTCTCCGGTGGAACCAGTCGCTTTTGGGTACTGCCGCGCCCCAACTCAAAGTAGATCGAGTCCCGAATCCGCGTCTCCAGGCGGGAGGGCTCCAGGAGATCGCTGAGGGCCAGATCAAAGGATCCTTCCACCTCGGCCAAAAAGCCTTCAGCGTGGGCCCGCCACTCCTGCCAGTGAAAGCGAGCCCGCTTCTCCTGAGGAATGCCGACAAAGACGCGCTCCCCGTCGGCGACGACGCAGAAGAGGTTGGTCACGAACAGGTCCGGATGGGCCTTGAGTGCTTGTTCCACTCGGCGCTGGGCCTCCTCGATCCCCTCCAAAGCTGCCTGGGCCAGTCCGATCACCGGAATTCCGTTCAGGTAGACCAGGCCGTCCAGAAAGGGGGCAAGTTCCTGGGCGTCTTTGGTTTCGACCACCGCCCAGCGGTTTCCTCCTCCCTGCCGGAGGAGGGGAAGTGTCCTGCCCTGGGCCTGGCGCGTTGGGGTCGGAACGCCGTAAAGCAGCAGCCGGTGAAATCTCCAGTTGGCTCGCACCAGGTCGGAAAGGTTCCCAGCGCACCGAAGCAGCGCATGCTCTACCAACTGAATTCCCAAAGGCCCCGGCAGCGAAGGGGGAAGAAACGGAGTTACCGCCTCGGCAAGATGGTCGCGGAGCAACCAGCGCAACACGCTTCGGTCCCGCTCCGGGGAGGGAAGCACCGCCTCGACCGACTCGTAGCCTAGGTCGAGTAGGTGTTCGGTCGCTGTCAGCGAGGGGGCTTCGGGAAGTGGGGAGGCTGATGCCATCGGTTCCAGGGCCGCTGCCTCTTTCTCCTGGCGCGCCGCCTCCCGATCGCGCTTTTTTCGCTCCAGATACTCGGTGATCTGCCGGACGACGTCCTGGACGTCTACGTCCTCAGGGATGGGGGCCTTGTCTACGACGCGGGCGATCTCGATCAGTTCCTTGGCCGTGTAGTGGTTTAGGGCTTCTAGAGGAAGCAGGTCTTCTAGAGTCGGATGCAGGCCGGCCAGCTCGACAAAGGTGTCCTGGAGGGCCGCGCGAAACTCCCCTTGCGGCACCTGAATGAGCCGAGACCACCGAAGCGTATCGGTTACGTAGACCAAACCTAGCGCGCGAAACTCGTCCGGGTCGTCCGGATCGGCATGGGGTTGTTGACGAATCCGCCGCAGATAGCGATCAAAAGCCGGCTCGCCGAACCGGAGCAGCAGCAAGGCCGCCACAAGCTGGCGAAACTCGTCCGCGTCACGGGTACCGCGCAGCCGTCCCAGGGTGTGCCAGAACCCCTGAGGTAGGTTGAACGAGGGAAGAGCGGTCCCCTCAGAGCTGCTAGCGTCCGGTTGAGACCTCATCGCTTTTTTGCAGGCCCTTCACTGGTTGCAGCGCCACCACCGACGGATGCCTTCAAGCAATCCTTGTCGGCGCTGTTCTGGAACCCTGTCGCTGCTTTGCCCCGCCGGCAAAAAGCCGGCAGGCTTGAAGCACAAATGGTGCCCAGCCCCTAGAAGTTGTCTTCAACATACCACCGATAGGGCCTTGAGGGGAACAGGCGCTTCCAGAAGGCCCGTTCGGCCCCCTCCTCCGACCGCCAAGGTCCGGATCGGGAGGATGGAACCTCCTCCTGTCCAAAAAGGAGGGCAATCAGCTCCCCTTGGGTCAGCTCCAGTTCCCAGTCGGCCGAAGTGGCGTCCTCCAGGCGCTCGACCCGGCGTCCCTCTACTCGAAACGTTAGCGTTTCAGATCCCACGCGCAATCGCGCGATAACCGGACCGGGCATCGGGTTCGGTTGCAAATTTGCAATCGCCAGTTGGAGAACCGCCGACTCGGGACGGATCAGCCGGTACATCGTTCCACCTAACGCCTTGGGCCGGAAAGCAAGACCCAAACGCTCCAAGTCCCGGAGGATCAGGGGGTTGCCGTAAATCCGCATCGTGGGCTCCCCCGCGCGCAGCAGCTTGTTGTAGAAATCCGCCACCAGCGCCAGAGCCGCTACCTCGTGCCCAGGAAGCGACTGCACCTCTAAGATGGAGAACCGCTCCTCTTCCCACCGGTGGCCTCCTGCCAATCGGTAGGCGACTACTCTCCCCGCTCCAGACTCCGCTACGGTGAAGGCGCTCCGATCGAAACCGCGCCACAGCTCAAACGACCGCCACAGCTCCGGCGTTCGGACGATCGGACCGGCGGCCTCCGCGTCGGCCAGTGCGTGAATCTCGATCAAGGCCTCCAAATCCTCCTCCCAGCGCGCAGGGCGTAGGCGTCCCTCGAAGGCGACGGGAGGAAGCGGATGGGAGACAGGTCCCTCGTGCATGAACACATACGGAAACGGTTGCCAGCCCAACCGACGATAGTAATCCTGAATCCCGGTGAACAACAACGATAGGTCGTACGCTTCCTCCTCCAAGAAGCGCACGGTGTCCTCGAGGACGGCGGTGTTGTAGCCGCGTCCGCGAAACGCCGGGTGGGTTCCCACGCTGCCGATTCCGGCGAGCCGAAGCCGGGCCGGCCCCAGGCGGACCGTTCGATCGAACACCTGAACGACGCTGACCACCTGCCCATCCAGAGCTGCGATTCGGGTGTTCTCCAGCCTGAAGGAGGGGTCCTTTTTATGAATCTTCTCGAAAAACGCGGTCATCCGGGCCGTCCTCTGAGGCTCGCCGTTCCCAAAGGCGAGGCCACAGCATCGAATCGCGGCGTTCACTTCCTCTTCAGAACGGGCAGCCCGAACTTCCAGCATGAGGTCTCCTCTCTCCGTTATCATTCTATCGTTCGTGCGGCTTCCTGAGCCGTTGTCGCTCAAAGGAAAACGGAGCGGATCGGCCTATGGTTCCCTCTCGTCGGCTGGACGTGTTGCTTTATTTAGACGACCCCGCTTCGGCGGGCGAGCAGGCCGCCGATCGCGTGGTGGTGGCCATCGACGTGCTCCGGGCCACCTCAACAATTCTCGTGGCGCTCTCCCAGGGCGCGGCGGCGGTAGTCCCCGCTGCCACCCTTCAAGAGGCTCACCATCTTAAGGCGACTCGGTTCCCCGACGCTCTCCTCTGTGGCGAGCGACACAACCGTCCCCCGGAGGGCTTCGACCTTGGCAACTCTCCCGCAGAGTATACCCGGGAGCGGGTAAAGGACAAGCTCCTCCTCCTGACGACGACCAACGGAACCCGTCTGATTCGCGCGCTGGCGCCGGCCAGGGAGGTCTGGATTGGGGGATTCCTCAACCTTTCGGCGGTCTGTCGGCAAATCTTAGGGCTTTCGGGGGATGTGCTGCTGGCCTGTGCCGGCTCGCATCGTCGGTACGCGATGGAGGACGGGCTGCTGGCCGGGGCGATCGTGGAGGCCGTCGCCGGGGCGTTTGACCAGCTCAGCGACTCGGCCCGGCTGGTCTTGGCTGCCTGGCGGGGGCGAGGCCTTCCGCTCCCGGAGGCCCTTGCCCAAACGGAGCACGGACAGCGGCTGCGGGCCGACGGCTTCGAAAGGGACATCCGGCTCGCGGCAGCGGTGGATCGGATCGGGTTGGTCCCCCGCCTCGTCGAGGGGAGAGTCCTCATCTCTTCAGGCTCACCAAACTGAAAAATGTGCTAAATGTACAGGGGGGTTGGAGCGTTCCAATCAGGGTGCTATAATCCTCCGGGTTGAGATCGAGTGGAGAGCAGGAGGAGAAAGGAGCGCTTGCGCTATGCATGTGCAGTTCGCCAACGTCGCGGTCTTCCTGACGCTGGCGTCCGCGTTTGTGTTGTTGTTGAACCTCCTCTCTCGTTTGGTACACCTCCGGTTAGACCTCGCGGAAAAGCGGATCCCTTACGAGTGCGGCGAGGACCCCGTAGACGACGCCCGGATCAAGTTCAACATCCGTTTTTTCATCGTCGCGTTGATCTTTTTGATCTTCGACGTGGAGATCGCCTTCCTCTTTCCCTGGGCGAGGGTCTTCCGCCAGGTGGGGTGGATCGCCTTTGTTGAGATGTTCGTTTTCATCCTGATGCTCGCGGTGGGGTTGGCCTACGTCTGGGCCAAGGGGGACCTGGAATGGGTCCGGAGCTACCATCGGCGGCATTCGGAGCGGATCGCGCGCGTCGTGGGGCACCGGGAGCATCCTGAGGAGGAGGCGGCCGGATGAGGATCGTGGAAGATCACGTTGAGCCGGGCGTGATCCTGACAACGGTAGACCGGATGGTCAACTGGGCGCGACTCTCCTCCCTGTGGCCGATGACTTTTGGCCTGGCCTGCTGTGCGATCGAGTTCATGGCCACCGGCGCTTCGCACAATGACTTGGACCGCTTTGGGGCGGGCGTCCCACGCGCCACCCCGCGCCAGGCCGACCTGATGATCGTCGCCGGGACGGTGACGATGAAGATGGCCCTTCGGGTCAAGCGGCTTTACGAGCAGATGGCAGAGCCAAAGTACGTCATCTCGATGGGAAGCTGCGCCACTAGCGGCGGGCCCTACTGGCAACACGGCTACTCGGTCCTCAAGGGGGTGACCGGATCATTCCGGTGGACGTCTACGTTCCCGGCTGTCCACCGCGCCCAGAAGCGCTCCTGGAGGGGCTCCTGAAGCTCCAAGAGAAGATTCGCCGCACAAAGGTGGAGAAGCCAAAGCGATGACCGCTCAGGAGATCTTCCAGCTGCTGCGCGAACGGTTTGGCGAAAAGACGATCCTGGCTCTCTACCAGACGGACACCAGCGACCGGCGTAACCCTATCGTCTTCGATCCGCCTCAGATCCACGTTGCCGGGGCGCAGATCGCAGCGGTCTGCCGCTACTTGAAGGAGCACGAAGCCACCCGCTTTGAGGCGCTGATGTCCCTCAGTGGAGTGGACAACGGTCCGGTGCTGAGCGTGATCTACCATCTTCACTCGATGAGCCATCGACACAAGATCGCCCTGCGCGCCGACAACGGCCGCGCAGCGATCCCCATCTGCCGACCGTCGAGAAGCTTTGGCCCGTCGCCGCCTGGCACGAACGGGAGACCCGCGACCTGTTTGGGATCGTTTTTGACGGTCATTCCGACCTGCGTCCGCTGATCCTTCCGGAGGGCTGGGAGGGGTATCCGCTCCGGAAGGACTACAAGGTTCAGGAGTACTACCGGGGAAATGAAGGTGCCCTACTGATGCGCCGCGCCGCTCCGCGAGAACTGCGCTCCGACGAGATGATCCTCAACATGGGGGCCGCAACACCCTAGCACCCACGGCGTCCTGCGGCTCCAGCTGATCACCGACGGGGAGATCGTCGAGGAGGCGATCCCTCATATCGGATATCTGCACCGGAACTTTGAAAAAACACGCCGAGGCCCTGACCTACCCGCAGATCGTCCCCTACACCGACCGGATGGACTACCTCTCGGCGATGAACAATGAGATGGGCTTTGTGCTGGCCGTCGAGCGGTTGATGGAGCTGGGCGGCAGGCCGGTGGAGGTGCCGGAGAAGGCCCACTACATCCGAGTGATCATGTGCGAACTGAACCGAATCGCCAGCCATCTGCTCTGGTTTGGCACCTTCGCCATGGACACCGGCGCGATGACGCCGTTTCTTTATGCGATGCGGGATCGAGAGGAGGTGCTGAGCCTCTTTGAGAAGGTAAGCGGCGCCCGGCTGCTGTACAACTACATCCGGATCGGGGGCGTCGCCAGAGACCTGACCCCCGACTTTCCGGAGCACCTCCGGCGCTTTTTGGACTACTTCGAACCGAACATTGACGCCTATAACGACCTCATTCTTTATAACAAAATCTTCCTGGAGCGGACCAAAAAACGTCGGTGTCTTTACAGCGGAGCAGGCGATCGCTTACGGCTGGACCGGACCGAACCTTCGCGGCTCCGGCGTCCGGTGGGACCTTCGGAAGGACGAGCCTTACGGGATTTACGACCGGTTCGAGTTTGAAGTCCCCGTCGGCGAGCACGGGGACTCCTGGGACCGGGCTTATGTGCGGATGGAGGAGATGCGCCAAAGCTGCCGCATCCTCCGCCAATGCCTCCAACAGATGGAGGAACGAGGGCTTTTGGAAGACCCCAACATCAACGGAATGCGGCGCGGAACGGTCCGGCCGCCGGCGGGGGAGATCTACCATCGCACCGAGACGCCGCGCGGAGAGTTGGGGTACCACATCATCAGCGACGGGTCCCCGACGCCGTTCCGGGTCAAGGTCCGCGCGCCGAGTTTCTGTGCCTTAAGCGGAATGCACGTTGTCAGCCGGGGGCATCTGGTCGCCGATATCATCGTGATCCTGGGAAGTATCGATATCGTCTTAGGGGAGGTGGACCGCTAGACTGTCGGAAGGGGGGGCTGTGCTGGGTACATCCCTTATGGTTGGCTGCCGATCGGATCCGAGAGTTCTTCGTTTTGAGGCTGGGGATAGAGTTCCTGGCCGCCGTTCCGGTCTCCCTTTGGCTGTTGTTCCTGTTGGTTCTCTTTGGTGCGATCACGCTGGGGATTGTCTTCCTCTTTCCGGTGGTCTTCGTCCTGATGGAGCGGAAGGTCTCAGCCTACTTTCAAGACCGGCTGGGACCAACACGGGTCGGACCGTGGGGACTGCTGGTCACGATCGCCGACGCGATCAAGTTGATCTTTAAAGAGGACATCATCCCGCCAGAGTCCGGATCGGGTGCTCTTCCGCTTTGCTCCTTATCTGGTCTTTGGGGCTTCGGTGGCGGTGGCTTCGGTGGTTCCCCCCTTCCGTTCCTCCCTGATCGGCAACTACGACCTGGGGCTGTTCCTGTATCTGGCGATCTCCTCGCTGGTGGTGTTGGGGATCATCATGGCCGGATGGGCTTCTAACAGCAAGTACTCGCTCTTTGGTGCGATGCGGGCGGCGGCTCAGATTGTCAGTTACGAGATCCCCTTGGGGCTTGCCGTACTGGTCGTCGTCCTGGCGACAGGAACGCTCAACCCGCAGCGGGTGGTCTACGACCAGGCGGGAGGGGTTCACCATTGGTTAATCTTCCGGCAGCCGTTCCTGTTTATCAGCGCGTTTCTCTACTATATCTCAGCGATCGCGGAGGTAAACCGGACCCCCTTTGACCTGCCGGAGGCGGAATCGGAGATCGTCGCCGGGTTCCACACCGAGTACAGCGGAATCCGCTTCGCCTACTTCTTTATGGCAGAGTACACAAACATGGTGATCGTTTCGGCAATCGCGACGACACTCTTTTTGGGCGGTTGGAGCGGTCCGATCCCCGGGTGGGACCTGCTGCCCGGCGTTGTCTGGTTTGCCCTCAAGACGGTCCTGTTGGTGTTTGTGATGATGTGGCTCCGCTGGACGCTCCCGCGCGTTCGGGTGGATCAGTTGATGGCGCTTTGTTGGAAGTACTTCCTCCCGATCGGACTGGTGAACGTGCTGGGAACCGGCATCCTGGAGCTGTTAGCGCAAGAGGGGGTCGGCCTGACGATCGGCGGGTGGCGAATCGGACCAAACGGGATCGCCTGGGTAGTAGTGCCGGTCCTGGTGGCCCTGTTGGGGGTGTATGCGTTTTCTGGGGGGCCCCAGCCGCGTCCCGCGGCGGCGCCGCGGAGGCCATAGCCGATGGAAGCGGTCGTCTTTTATCTGCTCGCCGGAGTGGCGGTTGTCTTTGCGGGAGTCGTGGTGACGACTCGGAACGTGGTGCACGCCGCCTTTGCGTTGATGGTCAGCCTGGGGGCGGTGGCCGGGTTTTACGTCCTTCTGGACGCCGACTTTTTGGCCGTTATCCAGCTGTTGGTCTACGTCGGGGGAATCCTGGTGTTAGTCCTCTTTGGCGTGATGATGACCAGCGGACGGTTGATCATGCAGCTGCGGGCGCCGGTCGGGCAACTGCTCCCGGCGACGTTCGTCGGATTGATCCTCCTGGGATTTCTCCTCCATGTGGGCCGGTCGGAGCTTCCCAACAACCGAACGCTTGTCTTCGAAGACTCTGACGGCGAGACGGCCCGGCGAGTGGCTCGACTCCTCCGGGAGTTGGGTGCCGAGAGCGCGCGGCTTCAGTCGGAGACGGCTCGCGTTGTGTTGACCTTCCAGGGAGCCGGACCACTTCGCCCTGAGGCGGTGCGCGACGCTCGGCGGGCGGTGGAGAGAGGCCTTCAGGCGGCGAGGCCTTCCTCCTCTCGGCTGTACGTCATCCAGGTCCAAGAGGTCTGGGGAGCTCCGGAACGACTCCAGATCGCGTTGGAGCGAAAGGGCACGCCGGCCTCCGACGGAATGGCTCCGCTCGATCCCTCCCGGATCGCCGAAATCCTGCAGCCGCTGAGTCCGCGGGAGGACCTCCGGCTGATCGCCGTTCAGGGGCTCCGAGCCGTCCGAGTTCAGGGGCTCTCTGAGGCGGTCTATCGTCGGCTCCGGGAGGATCCAGCGCTCCGCGTTCTGACCCCTCTGAGCACAACGGCGGGCCTGGGGGACGCGCTAATGCTAGGTGAGTTTCTCCTCCCCTTTGAGGTGGCCGGGCTGATCCTTCTGGTCGCCCTGATGGGCGCGGCGATTATCGCACGAAAGGGGATTACGCCGTGATCACGCTGACCCACTACTTGGCTGTCAGCAGCTTGTTGTTTGTGTTTGGGATGTTCGCCGTCCTGACCCGCCGGAACGCCATCGCGATGCTGATGGGCGTTGAGCTGATCCTGAACGCGGCGAACCTGAACTTTGTGGCCTTCTCAAAGTACGTCCTCGGTGGGGTCTTGGGTCAGGTGGTCGGCCTGTTCGTCATCGTCCTGGCGGCGGCGGAAGCGGCCATTGCGTTGGCGATCATCCTGGACATCTATCAAGAGCTGGCGACCATCAATCCGGATGAGACCACCGAGTTGAAGGGGTGAAACCGGTGGAGCTTTCGGGAACCCTCCTGGCGATCGTGCTGTTTGCGCCTCTGGTGGCCTTTCTGATTCAGATTCTCCTGGTGGGTCGCTGGGTGCGAGGGCCGCGCGTTGCGGGCGCGGTGGTCTCTCTGTTGGGCGTGGGGGTGCCCTTTTTCCTTGTGTTGGTTGGGGTGGTGCCTCATCTCTTTGAGCCGACGGCGGTCCTCTGGGTGCCCCAAGCGCCGCTCCGCTGGATAGACTTGGGCCCCCTCTCCTTTCAGGTCGGCTTGATGGTGGACAACACGACAAAGGTCCTTCTCTTCATGGTGACCTTGGTCTGTCTGATGATCCATCTCTTCTCGGTAGAGTACATGAAGGTCCGGGACGGAGAACCGGAGCCCTACTACTCGCGCTTTTTTGCCTACCTTTCGCTGTTCACTTTTGCGATGATCCTGTTGACCCTCTCGGACAACCTCCTGACGCTGTTCATTGGCTGGGAGCTAATGGGCCTTTGCTCCTACCTGCTGATCGGGTTCTACTACGAACGGAAGTCGGCCCAAGACGCGGCGATCAAAGCGTTCCTGACAACGCGGGTGGGGGACGTGCTGTTGCTGATCGGCCTGGCGATCGTCTGGGCGTCGGTGGGGAGCCTTCGGTTGCCGGAGGTGGCTCAAGGGGTACAGGCGGGGGCGATTAAGGGATGGTTGCTGACGCTAGCGGGGCTGTTCCTCTTTGCTGGGGCGGTTGGCAAGTCGGCTCAGTTTCCGCTTCACACCTGGCTTCCCGATGCGATGGAGGGACCAACACCGGTCAGCGCGTTGATCCACGCGGCGACCATGGTCGCCGCGGGTGTCTATCTAGCGGCACGGATGCTCCAGGTCGGGCTGTTCGACGAGCGGACGCTCCTGGTGGTCGCCTATGTGGGCGGCTTTACGGCGCTCTTTGCCGCGAGTATCGCGCTGGTCCAGACGGACATTAAGCGGGTGCTCGCCTACTCGACGGTCAGCCAACTGGGATATATGATGCTGGCCGTCGGCGTGGGGAACTACACGGCAGCGCTGTTCCACCTGCTGACCCATGCATTTTTTAAAGCCTGTCTGTTTTTGGGCTCTGGAAGCGTCATTCATGCGCTACACGAGGCGTTTCATCGGCATCATCTTCACGCCGACGCTCAGGACATGCGGAACATGGGGGGACTTCGGCGAAGGATGCCGCTGACCTTTGGGACCTTCTTGATCGCCACGCTGGCGATCAGCGGAATTCCTCTGACGGCCGGGTTTCTCAGCAAGGACGCGATTCTAGCCGGCTCGTTGGCCTATGTCCTGGAGCATCCGCAGCATCTGATGCTGGCGGTCTTTGGGTTCATCGCGGCGGCGATGACCGCCTTTTACATGTTTCGCTTGGTCTTCTGGACCTTCGCGGGGACACCGGGCGGTCGAGCTCTTGGGCCGGAGGCCGACGCCGTTCGGGGGGCGCTGGCCGAGGTGCGCGAGTCCTCCTGGGTGATGACCGTGCCGTTGGCCGTTCTGGCCTTCTTTGCGCTCTGGATCTTCTGGTCGCTTCATCCGGCTTCGGAGGGATGGATCGCGGAGGTGCTCAGCGGAGCGGAGGGGTGGCTCCCGGAGGCCGCACATCGCGCCGAGGCTCACGGCCATGGCCCGGCGAGCGTTCACTTATGGACGATGGTCCTCTCGGTGGGGTTGGCTCTGTTAGGCGTTCTAGTCGCGGCGCTGTTTTACCTCTACCGACGTTGGTCGACGGAGCGCTTCGCCCAGGGTCAGTTCGCGCGGGTCTTGGAGGCGAAGTACGGCTTGGATGCGTTATACGACTGGGCGTTCGTCCGCAACGCCCACCGGTTGAGCCAGTGGAGTGGGCGCTTCGACCTGCGGGTTATTGACGGCGCAGTCAACGGGCTCGCCTATCTGGTTGTCGGGGCACGCCATTCGTTCACCTGGGTTACCGGTGCGATAGATCGGTACGTGGTGGACGGCGCGGTCAACGGGGTCGCCTGGCTGCTCCGGCAGTTGGGGGCCGGCTTTCGACAGCTTCAGACCGGCTACATTCAGGGGTACCTGTTGGTCGTCTTCAGCGGGCTGGTCGCGTTGGCGTTCTTGATCTCCGCGGCGTTCCGTTAAAGAGGGGAGAGGAACCAAAACGATGGGACTGTTGTCGCTGTTGTGGTTGGCGCCGGTCGTCGGGATGGTGGTGATCCTCTTGGCTCCTCGCCGGTGGAGCCGGGCGATCGCCCTGCTGGCGACGTTGGTCTCTTTGGGAGTGGCGCTGGCGATCGGAGTGGGCTTCCAGACGCAGAGCGGAGGACTCCAGTTCGTCGAGCGGGCCGCCTGGATTCCAGCATTTCACATCGAATACTTCCTGGGCGTAGACGGCTTGAGTGTGGCCTTGGTGCTTCTGACGGCGGTCATCTCGGTGATCGGCGTGATCGCCTCTTGGCGGATCGAAGAGGAGAGCCACCGAAGCGGCACAGAAAAGAGCTATTTCTTCCTCTATCTGTTGCTGGTTGCTGGGATGCTCGGCTTTTTCATCGCTCAGGACCTGATCCTCTTTTATGTCTTCTTTGAGCTGACGCTGCTCCCGATGTACTTCCTCATCGGCTACTGGGGCGGCCCTCGCCGGGAGTACGCCGCGATTAAGTTCTTTCTCTACACGCTTTTTGGCAGCGTGTTCATGCTGGTGGCGATCTTGGCGCTATACTTCCTCTCCGGCCCGGCGGGCGCACGAACCTTTGCGATCCCGGAGCTGGCGGCCAAAAACCTCCCTGTCTGGGTTCTCAATTGGCTCTGGTTGGGCTTTTATTTGGGGTTTGCCATTAAGGTGCCGATCTTCCCGTTCCACACGTGGTTGCCCGACGCTCACGTGGAAGCGCCCACGCCGATTAGTGTGATCCTGGCAGGAATTCTCCTGAAGATGGGGACCTACGGGTTGGCCCGAATCAACCTCCAAGTGTTAGGGGACGCCTCGGAGGGCTGGTGGCGCTTTTTGGCCGTCCTGGGCGTGGTCAACATCATCTACGGTGCCTTTTGCGCCATGGCCCAGTTGGACATGAAGAAGCTCGTCGCCTACTCCAGCATCGGGCACATGGGGTTTGTGCTGTTGGGGATCGCCGCCCGAACGCCGGAGGGGGTGAACGGGGCCATCTTCCAGATGGTGAGCCATGGGCTGCTCAGCGGCATGCTCTTTTTGATCGTCGGCGTGGTTTACGTCCGGGCGCACCATCGTTTTATCGTCTATCCGGAGGACCCGGCGCTGCTCCAGCTTTACGGCGTGGATCCTTCCAAAGCAGGGCAGAAGGGCTTTGGGGGGCTGGCCACCGTGATGCCTGTCTACACGTTCCTGATGGCGGTGGCCTTCTTTGGCTCGCTGGGGTTGCCGGGGTTGAGTGGGTTTGTCGGGGAGTTCCTCTCCCTCCTGGGCGCTTGGAAGACCTATCCGCTCTATGCGTTGGTTTCGGTGATCGGAGTCGTCATCGGAGCGGCCTATTTCCTCTGGACGATTCAGCGGATGTTTTTAGGTCAGCCGAACCCGGGAGGTGAGCGGCTTGCCCGACGTTCGTCCCCGAGAGCTGCTGGCGTTGGTTCCGCTGGCGCTCCTGGTGGTCCTGCTTGGGGTGATGCCCCGCTTGGCGCTGGACCTCTCGCGGGAAACGGTCTTGAGCTTGGAGGCCGTTCAGGAGACGTTGACCCGCTTGGCGATGCGGTGAGCCGGAGGGAGAAGCCACGATGGGGACGGCGGCCCGTATCGGAAACGTCCAAAGTCTGGCGGCCTTTCTGCCGGAGCTGATCTTAGCTGCGGGGGGTCTGCTCCTGATTGTTCTGGACCTAGTTGTTCGACGCCGGCGCGGCGAGGTGGTCGGCGGCGCGGCGGCGCTCCTCTGCGCCTTGGTGCTGGGAATCGTGGCCTTTCGCGAGCCCAGCGGCGGGCGGCTTTTTTTATGGCATGGTCGCCGACGACGGCCTCGCCTGGTTCTTCAAGCTGGTGATCTTAGGAACGGCCCTGTTGACCTGCTTGGTGTCGATCCGTTCGCCGGAGGTCTTCGACGCCTTCCGGGGAGAGTTTTTCGTCCTGGTGGTCTTTGCAGCGCTGGGGATGGTGTTGATGGCCGGAGCCGCCAACCTTTTGATGCTCTATTTGGCCATGGAGACGGCGAGCTTGAGCTCTTATGTTCTTGCCGGCTTCCTCAGTGGTCAGAGCCGCTCGGCGGAGGCCTCGTTTAAGTACGTCATCTATGGAGCGGTAGCCTCTGGCGTGATGCTTTTTGGCCTTTCGCTGCTGTTTGGAATCGGCGGGACGCTGGACCTGGCCGAGTTGCCGGCGGCTTTGGCCGGGGCCTCGCCGCTTGCGGTTGTGTTGGCGCTGCTCTTTGTGCTGGCCGGGTTGGGCTACAAGCTGGCCTCGGTGCCGTTTCATATGTGGTCGCCGGACGTGTACGAGGGCGCGCCGTTACCGGTGACCGCCTTCCTCTCGGTCGCCTCCAAAGCAGGGGCCTTCGCGTTGACCCTTCGGTTCTTCGACGAAGCCTTCGGCGATCGGGCGATCGCTCTAGCGACCCAATGGCCGCTGCTGCTGGCGCTGATCAGTCTTCTGACGATGACCATCGGCAACCTGGCAGCGATCGGCCAGCGGAACATGAAGCGTCTGCTGGCCTACTCCAGCATTGCCCACGGCGGATATCTGCTGATGGGAGTCGTCGCCCTGGCCAATCCGGCCGTTCGGGCCGAGGCAATGGCCGCCGTTGGGTTTTACTTTGTTGCTTACCTTTTCATGAACTTAGGGGCCTTTTACGTCGTTCAGCATCTGGCTGAGCCTGAGCGCTTGAACTCTGAGATGATTGCCGATTACGCCGGACTGCTGCGCCGTTCGCCGTTTTTAGCGGTTGCGTTGAGCATCTTTCTCTTCTCGCTGATCGGGATTCCGCCTTTTGCCGGATTTTGGGCCAAGCTTTATCTTTTTGAAGCCTTTGTCCGTGCGGGCCTAGAGGCCGAGGGGATCGCAGGAGGGCGCCACCTGTGGTTGGTTGTCGCGGCGCTGTTGAACACGGCGATCTCGCTGTACTATTATCTTTACGTCGTCAAGACGATGTGCTTCGATTCGGCGGTGGAGGACCGGCCGGTCCGGGCGCATCCGGCATTTGTAGGGTTGATGCTGGTTCTGCTCATTCCGACCTTTGTGCTGGGGCTTCTGTGGAGCCGCGAGGAGCTAGGCGTTCCCGTCGTTCAGGTCGAAGCGTCCGCTTCGCTTTCTTCCTCGGTCTCCCCGACGCTCGGAACGCCCTTCAGGCGGTGAGGGGCTTTCGGCGGAGGGCGCTCCGTTTTCTCTTCCTGGCGCTTGTCTTCTGGGTCATCTGGGCGCCGCTTTCGTCTGTTTGGGGACGTGCCGCCTCCGAGGACGAATGGCTGGAAGCCTCCCAATGGGAGGAGCGTCGCTTCCCCTCGCTGGACGCACGCGTTGAAGCGCTGGGGGGATCGCTTCCGGAGGACGAGCTTTGGTATTCAATCTCTGGATCGGAGGGGCGGACGTTTCTCCGCGGTCGCTGGTCGGACGGGCCGCTCCTGGGGCCGGGGGCGTGGGGGGCCTTTGTGTTGTGCTTTGGCCGCGCCGGAGCGGGACAGGGAGGGGTGGAGGTCCTCTGGCGGCGCTGGAATACCCCTCAGGCGGCGCGACGGGTCCGCCTTGGTTACGCCGGTCGGCCGCTGGAATTCCTCCGGTTGGGCGGCGGCCTGCGTCACGAAACTCAGTGGCTTGCTGGGCGTCGCTACTCCGGTTGGGCGGCGGAGGGGTTCGGTTGGGTGCGGGCTTTCGGCGACGACGTTAGTCGTCTTGCGGTCTTTGCAGGCGTCGAGCGCTTCGGCCTGCAGCTGCGCAGCGCTCCCAATCGAGTCTTTCCCTCCGATCGGACGCCTCCTCTTGTCGAGCTGGGACTGGAAGGGCAGTGGCGCGGGCGGCTTCGGCTGGTGAGCGCCTGGAGCTACGTTCCAGATCGGAGCCTTTCCCCCCTAGAGCGCTGGTTCTGGGCCGGCGGCGTTGAATGGGCGCCGCGGGAGTGGGCGCAGCTCCGCGCGGGGTATCGCGCACCGGTCGCGCGGGAGCGATTCGGCAAGGGAGTCCTCTCCTGGGGCCTCGGAAGTCGAATCGGTCCAGCAACGGTGAGTTACGCGCTCCTGGTGGACCAAGACCCAAGCGCTGAAGAGCTCTTCCGTCACCTGCTTTCCGTGGAGGTCGTTGCGCCGTTAGGGCCGGGGCCAGATGATGAGGGGTTGATCCCTTCTCAGGGGGGATTTGTCCTCCCGGATGCCCAGGGGCGATTCGTCCGTCCTGATCTGGAGGTGATCAGCCCAAACGGGGACGGCGTTCAGGATCGGGTCCGGCTGCGCGGTGTTAACCTCCCCCCCGGCGCGCGACTGATCCTCTGGGACCGGCGGGGGGCTCCCGTCTGGGAGTTCACGCCCAAGGAGCGAAATGTCGATATGGAGTGGCGTGGGTTGAACGCCGACGGGGAGCCGTTCCCCGACGGGCGGTACTTCTGGCGGCTCCTGGACGGCGCCGGTCGGGAGTACGCTCACGGCGTGCTCGCGGTGGACACGCGTCCCCCGGCGCTGCGGGTCCAGCTCGACCCGCCGTTGCTGACCCCAGCTCGGGGCGAGCAGCCGCCGGTGCGAATTGATCTCCGTGCCGAGGACGACAACCGAGTCGTCGAATGGTCGCTGGCGATCCTGCAAGGGGGGGCGAACCATCGTCGCCGACGGAGGCGGGGCACCGGTTCCGTCGACCCGTTACTGGCAGCGATGGGAGCGACGGGTTCGGGCCGGGGAGGTCTATACGATTCGATTCGGAGCCAAGGACGAGGCAGGAAACGCCATCAGCGTCGAGCGGAGACTCCCCGTGTTAGATCCGCGGCCTTTTACTCGGACCGATCATCCGACCCGTTGGGAGGCGACGATCCCGCCGGGGGCGTTTCGGATCTCTACAGCGGCGATGCACGCCGACCTGGTGCAGTTCTTGGATCGCGTCGCAAGCGTGCTTCTGGCCGCGCCGGAGCTGGCCGCCTACCTCTATTCCACCGACTTGGAGACCTCCAAGTTGACCGAATCGCGTTTGGAGGCGGTTCGGAACGACCTGATGGCGCGGGGAGTTGAGCTGGAGCGAGTGACGATCATCCGCCGTCCGGAGGACGCCGCGTCAGGCTCGCCGGGAACGCTTCGGCTGGTCCTCGCCGAGCGAGATCATCCCCGACTCCAGCCCCGGACGGAGACGACCGGAGTTCAGTATCGGCTGCTGCTGGGCTCCTTCCAAGACAATCGGAGCGCCGAGGAGCTGGCCCGCCGTCTCCAGGAGGTCGGGTTCCGCCCGGTCCTGGAGACGATTACGCTGGAGGGCAAAATCTGGCATCGGGTGCTCCTGGAAGGGTTTCAGGAGCGGCGCGATGCGGAGCTGATGCGGGATCTCGTCCGCCCCTATCTGGACCAGGCGCCGTTGATCCTCCGCACCCCTCGTCCCTGACTAGGCGTCCGGCACTAGTCGCGTGATGTCGGCGACCTCCAGCACGTACCGGGCGATCTCTCCAAGGAGGCCCAGGCGGTTGTTTCGCACCCTTTCGTCCTGGTCCATCACTAAGACCTGATCAAAGAATCGGTCGATCGGCTCCTGGAGGGTCCCCAGCTCCCGGAGGATGCCGGCGTAGTCCTTTTCCTGGACGGCTCGATTTAGCTGGGGACGAACGGCCTGGAGCGCCTCGGCCAAGGCTTTTTCTGCCGGTTCGCGAAGCAACGCCGCGTCCACCGGTCGGGGCTCTCGGTCCGGGAGGATGCGCAACGTGCGGTTCAGCGCCGGATAAACGCGCGAGAAGTCCGGTCCGTTTCGGAACTCCAGCAACGCCTCCAGGCGGGGCACCAGCGTTCCGACGTGGTCAAACCCGGCGGCCAACACCGCGTCGACCAGGTCGTAGCGGTAGCCGCGCTCCTCCAAGAGGTTCTCCAGCCGGTTCTGGAAGAACTCCAACACCTCCCCTTCAACGGCCGCTGGAAAGCCGTACAGCTCCGTCGCGCGGTGCACCAGGGCATAAAGAGAAAGAGGTAACCCCTTGTCCAGGAGAATCCGAAGCGTCCCGATCGCCTGTCGCCGAAGGGAGTAGGGGTCCTGCGATCCGGTCGGCTTTTGACCGATCCCAAAGTAACCGACCAGCGTGTCTACCTTGTCGGCGATCGAAAGCAGCGCCCCCAGGCGCGTCCCGGGGAGCTCTGAGGTGGCCGAGAGCGGCAGATAATGCTCCTCGATCGCCCTTGCGACCGGCTCCGGCTCGCCGGACTCCAGGGCGTAGTAGCGACCCATGATCCCTTGAAGCTCGGGAAATTCGAAGACCATCTGGGTGGTCAGGTCGGCTTTGGCCAGCTCGGCGGCCCGGAGCAGGTGTCTTTGTTCCTCCTCAGAGAGGCCGATCTCTTCGGCAAGATCACGACACAGCGCACGGGTGCGCTCCATCTTCTCATAAAGCGATCCCAACTTCTCTTGGAAGGTGATCCGCTTTAAACTCCTCTACCCGATCGGCCAAGGGGCGCTTTCGGTCTTCGTCCCAGTAGAACGCAGCGTCCTCCAATCGAGCGCGGAGAACTCGTTCGTTTCCGTATCGGACGTTCCGACGGCCCTCTGGCAGGGTCCCGTTAGAGAGTGTGATGAACTTCGGCTGCAGCTTTCCATCCGGTCGGTAGACGGGGAAGTACCGTTGATGCTTCTTCATCGCGGTGATCAGCACCTCCTGGGGGACCCGGAGATGCTCCTCCCGGAAGGTACCCCAGCACCGCTTCGGGGTTTTCGACCAAAAACAGCACCTCTTCAAGCAGCTCTTCGTCGATCCGTTCTGGGCTGCCGTTTTCGCGGAGGAGCCGGGCCACCTCGCTGCGAATCCGGTCCCGCCGCTCCTGAATGTCCGCGATTACAAAGTGTTCCCGCAGAAGCGATTTGTAACGCTCAAAGTTAGCATCCAGGAGCTCAAGCGTCGGGCTGGGTGACAGAAAGCGATGCCCTCGTGTCGTCCGGCCAGAGCGAAGCGTATCGAAGGGAAAGTCCACCACCTGGTCGCCCAGGAGGGCAACGATCCAGCGAATGGGTCGCGCAAAGCGCGAGCGGTCCCAGCGCATCGCTTTGGGAAACCGCAGGCGTCGGATCAGCTCCGGGAGAAACTCGGCCAGCAGATCGCCCGTCCGACGGCCCTCAATCCGTTTGCGAGCGAAGACGTACTCCCCCCGCTCCGTCTCCCGGACGTACAGCTCCTCAAGGGTCACCCCCTGGGCTCGGGCGAACCCAATCGCCGCCTGGGTGGGGTTCCCCTCAGCGTCAAAGGCGACTCGACGCGGCGGCCCGGAGACCTCCACCTCTGCATCCGGCTGGCGAGTGGACAGGTTCCGAACGGCCAGCGTGAGGCGGCGAGGGGTCCCGGCCGTCAGGACGGCGTCAAACTCCAAGCGCTGCTCCCGAAGCCAGGCTTCCATCTCCTGGCGCATCTGCTCCAAGGCTGGAGGAATGTAGCTGGCCGGAATCTCCTCGCTGCCGATCTCAAGGAGCAGGTCGGCCTTCGGTTGACTCGGCTCTGCCGCCGGCCGGGCCGGAGGCTGCTCCGTCAGCGGGACGCTCCCAAAACGGCCCAAAAGCGGATGGCCCAACGCTTCCCGTTGCTCCACATACGCCCGCGCAACGCGGCGCATCAGGTTCCGGACCCGCGCGATATAGTGGGCCCGTTCGCTCACGCTGATCAGCCCCCGGGCGTCCAGCATGTTAAACGTGTGCGAGGCCTTCAACACGTAGTCCAGCGCCGGCCAGACAAGCCCCTGACCGACGCAGTGCAGACACTCCCGCCTCGTAATCTTGGAACCACTGAAATAGCCGCTCCGGCGTCGACTGCTCCAGGTAGTAGCGGGTGTACCTCCACCTCCGTTTGATGGTGCACCTCCCCGTAGGTGACCTCTTTCGTTCCAGCGGATTTCGAAGATCGAGGGCACGTCCTGGAGGTACATCGCCAGTCGCTCCAGGCCGTAGGTGAGCTCGACGCAGATGGGGTCCAGCTCGATGCTGCCGATCTGCTGAAAGTAGGTGTAACTGGGTGATCTCCGCGCCGTTACACCAGACCTCCCACCCGAGGCCGGAGGCGCCCAACGTTGGCGATTCCCAGTCGTCCTCGACAAACCGGAAGTCGTTCCGAAGCGGGTCCAAGCCCAACGCCCGAAGGCTGTTCAGATACAGCTCCTGGCTGTCCGGCGGCGCCGGCTTGAGGATGACCTGATACTGGTAGTAGTGGCCCAGTCGGTAGGGATTCTCGCCGTACCGCCCGTCGGTAGGGCGACGAGAGGGCTCCACGTAAGCAACCCGCCAAGGCTCCGGACCGAGCGTCCGAAGCGAGGTGGCCGGGTTGAACGTCCCAGCGCCCACCTCGATGTCGTACGGTTGAACAATTAAGCATCCGTGCTCGGCCCAATAACGGTTCAAACGTTCGATGATCTCCTGGAACGTCATCAGGAACCTTCCTCCCTGTGAAGCGAGTGGGGACCCCGGACGGAGGGGAGCAGAAAAGCCCTCCCACTCCTCTTCGAGGGCGTCCAGGTACTCCGCCGTCCGCAGCCGTATCTCCCAGTGAAAGAGGATCATCTCGCGAAGCAGTCGCTTCAACTCGTTTTGGGCTCTCGTCGAGGGCCGAGGGAGGTTCTCCACCTCAATGAAGCGAGCCTTCAGGAGCGTTTCGGCCCATCGGACCGTCTCAAGGCCGATCGTTCTTACCGATCGACTGGCGCGGTGGCTGGCGCAGATCCCTCCGCCCAGGGAGGGGACTGATCGCTACCCGCTGGGCTCCGGCCGGCTCCGCTCCGCAGAGAACACACCGGTCCAGTTGGGGACGGTGGCCGGTCATCGCCAGCAGCTTGAGCTCGACCGCCCGGGCCAGCGTCTGAAGAACGGCCCCCTTCTCCGTCTCGCTCAGCGTCCTGAAGGCGGCGCAGATCATCTCAAACAGGCGCGGATTGGGCTCTCCCTCGACCAGAGCCGCTTCAGCTAGCTCAGAAAAGTACGAGGCGTACGCCAGCCGGAGCGGGTCGCCCATTCGTCCGCTGAGCGGTTCGGTCGTCTCAAAGGCGCTCAACAGTTGAATCTCGCGGGTCGGCTTAAGATAAAAAGACCGCCTGCCCGATCTGAAAAGGCTGAGCGGAAGCCCCAAACCGGCTCTTGGGGCGGCGCGCTCCCTTGGCGATCACCCGCAATTTGCCAAAGCGCGGGGGCGTGCCCAAAAGGAGAATTCGATCCGCCTCGCCGTAAGGAAAGGAGCGGAGCACGATTGCGGCGTCCTGCTCAATGGCCATTGCTGCCCTCGCCGGCCAGCTCCTGCCTGCAGTAGGCGATGTACTCGCGCAGCTCAGCGGCGTACGGGTCTATCTGAAGGGCGCGACGAAAGGCGGTCAACGCGTTTCGGTACAAGCCCATCTGGACAAAGCTTCTCCCCAGATCGGCCCACGCTTCGTAGTGGTGGGGATTCCGCTTGAGCGCCTGAAGCAGGTCGAGGATGGATTCGCGGTACCGGCCGAGTCGGTACCACGCCTCCCCTCGATAGCGGTACGCCTCCGCAAAGGCGGGAAACTGCTCAATCAACTGGGAGAAGTGCTCAACCGCCTCCTGGAACATCCGGTTCTCCAGAAGGCGCAGGCCGGCCTCGACCTCTTCCATTGCGGCCTCCCCTGCCTGCTCCCGCCAAAGAAGCGCCAGCATCTGGCGGGCTCGAGAGCGCACCTCCTCCTCGTCCGACTGGAGCGCCTCAAGAAGCTCCTCCACCGGACGGAGCCGACGCACCAGCTCGATCACCCCGCTCGTCAGGGATCTCCGTCACGTCCAGGAAGGCCTGAACCCACCATTCGCGCAGCAAGCTGGGATCGTCGAAACCCGGAGGTTGCATCGTCGGCGCCCTTCTGCCTCCTATGATAGCGACTCCGGCAAACGGATCAAAGAGAACACCGTACGCATCCGCCCAGAGCCTTCAGCCCCCCTAAAAACCGAATCCGGCGCCGAAGAGGGATCATCCCACCCACCGTCCCCACTAACGTTGCTCCCGTCAACATCCCCGCGCTTTGCTCCGGTGTTAAAAAGAGGCTCAGCCCAAGCGTTGCGCCATAAAGGTGGTAGAAGAGATAAGAGATCCCCAACCCTGCGGCGCATCCCAGAAGGCCCTGAACACATCCTTGTAGCAATAAGGGCACCCGGATGAAGGCGTACGTGGCGCCGACCAGTTGGAGGATCATCAGCTCCTCTCGCCGGGCGTAGATGGTCAGCATGATCGAGAGGGCCACCACTACCACGGCGATGACGACGATCAGCCCGCCGATTGCGTAGACAACGGTGCGGATCCGCTGGAGCAGCTCTAACTGACGTCGCTCGTAGGAGACCCGCTCGATGCCCTCGAGGGTGCGGAGCTCGGCGACCAGCGGTCCAATGGCCTCCGGATTGCGCCGCTCCGGTTCTAGGTACACCTCGATCGAGCGGGGGAGGGGATTCTCCTCCTCAAAGCCCTCCAGAAGCAACCTCCCCTCCTCGCCGAACATCCGCCGAGCCCGCGCAAACGCCTCCGACTTGGAGACGTAAACCGTCCGCAGTACCCCCCGGCATCTCCTGGATCAAAGCGTCAAGTCGTCGGACCTCCTCCTCCGGGAGCGCGTCGCGGGGGAAGACGACTATAGCAGGGGTCTCTTCCAAGGAGCGGACCCTCCCCTTGCACCGTGTTGCCAACGGCGGTCAGCGCCGAGAACAAAACCGCCGTCAGCGCTACGATCGCCATCGCCAGGAGGCTAACCACCCCTCCGTGCCGTACATTGAGGAACGCCTCGCTGAGCAAAATCTCATCGGAGCCCCTCCACGATCCGACCACCTTCGATTCGCAGGATGCGCTTTCCTCGTTCCAAGGCCATCTTCGTGTCGTGGGTGGCTACGAGAACGGTCGTGCCCCGAAGGTTGAACCCCTCAAACAGGTCCATGATCTCTACTGAGAGCACCGGATCCAGATTTCCGGTCGGCTCGTCGGCTAGCAGAATGAGGGGGTTGTTAACCGTCGCGCGAGCGATCGCAACCCGTTGCTGCTCCCCTCCGGAGATCTCCTCCGGGTAGGCGTCCCGACGGTGGGGCCAACCCCCACCCCGGGGAAGGATCTCGTCCACCCGTCGCCGAATGTGACGGGGGGACATCCCGGTTACCCGAAGCGCCAACGCGACGTTTTCAAACACCGTTCGGCGGGGCAACAGCTTGAAGTCCTGAAAGACCACTCGATCCGTCGCCGGAAGTGGGCTAGCTGCCGGGCGTTCAGCCGTCGAAGGTTCATTCCGGCGACGATAATCTCCCCGGAGGTGGGCACTAGATCGCGAAACAGCAGCCGCAGCAGCGTTGTTTTGCCTGCGCCGCTTGGACCGGTCAAGAAGACAAACTCCCCGGCCTCAACGGTGAACGAGGCCCCTTCGAAGATCGGGGGGCCGATCCCCGTACCGCATCGTCAAGTTGAGCACTTGCAACATCGCCAGCCGTTCGGAACGGCGGTCGGAAAGCGCTCCCGATCGCACGGGGCCGACCCCTTCCTCCTTGTCAGTCAATCCACAGCCCGCCGGATTCCCGATCCGGCCCTTCTCAGGACGCTCAGCGGAATGGACTCTTGCTGGAGCATCCGCCCGCCTGGGATCGAGTCGAGCTGCTCTCTTTCCCGCCGGCGGAGAAGGTTGAGAAGACCGGACGAGTCTCCGTTGAGCCGCAGGTGCGGACAGGCGGCCGCCTTTTCTCGCTCCGAAAACCTCCGGAGCAAGGAGAAGGTCTGTCCGCAGGCTTCGCATCGGTACTCGTACAACGGCATCGACTATCCCTTCCAATTATCGAAGGTTTGCTCACCGCTAATGATAGCTTATCCCGTGGGTTCGACGATGCGAAGCGTCCATATCTGGCGACCTCCGGCAGCAAACGGGCCGCTGGAGAAGTCGCCCAGCAGCTCGACCGGTTCTAGACCGGCACGGGCGAACAGATGCTCCATCTCGTACCGGTGGCTCCAACGGCGAATCCGGGGCACATGGAGCCGACCGCGCAGCTTCCCTCCTCGGTCAAAGCGCTCAAGAGTGTACTCTTCGATCCTCCACTGGCGATCAAGGTCCAGCCGTCGCGTGAAAAAGAGGGCCAGTGTTTCTTCTCGCTCGCCGTTAGGGGCCAAAGACTCACTTAAAAAGAATAACGGCGCTGTCCCGCGGACAGGTTCACCGATCAGCTCCTCCGGACTCAGGTCGGACAGGTCCAAAAACGCCAGGCCCGCAGGGGACAGGTGCGCCCGAACGACCCGAAGGGCCTGAAGCTGATCCTCCGGCGTCAGCAGACTCTCCCAGGTGCCCAAGGGAAGCAGAACCCGATCAAACCGGCGAGAGAGCCGGAGACGGCGAAGATCGGCCTGTACCCAAGCAAGGCGTTCCCTCTCTCTGTTCGGGAGCGCGTCGGCTCGCCGCCGTGCCTCCTGAAGCATCGCCGAAACCCGATCGACAGCGACCACCTCTAGACCGATTCGAGCCAGAGCGCTGCTCAGCTCTCCGGTACCACACCCCCAACTCTAGGACAGGCCCTCTTGCGCCTTGGCACCGCTCTGCGTAGAACCGGTGCCCCTCCGGCGGTTCTGGAAGCGCCTGTGGCCGAAACGGAGCCATCACCGCCCAAAACAGTCGGTCGGTTGCGTCGGCGTAGGCCACCGGATCGGTTGGTCTTTGCGCCCTCATAGACGCTCTGCGATCCACACCTGTTCTCCCCGGGGGCGGTAGGGCTCCTCCCGAAACCCGCCAAACAACTCGCGAACCCGAAAGCCACACCGGGCAAGCAGATGTTCCATCTCCCACCGATAGACGTATCGGAGCGTCAGCGTTGCCGCCCGCCGGGAGACGCTCCTTCCCTCCTGGTCGATCTCTTCAAAGAAGAAAGTTTGGGTCATTCGCTGCTCCGTTGGGTCCACCCGTCCGGCCAGCTCGACCAAAACGCGGCGGCCTGTGCGCGGGTTGAGAAACCCCGCGGAGCGCTCGATACGCCCGTCCCGCGTCGCCAAAACGTACGGGTCCGGGTCGAAAAGGTGGCAGATCAGCACCCCGCCCGGTCGGAGCGCCTCTCGAACGCTATGCAGGCAGGCGAGCTGATCCGATGGGGTCAAAAGATGGAGGAACGAATTGTAGGCCAGGATCGCCGAAGCGAAGCTCCCCTGAAAAGGAAGCGCTCGCATGTCAGCGCAGACCAACGACAACCGCGCCTGCACCGCCGGCCCCAATCCGGCGACTCGAACGGCGGCGCGGGAGAGCATTTCCCGCTCTCGATCCACTCCTACGGTGGGAACTCCGGCTTCCGCCAACGCCGCTGCGACGCGTCCCGTTCCGCACCCAAGCTCCAGCGCCGGTCCTCCTTGCTCCTTCGCCTGACGAACGTAAAACTCCACATCGCCAGGAACGCCGCGAAAGTAGAAGTCGTAAAGGTCCGCGACGGCCCGGGTAAACGCGTCGCTGGTCGTCCCAGAAAGGTCCTCGCTCACGCCTTCGCTCCAAGTTGTGCGAAGGTCTCTTCGAAGAGCGCCCGCACCCGTTCTGTTTGCGCGTGGTAGTCGCCGAGCAGTTGATCCGCCGGACTTCGTCCCTCCGAGGGCCGATAGCCCAGGCGACGGGCCAGCTTGTTCAGCTGGATCGGATCGGAGGGAAGGGCGCTCAGCGGACGCTGGTCCGCAATGTGAAGCCGGTCCTCGATCGTTCGGAGAAACCGGTAGGCCTCCTCAAGCGCCTGAGCCACCGACGGCTCTAAGTAGCCCCTGGCGACCAGACGGGCAATGGCCTCCGGCGTGTTCGGCGTCCGAACGGAGGGGTCCTCCGATCCGTAGCGAAGCTGCAACGCCTGAACGAGAAACTCGATGTCTACCAGCCCGCCGTATCCCGACTTGAGGTTGTGGAGCCGATCGCTCTCCCCGCGCCGCTTTGTCCTCCTTGCGAGAGCGGACGTGATAGATCTGTCCGGCCTCCTCGGCCGTAAGCGGCGCCGAGTAGGCGAAGGATTCGGCCAGTTGAGCGAAGCGCTCTCCCAGCTCCGGATCGCCCGCTACAGGTCGCACCCGCAGGTGCGCCTGTCGCTCCCAAAACTCGGCCTTCTCCGCGAAGTAAACGCGCGTAGGCCTCCAAGGGAAGAGCCATCGGTCCGCCTCGACCGTAAGGGCGCAGCCGGAGGTCCAGTTCGTAGATCGCCCCGCCCAGGATCGGCCGCTTGAGCTCGCGTACGAGTGTCCGGGCGAGCCGCTCGAAGAATTCAGTGTTGGCGATTCCTCGGGTCGTCTTCCCCTCGGCGCTGTAGACGAACTGCACGTCCAGATCGGAGCTGTAGTTCAGCTCCCGTCCGGCCAGCTTTCCCATCCCAATCGCCGCAAGAGTAACCGGCTCTTGAGAGGCGGAGCGCGGCTCTCCTAGCTGCTCCGTCAGCCGCTTGAAGACCATCTCGACACAAAACTGTAAGATCGTCTCCGCCAACAGGCTGAGCTCCCGGGTCGTCTGAAAAAGATCGGAGAGCCCTAGCAGATCACGGGTTCCAATCCGCAAAAGCTCCGCCAGGCGAAAGCGCTGCACTCCCCGGAGCGGGTCCCGTTCCTCCGGCCACGGCCTCCTCCAGGCGGTGTCGGAAGACGGCCACCTCTTCGACCCGTTCCTCAACCCAGGAGGCGTAGGTCAGTTGCTCAAAGAGCAACGGCTCCCGAATGAGGATTTCCCCCAGAAACCGGCTCGTCCCAAGAATGCGCGTCAGCAGTTGCAGGATCGGGCGGTGCTCCTGAAGCACAGCGTAGATCTGGGCGCGAGCATGGGCAGCGTCCAAAAAGCGCCCTAATTGGGTGAGCGCCAAGTCGGCGTCAGGAACCGAACGCAGCTCCTCCAACAGAGGACGAGCAAAACTTCAAAAACTGCCGCCGAATGCGAGGAGTGAAGCGAACCCGCGCAGAGCCGCGAGCCAGCTCCCGAAGCCAGCGGACCGCCGTCGGCACCTCTTCGATCCCGATCCCTCGAAGAAAGGCCTCCGCCTCAGGGGTGATCTCCGACGAGTCTTGAAGGATTTCGTCCATTCGGTCGCGGAACGGGTCCGGCTCAAAGGCGAACACCCGTTGGAAAACCTCACGAACGGCCCTCTGGTGGGCCTGCAGCTCCGACCGGAACTGCTCCTCCGCTGGGTTCCCAGGACGGTCGTGGTACCCTAGCCGAAGGGCAAAGCGTCGCCATTCGGTCGGGTCGTCGGGAAGCGCGTACTCCTGCCGATCGGCGACGAGTTGGACCATGTTCTCCGCTCGGCGGAGAAAACGGTACCCCCGTCGGAGCGCTTCAGCGTCCGAGGAGGAAAGATAGCCCCTTTGGGCCAGCGCGTGGATCGCCTCCAGCGTCGGACGAACGCGCACCTCCGGTACGGTGCCGCCGTGCAACAGCTGAAGCGCCTGAACGACAAACTCCACGTCGCGAATTCCCCCGGGGCCCCACTTCAAGTGGAGTTGAGGGCTCCCCTGACGGGCAACCCGGCGCTCCCCTTGGAGCTTGCTGTAAAAGATCTCCTCTAAGACGGTCTGGATGTCCTCTTCTGAGCCGATTGAGCGGTAGACGAACGGCTCCACGGCGCGGAGAAACCGACGACCTAGCTCCAGGTCGCCGGCGCAGGGCCGCGCCTTGATCAGCGCTTGCCGGTCGAACAGCTCCCCCCAGGTCTCATAGTAGCCAAGGTAACTGTCTAGCGATCGGGCCAGCGCCCCGGTCTCCCCTTGGGGGCGCAGTCGCAGGTCCACGCGAAAGACGTAACCCTCTTCGTGGTGCTGGCTCAGGAGGCGGACCAGCTCTTCGGTGAAGCGGACAAAGTAGGTCTGGTTGTCCAGGCCCTGGGCGGTTCGACCCTCCTCTTCGTAGAGAAAGAGAATGTCGATGTCGGAGGAGTAGTTCAGCTCTTCGCCGCCCAGCTTCCCCATTCCGATGACCACGTAGGAGACCGGAGTTCCGTCCTCGGTTTGGGGGCGACCGTGTTTAGCCTCCATCTGCTCCTGGACCAACTCACAAGCGACCTGAAGGGCGGCGTCGGCCAAGGCGGTAGTCTCCCGGAGCGTCTCCTCTACGTCGGCGACCCCGAGCAGATCGCGCATTCCGATCCGAAAGCTCTCCCGCCGCTTGAACTGACGGAGCACCCCTTCTCGGCTCTCCGGAGTACGGAAGCGGCGGACCCAATCTCGCAGCTCCGATTCCATCTGCTCCCGGTTCTTGGCGGTATCCCGGGCGTTGGTCTCCAAGAGCCATTCAAGGTAGTGCGGGTTGCGCACCAGCACCGCCGAGAGGTACTCACTGCCCCCAAGGAGAAACAACAGGTCCTCCAGAAGGCCCTCGATGCGCTCTAGCTCTTCTAAGAGGATCGAGCTCTCTCCTCGTGCTGCAACATAGCTATGGAAACGATGGATCGCTGCGTCCGGGTCCGGCGAGCGGGAGGCCGCCTCCAGGAGCGGGACGAACAGTCGGGCAAAGCGCTCTCTGGAGGGGCACAGGTCGGCCAGCGCTTGCAGCTCCCGGTCTACCCGGAGGGGGTCGAGGAACCCGTACGGCTTGAGGAGTTCCACCACCTCGCCGGGCTCCAGTGGCGTCCGCGAGAGGATCAGCCGACTGGCGTCGCCAGCGTCCACGGGGTCTTGTCCTCCTTTGTCCTGCATCCGGCGGCAGAGAAGAGAGGACCTGTCCTTCAGGCTCACATTATCGGCTTGGAGGGGGGAAAGGTCAACCGGCCCCTCGGCGCTCCGTTTGGACGCGGTCGTCAGAAGAAGCCGTCCTCCCCCCTAGAACTTCCCGTTGAGGGGTGGCTATCTCTTATCCGCATTGTGTTCGCGCGTCCGTTCGAGCAGGAGGTTAAGACGATGGCACGTTCTGAGGAGGTAAGACTTCGCACCGGATGGGTCTCCCGCCTGGCCCGCTGGACCCTGATCGCGCTGACGTTTGAAGCGATAACCGGCCTCGCGATCACCTTTGCTCCCTTTCATCCCGCCGTTCAGTGGGGAACGGTGTACCACACGCTGATCGGGATTCTAACGCTGCTTCCGCTCTGCTGGTACTATGCGGTTCACTGGCTGGATTATAAGCGTTACGCGCTTTCGCACGTTGTGCTGCTGGGATACGTTGGTCTCACCGCCCTAGTGCTCTGTGCTCTCTCCGGCGTCGTGCTCACCGTCGAGGGAATCTGGGGAATCCGAAGGTCTCCTTTTTGGCGCTGGTTCCATCTGACGACCACCTTTGTCGCCCTGGGAACGGTGATCCCCCACATCCTCATCGCTTACCTTCGCGCTCGACGGCGGGGGCTTGCCCGTCAGGCCCACCGCATGCTGGGGGAGACGGTAGGAGGAACCGCTGCCGGGTTGCTTCTGATCGGCCTTTCAACGGCGATCTATTCCGGTGAGCAGTACCACAACGAGTTTCCGCCGGACTACAGCTATGTTTATGGGGAGGATCGCCCATTTGCTCCTAGCCTGGCGACGACCGACACCGGCGGCGCCTTTGACGCTCGCTCTTTGGCCGGCTCTGAAAGCTGCGGCACCGCCGGCTGCCACGAGCAGATCGTTGAGGAGTGGAAGCCCAGCGCTCACCGCTACGCGGCGATGGATCCCCTCTTCCAGAAGATTCAGAACGTCATGGCCGAGCAGAACGGGCCGGAGTCTACTCGTTATTGCGGCGGATGTCACGATCCGATCTCTCTTTTTTCTGGAACGAAGAACGTCTTTGTGGAGAACCTGACCAACCTTCACGGCTATCAGGAGGGGGTCTCCTGCCTGGTGTGCCACTCGATCCGCGAGACGGACCTCCAGGGCAACGCCAACTACGTGATCACCCAGCCCCGGGAGTATCTCTGGCAGTGGGACACGGAGGGGGTCAAGCGGGTGATCCGGGACTTTTTAATCCGCACCTATCCTAAGGAGCACAATCGGTTGAGCAAACGGATGTTCAAGGCGCCGGAGTACTGTGCCGCCTGCCACAAGCAGTTCATTGATCAGGAGATCAATCGAGTGGGATGGGTTCAGCTCCAGAACCAGTACGACAACTGGGCGGCTAGTCACTGGAATCAGAAAGGGGACCCGACAAAGACGATCGAGTGTCGGGAGTGTCACATGCCCTTGGTGGATTCGACCGATCCGGCCGCCGGCGACTCGAGCGACTATAACCGGAGCCCAGACGACGGCAAGCACCGGAGCCATCGCTTTGCTGCAGCGAACAACTTCGTCCCACGGCTGTTGAAGCTGGAAGGCTGGGAGGAGCAAGTCGAGCACGTCGAGCGCTGGCTCCGGGGAGAGTACGACGTTCCCGAGATCCAAGACAAGTGGCGCGAAGGGCCACTGGTGTTGATGGAGCTGGAGGTGCCCCCTCAGGCCTCGCCGGGCGAGACCATCCCCATCCGCGTGGTACTGACCAGCAACAAGGTCGGGCACGACTTCCCCACCGGACCGCTGGACATCATTCAAAGCTGGGTGGAGCTTCGGGTTACCGACAGTGCGGGGAATCTAGTCTTTGCCTCCGGGCGGCGGGACGAAAAGCACTTTATCGAGCCGGGGACCTTCATGTTCAAGGTGGAGCCAGTAGATCAGTACGGGAACCTGATTGACCGGCACAACCTCTGGGAGATGGTCGGAGTCCGGTATCGGCGCGCGTTGTTCCCCGGTTATTCGGACACGGCGGAGTTTTACGTCGCCTGTGCCTCTGGGTTTGCGGCCCCGCCCCAGCCGGGCCGAGAACCTGGAGAGCCTCGAGTTGAGGAGTTCCAGCTTCAAGCCGGCGAACGGTTGGACACCTACACGGTGACCGCCATTCTGAACTATCGCAAGGTGGACCAGTTTCTGCTGAACTTCTTATTTGGTGAAGACTCCGGGCTAACGGCTCCGGTGGTCGAGCTGGCCCGCGCGACGGCAACGGTCGAGATCGTCCCAAAGCGTTCGGAGGGATCACGAGAAATGGGAATGCGCTGAACAGGGCACCGTTGCTGAGACGAAAGGAGAGGGCCGATTCATGCTGGGCTCGTGGCGAAGGTTGGGCCGACGCCGTCGTCGGTTGTACCTGACGCTCTTGATCCTTCTAGTGGTGGGGCTGGGAGGGGCAACGGTGATCCTCCTGCTGGCTCGAAGGGAACCGGCCCCTTATCGTCCCGGAGAGGAGCTCCCGGAGGTCACCCGCCGTCTGGAGCGCGGCATTCCAGAGGAGGCCCCCAGCCCGCGCTTGGTAGAGGTCGCCGCCGAGGCGGGACTGGGCGGCTTTCGAGCCTTCCGGGGCGAGCGAACCTCCCAACTGCCGGAGGACATGGGCGGTGGAGCTGCCTGGGGCGATTTCGATAACGACGGTGACGATGATCTCTTCTTGGTGAGCGCCGGGGGGCCGTTGACCGCTTCGCCCCAAGATCGGGCCTCCTCCTTGCTCTACGAGAACCTCGGGGATGGAACCTTTCGGGAGTACCCCGGCTTTCCGGAACTGCGGATCGTGGGAATGGGGGCCGCCTGGGGCGACTATAACGGCGACGGGCGGCTCGATCTGGCGGTCAGCGGTTACAACACCTTGCGACTGTATCGGAACGAAGGGGACCGGTTCGTCCGGGAAGAACGGTTTCCGGAACCAAAAGGTTTCTGGGCGGGCGTCAGCTGGGGCGACTTCGACAACGACCTGGACCTGGACCTGTACGTTTGTGGCTACGTTCGCTATCGGGAGGAGACGGGAAGCACCCGCGTCTCTCAACAGTATGGAACGGCGGTGCCCTTTACGCTGAATCCGGCCTCCTATCCGCCGGAACGGAATCTTCTCTTTCGGAACGAAGGGAAGGGCGTCTTCCAGGAGGTGGCCGAGGCGCTGGGCGTGCACAATCCTGAAGGCCGGAGCCTGGAGGCGCTTTGGTACGACTTTGACGACGACGGCTGGTTAGACCTGTACGTCGCAAACGACATTTCGGACAACGCCTTTTACCGGAACCGCGGGGATGGGAGCTTTGAGGACCTCAGCCATCCGGCTTGGGTGGCCGACTATCGGGGGGCGATGGGTCTGGCCGCAGGCGACTGGGACCGCGACGGGGACGACGATCTGTTTATCAGCCACTGGGTGGCCCAGGAGAACGCGCTGTACAACTCCTTGCTGGTCGAAGGGAGGACGCGTGGAGAGCCGGGGATCCGGTTCATGGACATGGCCAGCGCGGTCGGATTGGGTCAGATCGCGTTGCAACGGGTGGGGTGGGGCGCCTCATTTGTGGACCTGGACAGCGACGGTTGGTTAGACCTAGTGGTCGCGAACGGGAGCACCTTTGAAACCAAGGAGCCGCCCAAGCGGTTGGTGCCGCAGCCCTCCTTCCTTTTCTGGAACGAGCGGGGGCGCTTCTTTCACGATCTGGCGCCGCTCAACGAGCAGCTTGCGGAGCCTCATGTCAGTCGGGGCCTGGCCGTCTCGGACTATGACGACGACGGGGACGTGGACCTGCTCTTTGTGGACCTGGACGGAGGCGTTCGGCTCTTCCGAAACGAAATGCCCCAAGGTAACTGGGTCAAGGTGCGGCTTCGGAGCCGGTTGGCCCCTTCAGGCGAACCGATCGGATGGGGCGACGGAGCGAAGTTGATCGCTCGGGTTGGAAGGGGCGACGCTCCGCCGAGCCGTTTCGAGCGTCTCTTATCTCTCTCAGGACAGCCGGACGATCCACTTTGGGCTCGGAGATGCTGGCGAGATCGAAACGCTTGAGGTCCGATGGCGAAGTGGTGCTGAGGACGTTTACCATCACCTTTCGGCCGGGGCGACCTGGGAGCTCCGGGAGGGGGACCCCGTTGCCCGGAGGTTGAAAGACGGAAGCGCTCCCCTGGGAGGCGCAGGGCTGGACGAGCGGGAGCGAATCCGCCGGTTCTGGACCGTACAGCGGGCAGCGATGGACGCCATGAAGCGTCAAGGCGACCTGGAACGGGCTGTCCGGCTCTTCCGCGAGGCGCTCGCCCTGAACCCAACCCATGAGGATTCGATCTACTATCTCGCCAACTGCTTGGAGGCGTTGGGGGAAAGTGAAGCGGCCCTTCGGCAGCTCCAGCGGCTGATGGAGTTGAACCCTCAGAGCCATCGGGCCTATAAGCGCTGGGGAGTCCTCCGAGCGATGAGCGCGACTCGGCGAGAGGAGCTCGAGGAGGCTAAAGCCGTCCTCGAGCGCGCGTTGGCGATCAACCCGGAGGAGACGGGCGTCCTTTTGGTGTTGGGGGAGATCGCCCTCCTGGAGCGGGATTGGGAAGGAGCGCGTCGCCGCTTTGAGTGGGCCACGCGGACGAACCCCAAGGCGGTGAACGGGTTTTACTTCCTGGGCTATCTGGCTTGGCAAAGGGGGGGATGTCGTCCAAGCCCAGGAGTACCTCAATCGGGCTGTGGCCGCGCGCGGTGAGAACTGGAAGCCGGAAGGTACCACCGCCGAGGGCGACGTTCGCCGAACGATGCACACGGACCCCAGCCCGCTGGATCGTTTTGTCCGGCGCTGGAACGGCGTCCTTCAGCCGGAAGCCGCCTTTGCCGCGCTCGATGCCTTTCTTCAGTCCTATCTTGATCTCTCCTCGGCCTCCGCACGGGGAAGTTGAAGACCTCTCTTATCTCCTAATCGGATCGCCTTCTGGTTGCTCAGCGGCTTCGGGCGTGTTATGGGTGCTCCCCTGCGTGGTCTGGTACGAAAGAGGGAGGTTTTCCAATGGGGGCAGAGCTTACCGCTGTGGTCGTCGGTGCCGGGTGGGCTGGCGAGGGGCATACGATCGCCCTTCGGCTAGCCGGAGTGGAGGTGGTCGCGATCTGTGCGCGGCGAAAGGAGGTCGTCCAACGGGTTGCCGATCGGCTGGACATCCCCGAGGCGTCCACCGACTGGCGAAGGACCTTGGAGGCTCGAAAGCCGGATATCGTCGCCCTGACAACTCCTGCGGCGCTTCGCTCCGAGGTGATCGAGGTGGCCGCCGAGCTGGGGTGTCATCTTCTTTGTGAAAAGCCTCTCGCCACAACCGCCCAAGAGGCGGGACGGCTTTATCGGTTGGTGCGTCAAGCCGGAGTGAAGCACGCCTACGCGGCGACTCACCGCTACGATCCCAGCGTCGCCTGGTTGGCGGAGCTCGTTCGCGATGGCGCCATCGGGACGCTCTGGGAGATGGAGATGAGGATCCGAACCGGATTTCCGCGCCCGATGCCCTGGTCGTGGATGCGCATGCTAGCCAGCGGGGGAGGGGTGTTGAACAACCTGCTCCCTCACCTTCTGGGCATCTTTGAGCGGGTCACTTCCGGTCAAGTCGTTCGAGCGATGGGGGCTGCGAAGGTCTACTCCACCAAGGCGCCCGTTGTTCCCGACATTCACGACTTCCGGGAATGGATTCGAACAGGAGCCGCCCTGACACCGGAGCAGTTGAGCGCGCTGGAGTGGCGTCCCTGTGATGCCGATGACGCCTTCGTGGCAATCCTGGGGCTTGCCGTTGGGGACAGGGAGCTTCCTTGCGCCCTTGCCCATGGGCCTGGTCAGCGGCTCCCTGGAGATCGGACCGGCCTTTGGTTTTACGGCGAGCAGGGCACGTTGTTCGCCGAAGGGGTGGTCGAGTACTCCGTCTTTCGCCTCGCGCGAGGGGGTGAGGTGCTGGAGCCTCTCGACGTTCCTCAGCGACTTCGGGACGCCCTGCCTCAGGTGGGCGATCACGTCCAGAACAAATGGTGTGCGTTGGCGCGGGAGTTTGTCGCCGACATTCGTGGCGAGCCGCACGATCCCTATCTCACCTTTCGGGACGGCTGGCGCTATCAACAGGTCATCGAAGCGATTCGTTCCGGCCAGGGATGGAGTGAAGTCATCGCTGATCTTCCTCAATGAACCGTTCCCTCGCCGATCCGTTATCATTCCTCGGAGAAAACTGCTTCGATCGTTCGGATCGAGTGGATCGGTCCCATGTGTGAGTGGAGGCGCTGAAGTGCGTATGGGGTTCTGGATCATTTCTGAGCGGGGTTGGAAGTATCGGCTTGGCTCCTTGGTTCTGGTGGGATTGCTGGCAGCGCTCTTCTCTTGTGGCGAGGACGAGGGGGCGCCCGACGAGGGAGATGGGGCGCTGGCCGACGTCTCAGGCGTCTGGGAGGGAAGTTGGAGCTCCGCTGCAGAGATGGGGAGCGGCCCGTTCTGTGTTGAGCTGGAGCAGGCCGCCGACGGAACGCTGAGCGGGACGCTGTACCTGGGGGCCGCCGGTCGTGCTTCACAGCGCGTCTCGGTGGTCGGCCGTGTAGAAGGAAACCGGATCACCTTCGGGCAGGCCGGCGGCGTTCAGTTTGAGGGAACGCTTGAGGCGGAGACCGCCTCCGGCACCTACACGGGTGCCGGCGACAACGGCTCCTGGTCGGCCAATCGGACGGATCGGGATCGATGCGATTGGATCGCGCCGGAGACTCAGCAGTTGATCGGTGGTGTCCTGGGATTTGCCGTGCAGGACCCCACGCTAGCCGAACAGCTCGGCGGGACGCTCACGATGGTCGGCACCGTCTCCGTAGCGATTGACGACTCGGTCTCTGAGAACTGGGAGGCCTTCCTCTGGGAGGTGGAGGATCGCTTTGCGGCTCCGGAGGAGGGGGCCAACGTCACGGCCGGCGTCCTGCTAGGCCCCAGTCCTGAAGTGCCGGGCGCTCAGGCGATGATCGTCTGGGTCACCCAGCGGCTGCACGAACAGGAGGTTTCGCTGGACGGCGAAGAGGGAATCGCCTTTTACTTCTCCAACGCGCAGGACGCAGCGGGGACCGTTCGGACGGCGATCTCCGGCACGTTCTCCCTCACTCGCGATGCAGACGCCGATTATAGCAGCGATCCCATCGCCGTCAGCGCCTGTGCCAACGGCTTTCAGGATCGCATCTACGCCAACGAGCTGGAGTGGCGGTTGAGCTTTCAGGCTGGAGGGATTCCCGGCTCGCCGATTCCGCTTCCCATTCCCGGCCTGCCGACCGTTTCGATCTCCGTTCCGGCTTCCGGCTCGGCGACTACGCCGGCGGTGCACGTTCTCCGGGAGCCGTGTCCTTAAAGAGGCGGCTTGGTGGGGCGCTGGATGTCGCTCAGAGGCTTGCCAGCTCTACCGGCGCCCCGCCCCGTCGGGAGGATTCGTAAATTCCAAAGATCACCCGCATCGTCTCCAGGTTGTCGCGGCCGCTGGAGATCGGCTCCGCGCCGGTACGACAGCAGTCGGCCCAGTGGAGAATCTCGTTGACGAATCCGTCGTCGGTCGGGAGACCTTCCCGCTCGGGTTCCAGCTCGACAAACCTTCCGTCGGAGCCCCGCCGCCGAGAGGCGATCGCGGTGTTGTGGATCGCGCCGGACTCGCCCAGGATGTAAAATCGGTGCCCCCACGGGGTGGCGTGACACGAGTTGGTGCTGAACAGCGATCCAAGGGCGTCGTTCTCAAACTCCATCGTAGCGACGGCGTAATCTTCAGCGCCGTTGATGTACTCCGGGCGCATCGTCTTGCAGAGCGCAGAGACCCGCCGGACGTTCCCAAGGTAGTAGCGAACGAGATCGATCGAGTGGACGGCTAGGCCGATAACCGTTCCGCCGCCGTTCTTCTTCCCGTCGAACATCCAGTTCCCCGGTGGGCGAAGCCGTCTTAGATCCTGGATGGAGGCGAACTCAACGGAGAAGATTCGTCCCAACTCCCCCTCCTGGATTGCTCGTCGGACGGCCCGATACTTGGGATAGTAGCGGAGGCACTGGGCGGCCATCAGGGTCACCCCGGCCCGATCGGCGGCCTCGACCATTTGGCGGCACTCTTCCCACGTGATCCCCATCGGTTTCTCAACGAGGACGTGCTTCCCCGCCTCGATGGCCGCTAGAGCCAGCGGGGCGTGAAGGAAGTGCGGTGCGCAGATGTCCACCGCGTCGATCGGGGCCTCCTGGATCATCCGGTACGGGTCGGTGTAGACCCGTTCGGCGCCGCCCTGCTCGGCCCGCTGACGGGCCAACTCCTCGACCGGATCAGCGACAGCGACCAGCTGGACCTGCTCCGGAAACTGCTGGTAGGCCGGAAGGTGAGCGCCGGAGACCGAGCCGGCACCGATCAGTCCAACGCGAATGGGTGTCTGGGACATGGAACCCCTCCTTTTTCGGGCGCCTGGTTCTCCAAAGCCCTTTGACCCTAAATTAGCACGCTCTCGTTAAGGGCACACCGAAGAGGTGACCGATTGAAAGATTTTCTTGACTTTTCCTCGCGCGGTAATTACACTGAGTGGCGCTTCGCCTCGAGAGGGCGAAGCAGAAACAGGGAGGTTCTCGTTACCCACCCTCAGGATAGGGAGGCAAGCGATGTTCCCACGTCGAACCGCGTTTGGGCTGTACCCCCTTCTTGCCTTGTGGGCGTTTGTGGTGTTCGCTGCGCGGGCTGGAATTGATATCGCCGTGTACACCGAAACGGTCCAGTGGATCGCCCAGCCGCTGGCTCAGCAGGAGGCCGATAAGCTGATCGCCGCCCTGGAGGGCAAGCCCGGCATCGACTCGATCGTTAACATCGGAATGCAGGACCTGGCCGCCTGGACCGAACAGCACACAGTCAAGAACGGCCACCACATCATCGTACTTTACGGCGACTTCCCGCCGACGATCTACCCTCAGGGCAACGCCGAACCGGACGGGTCGCTGGCGGAAGAGTTCCTGGACGCCGGCAATACCTTCGCTAACAGCAACGACTACTTCTTCTGGGGCCTAAACGGACGGAACCAGGAGGGCGGTCTGCAGAACATGATGGATATCCCTGGCATCACGATGTGGGACGATAACACTCCGATGACCGCTACCGCCGAGGGAAAGAAGTACATGCCCAACACGCTTCCGGATAAGTACACCGTAGACCGCCCGTTTCATGTGGATCAGATCGCGGGGACCGATTGGGAGCTGGAGATCGCCTTTGGTTCGAACACGGGCGACCAGAGCGGCACCCGCTGTGACCCGTGCATCATCCACAACACTCAAACAGACGGACGTTTAATCCAGGTCTTCCAGACGAACGGTCTGGAACAGAAGGAAGGGGAAGGCCTCGCTGAGATCATCCTGAACTATTATCTCGAGGCTGTGGACGCCCTTCCTGTGGAGCCCAAAGGAAAGCTGTCCACCACGTGGGCAGACCTGAAAATAGGGAGGTGAGACGATGAGACGAGCATTGCTCCTCATCTGTACGCTCGCGATAACGCTGGGGATTGCGATTCCCAGCCTGGCCGCCGGAAAGGTAGCCATCTACACCGGAACTGTTCAGTGGATCTCCAAGCAGAACGCCGACGCTCAAGCCCAAACGACCGTGGACCTTCTGAGCGCCGCCGGTGTGGATGTGACGTGGTACAGCTCCGATGGAGATATGGACGCTGTGGCCGACTGGGTCTCCTCGGTGACCGGGGACGGCGGCCTCGACTTTCTGATTCTCTACGGCGACGTTCCGCCGACGATCTATCCGGAGGGCAACGCCCAGCCGGATGGCTCGATCGTGGAAACCTACATCGAGACAACCGACGGCGACGCGGTGATCAATCACGCGGACTATATGTTCTGGGGCCTGAACGGTCGGAACCAGGAGGGAGGCCTTCAGAACATCATGGACATCCCCGGCATTACGATGTGGGACGACAACACCCCGATGACCGTAACCGCTGAAGGTGCTCAAATCTCGCCAACGCTTGCGGGAATCCAAAACCTCGAGAGCGATCGCCCGTTCCATCTCGACCAGCTGGCCGGGGACTGGTTCGCGGAGATCATCCTTGCCCAAAACGCCGCGGGAACGCGCGCCGATCCGGTGATCGTTCGGGACGGCGACCGAGGGCGGCTGATTCCGGTGATCCAAACCAACGCCGGGGGAGAGCCTCACGGCGCAATTGACGCGGAGCTGATCACCTGGATGCTCAGCCAGACAACTGCCGTCAGCCCTCGGGGAAAGGCCAGCGTCACCTGGGGCGCGCTTAAGTCCGAGCGATGAGGTGGACTTCTGAACTCGAATGGAAACCGCGCGGGCTCCTCGCCGGTCCTGAGGCGCAGGGGTCCGCGCTTCCTTTCTTCCGGAGAACGCTTTCTTGACGGAGACGACGGCCCGATGAGAGGTCGCTTGAGGCTGCCGGAAGTGCTGAGTCTCCTCTGGCTTGGAACGCTGCTCCTAACGGGAACGGGATGCTCCTCCGAATCGGCTTCCGACCGCGACGAGTGGACGGCCGGAACCCCCGTGAAGACATGGGTCAGCCCTAAAGACGGGGCCGTCATGGTTTATGTTCCGGCGGGATGGTTCCTGATGGGCACCAGCGACGAGGACATCGAGGCGTACAAAAAACTCTTTCCCTACAGGAGTCTTCATTACTTTGAAAACGAGCGCCCTCAGCGTCGTGTCTATCTGGACGCGTTTTATATTGACCAGACTGAGGTGACCAACCGACAGTATCAACGGTTTTTGGCGGAGACCGGCTATCAGCCGAAGGGGTATCTCAATCGTCCACCATGGAATGAGCCGGACTATCCGGCGATTGTCATGGTCTGGGAAGACGCTGAGGCTTACGCCCGCTGGGCCGGAAAGCGTCTGCCCACCGAAGCGGAGTGGGAGAAGGCCGCCCGAGGTACCGACGGGCGCTTTTGGCCGTGGGGCAACGAGTGGGACCCGACCCGACTCAGTGGCAATGACGGCACCGGTCTGGTGGACGGGTACCAGGAGATGGCCCCTGTGGGCCAATTCCCCCAAGGGGCTAGCCCCTATGGAGCGCTGGACATGGCCGGAAACGCCTGGGAGTGGGTCGCCGACTGGTACGACCCGTTTTATTACCGTTACGCTCCGAATCGAAACCCCCCCGGTCCTCCGACCGGGGACGGACACGTGCTCCGGGGCGGCGGATGGGCGGAAAACCACGCCTTTACGCGTTGCGCCAGCCGGGTGGGAGGAAATCCTGGCTCCCTTTTGGTCGGCTTTCGGACAGCGATAGATGCACCATGAGGCTTGGCAAAAGCTGCGAGTTTTTGGTGGGGCTTCTTCTTCTGAGTGGCGTCTCTCTTCCGCTTTGGGGGGAGTCGGCGGAGCAGTTCTATCAAGCGGCGGAGTTGGCGCTCCGTTCTGGGCAACAGGAGGCCGCCTTCGCTCTGTTGGAGCGGGCGCTTGCTGAGGATCCCCGTTTTATTGAGGCCCACGCGCGGTTGGGAGCGGTGGCTCTGAGTTTAGGCCGCTATGAGGCCGCGGAGCGACACCTGCGCGCCGCTTTGGAGCGAGATCCTCACTTGCTGGAGGCTCGAGTCAACCTCGGAGCGCTCTATTTGCAAACGGGACGGTACGAGGAGGCTATCACGGTCTATCGGGAAGCGCTCGATCGTCGCCCAGACCTGTTCGCTGGGTGGGCCGGCTTGGGAATGGCCTATCAGCGGGCGGAGCGCTATCCCCAAGCCGTAGAGACCTACCGGCGCGCGCTGAGCATCCGGGCGTCCGCGCCGGTCTGGGCGAACCTGGGCTCCTGTTACGAGGCGTTGGAGGAGGTTCCGGCGGCGATGGAAGCCTATCGCAAGGCCTTAGAGTTGGACGACGAACTCCCGATGGCTCACGGAAATCTAGGGGCGCTCTATCGCCGGACGGGGGACCTTTCTTCCGCTCGGGTGCATCTTCAGCGCGCCGTAGAGCTCGATCCCCGCTTTACGATGGCTCGCTTTGTGCTGGCGCTGACGCTTTTGGACCTGCGCCAATACGAAGAAGCCGCCCGAGAGCTTGAGGTTGTCGTCGCCCAGCAACCGGATCACGTTGGCGCCCACTACAACCTGGCCCGCGTTTACTATCGCCTTCGACGGAAGGAAGACGGCGACCGGGAGCTTGAGCAGTATCGGCGCTGGAACGCCGCTGCTCAGGAGATCAAGGAGCGGGAGGCCGCTGTCACCATGTCGCCCAGCGATCCGGTCAAGCGCTTTCAGCTGGGGGCAACCTACGAGAAGTACGGCCAACGGGAGCAGGCGGCCCGCGCATATCGCCAGGCGCTTGAACGCGATCCGGAGTTTGTGCCGGCGCTGATCCGCCTGGGATTGCTTTCCCTCCAGGCGGGCGATTGGGATGCCGCCGAGAATTACTACCGACAGGCGTTAGCTATCGAGCCGGAAAGTGGAGAGGCCTACGCTGGATTGGGCGGGGTGTTCCTAGCCCGTGAACGAGTGGAGGAGGCCGAAGCAGCCTATAAAAAGGCGCTCTCGATCGCTCCGGACCTGGTCACCGCGTGGGGCGGCTTAGCCCAAGTTTACCGGCTCCGGGGGGACTGGACCCAGGCGCTCGAAGCCTACCAAGAGGTGATCCGTCGGGACCCCCAGACGCATTGGGCCTATGAGGGGATGGCCCGCGTGCTCCTAGAGGGAGGGGGCGACCCCCAGAAGGCTGTTGAATTGGCCAAACAGGCGCTTAGCCTGCGTCCGTTGCCGCGCTATTTCCTGACGCTGGCCCAGGCGCTTGAGGCCGCCGGAGACCGGAACACCGCCCGACAGGTGGCCAAGGCCGGACTCCGAGTGGATCCGGACAACTCCCAGCTGCAGGCCATCCTTCAAGAAACGGAGTCCACCGGCGGTGGGCGGTAACGGATCGCGGTGGAAGGCGTTGGTTGCGCTGGGAGTTGCGGTGTTGGCGGTCGGAGCTTTCGCCGATCCTCTTTTCACCGACGCCACCGATGAGGCAGGGATCCGCTTTCAACACGTAGATGGGCGGAGTGGACAGAAGTACTTCGTCGAGACGCTCGGTTCCGGCGTTGCCCTCTTTGATTACGACAACGATGGAGATCTGGACATTTATTTCGTCAACGGGGCACCGCTGCCCGGGTATGTTCCCCAGGGGGTGCCGAAGAATCGGCTGTACCGGAACGAGGGAAACTGGAAGTTCACCGACGTCACCGACCTAGCGGGCGTGGGTGATGAGGGTTACGGCCACGGAGCGTGCGTCGGCGACTACGATAACGACGGCGATCTGGACCTGTATGTGACCAACTTCGGCCCGAATGTCCTCTATCAGAACAACGGGGACGGGACCTTCACCGACGTGAGCCAACGGGCGGGAGTCGCCGACGCGCGTTGGAGCAGCAGCGCGGCCTTCGCCGACTACGATCAGGACGGCGATCTGGACCTTTACGTTGCCAACTACCTAATTCTCAGCCTTGAAGAGAACCCCTGGTGTGGGCTCAAGGAGAAGGGTGTTCGGGCCTACTGCGCTCCCGATCAGTTTCCTGGCCAGGCTGATGCGCTCTATCGCAACAATGGGGATGGGACCTTTACCGAGGTGACGGCGGCTTCCGGTGTGCTCCGTCCCCACGGAAAGGGGTTAGGGGTCTCCTGGGGCGATTATGACAACGACGGCTATCCGGACCTGTACGTGGCCAACGATTCGACCGAGAACTTCCTTTTTCATAATCTCAGGGACGGCACCTTCGAGGAGGTTGGGTTCTTCAGCGGGGTGGCCGTCGGCGAGACGGGGGTTATGGAGAACGGCATGGGAACCGACTGGGGCGACTACGACAACGACGGCTGGCTCGACCTGGTGGTCACCAACTATGCCGATCAGATGAACACGCTTTATCACAACGACGGGGACGGATTTTTCTCCGACGTCAGTGTGCTTTCGGGGACCGGTCCAAAGAGTCTTCCTTATCTCGCTTGGGGGGTGGAGTTCTTTGACTACGACAACGACGGCTGGCTCGACCTGATCGTTGCCAACGGTCACCTGCACGACAACCTGGCGGCGCTGGGCCAAAAGGGGACCTACGCTCAGCGGAACCTTCTTTACCACAACCGAGGAGATGGGACCTTCGAGGAGGTCGGGCTGCAAAGCGGACCCGGCATGTCCCTCGAGGAGGTGAGCCGGGGGCTGGCGGTCGGGGATCTGGACGACGACGGCGATCTGGACGTGGTGATCTCCAACTCCAACGGTCCGGCGCGGCTGCTCCGAAACGAGGGTGGGAACGCCCAACACTGGTTATTGCTCCGGCTGATCCGTCGGAGCGGCTCTTCGGATGCGATCGGAGCTCGGGTCGTCCTAGAAGCCGGCGGACGGGTCCAGATTCGGGAAGTGCGAAGTGGATCGAGCTACCTCTCCCAGAGCGATTTAAGGGTTCACTTTGGCCTGGGCGAAGCGGAGCGCGTGGATCGGCTCCAGGTGCGCTGGAACGCTCGTCACCTCCAGCAGTACGAGAACCTGCCGGCGGACCGTCTTTTGATCTTGGAAGAAGGAAGCCCCGAAGTTCGGGATTAGGTGGCATCGTTCTTGCCCAAGCGCCGTCGGAGCCGAGAGGGTAGGGGAGAGGGCGTAAAACGCTTGACATCTTCGCGTAACAAATTACACTGAAAGACACAGCGGCGAGCGTTTTCGCGCCGTCGAACCCGCGTGTTCCTCAAAGGAGGTGTGAGGCCATGAGACGCATCGGAATCTCTGTAGCGTTTGCGATCCTGTCGCTGGCCGCGTGGGCGCAGGTGCAGTTCAGCGGTTTGCCGCCGGAGGACTTCGTCCTGATCCTGACCTTCGACGAGGGAAAGGGCGAAACGCTGGTAGACCACTCCCGATACGGCCACGATCTGAACCTGGTCGTCGGGAACGCCAAATGGGTGGATGGAAAGAACGGGAAGGCGATGGAGTTTGACGGGGCCACGGCGTTCCAGACGCCGAAAACCGACGTCCTCGCCTCGTTTGTAGATACGATCAGCGTTGGAGCTTGGGTCAAACCGATCGCGATGAACAGCTGGACCAACCTGGTGGAGATGGATGGCACTGGAAATACCGAGGCGAATCACGCCTGGAAGGTCGGCTTCCGCGATCGTCAGTTGGTCTTCACCACCTACTGGGTCAAGGACCACTTCAGCACCGGCACGTTGAACCTGGATGAGTGGCAGCACGTTGCTTACGTCTTTGACGGGGCGGAGGCCCGGTTCTACATCAACGGCCAGCTCGACTCCGTGGACGTAGGCGCAGGTATCCTCGAAACCAACGTGGACGCCGTTTCGTCCCTGGACATCGGCTGGCGGAAGAGCTCGCAGGCCTCCTACCTGAACGCCGTTGTGGACGAGCTGTGGGTCTCGATGGAGGCTAAGAGCGATCAGGAGATCGCCCAGCTGGCCGGCGGGATCGTCCTGAGCGTTGATCCCCAAGGAAAGTTGACCACCACTTGGGGCGGTCTGAAGTCCCGCTGAACCCGATTCGATCTATGAGGCAGACACCAGGCGCCGGAGGCTCTCCGGCGCCTTTTCTCTTGGTCTACGCGGTCCAGGACGGTAGGGACCGGTGCCGATGGAGTCCTCCCTCCATCCCTCCTTGAAGTTCAGCGATCGGCGTGCTAATCTTTTCGACGGAGTGCCGGAAAAACAGGCGTTTTGGATCCTGAGAACCGGTGAGGTGGCCCGCGATGAAGTATCGAACGATCCCCCGCACGGATATTCGCGTCTCCGAGGTCGGCTTCGGCGTCTGGACGGTCAGCGCCGGGTGGTGGGGCAACTATACCGACGCTGAGGCGGTTCGGCTGCTCCGGCGCGCTTATGAGGAAGGTATCACTTACTTTGATACCGCCGACACCTACGGCAACGGACGTGGCGAAACGCTCCTGGCCCAGGCCTTCGCGGAGATGTCCGACCAAGTCGTGATCGGCACCAAGTTCGGCTACGATTTTTATCAGTACGACAAGGGCCTGCCCCGCGGCCAGCGGGAGCTTCCCCAGAATTGGGCGCCAGAGTACATCCGCTTTGCCTGTGAGCAGAGTCTCAAACGGCTCAAGCGCGAGACCATCGACCTCTATCAGGTCCACAACATCAAGTACGACTCAGTGCTGAACGACGACCTTTACGCCACGCTGCACCGGTTGCAGGAGGAGGGGAAGATTCGCGCCTTTGGAGTGGCGCTTGGCCCCTCGAACGGTTGGCTGGTCGAAGGCACCGCGGCGATGCGCCGTCGGCGCCCCAATACGATCCAGATTATCCACAATCTCTTTGAGCAGTATCCGGGCAGGCCGTTGATCGGAGAGGCAAAGCGCACCGGCACCGGCGTCCTGGTGCGAGTACCTCATTCCTCCGGACTCCTGGAGGGGCGGTACACCCAGGAGACCGTTTTCCCCAAAGGGGATCATCGCCGCCACCGCCCCCGGTCTTGGTTGATCAACGGGCTGAAAAAGCTGGAGACGATCCGCTTCTTGACGGAAAACCACCCGGGGACGACCATCGGGCAGATGGCCCTGAAGTGGCTGCTGATGGAGCCCCAGGTGCTGACCGTCCTGCCGAATATCTATGAGGAGTCCCAGATCGTCGAGTTTGCCAAGACCTCGGAGTGCCCGGAGATCACCCCGGAAGAGATGCAGCGGCTCGAGGAGCTTTCTGCAGAGAACTTCGGTGTTGAAGAACCGCCGATGGAGTTCAAGGGCGTCGCGCCGGATTCGCCCGAAGCCAAGGAGCTTCTCGCCGTCTCCGTGCCGTAATCTGTTTGGTTCCTACCGGAGGGAGGAGCACCCGCCGATGTCCCGCTATCCCAAGGAGCGGCCCGAAGGGCAAGAGCGCCAGCGTCGCCAGTTTGTCAACTTCGTCTTCTACAAGGTGGACCCCGCCTGGCGACGGCTCCCCAAAGAGGAGCGACAACAGGGCGTCGAAGAGTGGTTGAGCGTCTATCACCAGTGGCGGCAGCGAATCCTTCTCTACCCCTACACGCTCTTTGGAATTCGGGCCGATGCCGACTTTATGCTCTGGCGCATCAGCTACCGAATTGAAGATTTTGTGGAGATGTCTACCGAGCTGGCCCGGACCGGATTCGGCCAGTACGTCCAACCCAGCTATAGCTACCTTTCGATGACCAAGCGCTCTGTGTATGTGGACGAGCACGTCCACGAGGACCAGGAGGGGACCCGCCTGGAGATTCGCGTCTCCAACGCCAAGTACCTGCTGGTCTACCCGTTCGTTAAGTCCCGTGACTGGTATCTGCTGACTCAGCACACCCGTCAGGGGATGATGAACGAGCATATCGAGATCGGCCACAAGTACCCGACGGTTAAGCTGAATACGACCTACTCCTTTGGTCTGGACGATCAGGAGTTCATGCTTGCCTTTGAGACGAACCACCTCGACGATTTTGTGGACCTGGTCATGGAGCTCCGGGAGTCTCAGGCGAGTCAATATACCGTTCGAGACACGCCGATCTTCACCTGTATCCGAGGGGAGATCGAGTCGGTGTTAGAAAGCTTGGGTGGGTAGCGCCATGGCGGTTGCCGCGAGCGTAGAGATCGACGCCGTTGACGGAAAGCTGTTGAATCGGATGCAGGAGGCGTTTCCGCTGACGGAACGCCCGTTTCGAGTCCTGGGGGAGATGGTCGGCATCTCGGAGGAGGAGGCGCTCCGTCGGACGATCCGGCTCCGGCGGGCGCAGATCATCCGCCAGATCAGCGCGATCTTTGACACTCGAGCGTTGGGCTACAAGAGCAGCTTGGTCGCCTTTAAGGTGGCGCCGGCCGAGCTGATCGAGACGGCCCGGATCGTGAACCGGCATCCGGGGGTCAGCCACAACTACGAGCGGAATCATGAGTACAACCTCTGGTTCACGATCGCCGTTCCTCCTGGCCATGAGCCGGAGGAGGACGTAGCGATTCTGGCCCGCGAGAGCGGGGCGGTCTACCGGATGTTGCCGACGTTGGTCCTCTACAAGATCGGCGTCAAGCTGGACGTAGCCGGCGAGGCGCCCCCGACGGCCACCTCTGAGGACAAGGGCTTCCGCCGGCCGGTTCGGGAGGAGCCGCCCCCTCTGAGCGAGTTTGACAAAGAGTTCGTCCGGGCAATGCAGGAACAGATCGAGCTGGTCGAGGAGCCGTTCCGAAGGCCGGCGGAGCGGCTAGGAGTTTCTCAATCCCGCCTGTTCCAGATCGCTGAGGAGTTCCAACAAACCAAGCGAATGCGTCGCTTTGCAGCGATCCTGCGCCATCAGCGGGCCGGATTCCGTGCCAACGCCATGGCCGTCTGGGCGGTGCCGCCGGAGCGGGCCGATGAGATCGGCGAGCGGATGGCCGCCTATCGCGCCGTCTCCCACTGTTACCGCCGTCCTACCTATCCCGATTGGCCGTACAGCATCTTCACGATGATCCACGGACGCAGCCGGGAGGAGTGCGAAGCCGTCGCCCGAGCGATCGAAGAGGAGACCGGAATCCACGAGTACCGGATGCTTTACAGCCTCCGGGAGTTCAAGAAGGTTCGGCTCCAATACTTCACCGAGGACTACGGCCGCTGGTGTGCCAAGTACAAGTCCGGAACGGCCTTGAGTGAAGGTTTCCCGGCGAAGATCTTACGGTAAAATAGTTCGTGTCCGAGCGATCACCGGAGAGACGAGGCGAGCTTTGTGCATTTTCTGGTGCTGGGGATCAACCATCGGACGGCTCCGCTGGAGCTGCGCGAGCGGGTCTCCCGATCCGTTCGTGAGGGGCGGGAGCTGATTCGAGAGCTGCTTCGGGCGGGCATCCCTGAAGTGCTGGTCCTCTCCACCTGCAATCGGGTGGAGGTCTATGGGGCCGGCCGTCCCTTGCCGATCCTTTCTCAAGCTCTGCGCGCGGGACTTCACCGTCTTGCCGGCATCGAGCCGGTCGGCGATTGTTGGTATCTCTATCAGGACGCCGACGCGGTGCGGCATCTGTTCCGCGTGGCCGCCGGCTTGGACTCGATGGTCTTGGGAGAACCGGAGGTCCTCGGGCAGGTCAAGGCCGCCGTCGAGCTCTCCCGCGAGGAAGGGGGGATTGGCGTCTTTCTGAGCGAGGTAGCCCAGCGGTGCTTTGCGACGGCCAAGCGCGTTCGGACAGAGACCCAGATTGGCGCCGGTTCTGTCTCGTTGGCTTCGATTACCTACGAGCTCTGCCGGGAGCGGCTCGCCCCACTGGAAGAGCGCTCCGCACTCCTGGTGGGAACGGGCGAGATCGCTGAGCAGGTGGCCGCCTACCTGCAACCGCCGTCCGTCCGAGCGCTGTACATCGTCAGCCGATCGCCCCAGCGAGCGGCGCAGTTTGCCAGCCGGTACCGAGCCCAGCCGGTCGCTTACACCTTGGTTTCACAGGCGCTTTCCGCCGCGGAGATCGTGGTGACCGCCAGCGACGCGCCCCATCCGATCTTCTCCCGTCGGGAGGGGGCTCTGTTCGCGGATCGGCCGCGGCTGATCGTGGACCTGGGCCACCCGCGCAATGTGGATCCAGCGCTAGGCGAGCTTCCAACCGTCACGCTCTACGCGATGGACGACCTGCAAACGATCGTCGAAGAAAATCTCGGACGACGCCGACAGGAGGCCCCCCAAGCAGAAGCGATCGTTGCCGAAGAGGTCGCCGAGCTGGCCTCTTGGCACGCCTCCCGGCCTCTGGTGGAGTTGATCAAAGCCTTCCGCGCCCAGTACGAGGAACTGCGACAAAAGGAGCTGGAACGACTCCGGCCCCGCCTGACCGAAGAGCAGTACCAGGCCGTCGAGGAGGTCTCCAGGCGCTTGCTAGCGAAGTTTCTCCACCGCCCGACCACGGCGATCCGAAGCCTTGACCCTCAGGACCAACAAGCGCTCCGGACGATCCGTCGGCTCTTTGGACTCCCAGAAGAGACGCCTTCCTCCTCGGAGGACTAACCGGGTATCCCCATCTCCAGAAGGGTGGCCTTTAAAAAGGCAGCGTCCTGTTTGAGGATCTCCGGCCGCTGCTCCGGCGGAAAACGGCCCAGCGATTCGTCCTCCACGGAAAGGTCGCCCTGGTAGCCCGCCTCTTTCAGGAACCCGATCACTCGTTTTAGATCGATGTCTCCGTCCGCCAGGGGACAGCAGTACCGGCCGTACTCCCATCCGACAGGGCGCTGAACCTCGCGCATCTCCTCAGGATAGCGGATGTTCTTGACGTGGGTGTGCTTGGTGCGCGGGGCCAGTCGCTCCAGAACGCGATAGACCTCGCTCAGGGGCAGCCCGGACCAATAGAAGTTGCCCATATCCATCGTCGAACCGATCCGTTCGGAGCCGACCCCTTCAAAGACCCCTTCCAGGAACTCTAGATTGTTCCCGCCGGCGCCGTGGTTCTCGATCCCTAGCCCGATAGAGCTCTCGGGCGTCTTCTCCAAGACTCGGAGAAGGCCCTCAACGAAGATCTCCCGTCGGCGCGATACGCTCACCTCGCGTGAGTCGCCGATCAGGATCGAGTCAATCCGAATGGCGGCCATTCCCAGCCCTTCTGCGGCGCGAACCGCCCGGACGATCCACTCGACCCCTTCGGTGACCTCTCCGTCCGCCGAAAAGGCGGGGCCTAGCAAAAACCCCGCCGGGCGAACCCTGTGCGCCTCCAGGTGCTTCCGGTACCGCTCCACCTCCTGGGGTGAGTCGAGCACGAACGGCTCTCCGCCGTCCACGGCGTTGACTCGCATCTCCCGAGAAAGGCTCAACTCCACAGCGCTCACTTCACAGGCCCGCAGCGCCTCGACGATCGTCGGAAAGGCCGCGCGAATCGAAAGCTCGGTCAGGGACGGGTACATTGCTTCCCTCTCTGCCAAGAAAAACCTGTCGCCTCCTCTTAACCGAGGCTACTGTACCCAAACTCCTGAGAAAAGGCATCCGTTTCAGGCGGCCGAGAGCTAAAAGGCTAGGTCCAGCAGGATCCCCAGATAGGCATCCATGTCGGTCATGTCTTCAAACCGAAGCTGGTCCACTTGGGGTTTAAGCTCGCCCAGGAGGTGGGCGATCTCCTCCTTTTTGCCGTGGCGGACCGGCAGCCAGGCCAGGTGGTAGGTCGGTGCGTGGTACATCGCTCCGCCGGAGACTCGCACCCCGCCGGAGCGATCGAAGACGATGTCGATCTCCCGGAACAGCTCTCGTCCCTCCGGATCGGGGGAGATCCAGGTGATCAGAACGGTTGGATGGTTCTGAGGGTAAAAGACGACGTTCTCGACGTCGTTCTCCTCCGCCCAGTTCAGGATAGCCTGCTCGTGCGGCTCCTGGTACTGCTCGCGTAGCGACTGAATCAGTTCCACCGACATGGGTTTAACCTTTCCCTTTGAGCGCTCCTAGGGAGCTATCCGTTTTCGGGCAACCGCAGGTCCACCTCTACCGGCTGAGTGTAGTCCACACCTTCCACTTCGAAGCCGAAGAGCTGCCGGAACTCCCGCTGGAACCGCCGGAAGTCGGCGAGTTGATCGAGGGTTTCAGTGGTGATCTGTTCCCATCGGCGGAGCACTTCGGCTTGGACGTCTGGGCGCAGTTCCTTGTCGTCCAGGCGGATTCGTCCTTCCTCGTCCAGTTGCGGCTGGCGGCCTGGCGCCAGGTGGTCTCGCAGGAGCCGGTTCATCTGATCGATCGGGGCTTCGTGTACCCCGCGCTCTTCCATGACCGGATAGAGGATGCTCAGATAAAGCGGTACGACGGGGATCGCTGCGGAGGCCTGGGTCACCACCGCTTTGTTCACGCTGACGTAGGCCGCTCCGTCGATCGCCTCCTCCAATCGCTTGCGAAGGTTCTGAGCGGTCAGCTCCAAATGGCGCTTGGCCTCGCCGATGCTTCCATCCCGATAAACCGGGTGGGTTAGCTCCGGGCCGATGTACGAGAAGGCCGCTGCCCGCGCTCCGGGGGCCAAAAGGTCGGCACGCAGGAGCGCGTCGATCCACATGGCGAAGTCTTCGCCGCCCATCACCTCGATCGTATCGGCTACCTCCCGCCCGGAGGCCGGCTCCAGGGTAATTTCGCTGATCTGACCGGTGTTCAGATCGATCGTCTTGCTGGTGAAGGGCTCTCCGGTCGGCTTCAGCACCGACTGATGGACGACGCCCGTCTTGGGATGAATCCGGCGCGGCGCCGCCAACGAGTAGATCACCAGGTCTACCCCTCCCAGCTTCTCCTGGATGAGACGCAGGGCCTCCTCCTTGAGCGAGTCGGAGAAGGCGTCCCCGTTCAGGCTGTAGGCGGGAAGACCGGCCTTAGCGGCCGCTTCGTGAAAGGCGACCGCGTTGTAGTACCCCCGCAGTGGCGGTCCGACGTTCGTCCGCTGGACGTTCGTAGAAGATGCCCACCGTCGGGGATCGAAACCCAAAGGCGGCAACGATCCGACTCGCCAAGCCGTAGCCGGTTGAGGCGCCGATCACCAGCGTCCGGAAGCCGTCCTCCTCCACCCCTAACGATTGGGTCTTCTCAATTTGGGCTAGGACGCTTCGGCGACATCCCTCCGGATGGGCGTTGGTTGCAATGAACCCACGAATCCGGGGCTGAACTACCTGCTTCACAGAGACCCCTCTCCTCACGACTAAGCTTACTTTGCGCGGCACTCTTGGGCCAGCGCTTCGACCAACCGATCCACTTCAGCGCGGGTGTTAAACAGCGTCGTCGAGATGCGAATCCCGTCCACCTCCGGGACGTATCGGAGCCGAATGGCGTGAAGCTCCCAGAGCCGATCTACTAACCGCTGTCCACCGACGCCCTCCACCGAGACGGTGGTCATCGCCGAGGAGTACTCGAACAGCAATGGCGTGTGCGAGCGCACCGCTGGAAGCTCCCCGAGCCGAGTCCGCAGGTAGCGGGTCAGGTACTGCATCCAGCGCCAAATCTCTTCCCATCCCAGCCGCTGGTACCAGTCAAAGAGCGCCGGAAGAGCGCCGTACCGACCGAAGTCCCGTGTTCCGTACTCAAAACAACGGGCATCAGAGCGCGGACGAAACCCCTTCTCCGGCGAATAGCTCCCGCTCCCTGCTCCCACCCAGGTGGGCTCCAACGGCTCCAGGGCGTCCGGTGAGACGGCTAAAAACCCCACCCCCTTGGGGCCGTGAAGCCATTTGTGCACGTTGCCGACGTAGTAGTCCACGGGGAGCGTCTCCAGAGCGACCGGAATCTGTCCGACCGCCTGAGCGCCGTCTACGAGGGTGAGAATGCCCGCCTCTCGACACCAACGGCCGATCTCAGCGACCGGAATTCGCTTCCCCGTGACCGAGCTGACATGACTGGTAGCGACCAGACGAGTCGCCTCGGTGGCCATCTGCTGCACCGTTTCAAGGGTCTCTTGAGGGGTCATCCCAACCGGAAAGCGTCGGAGGCGCACTCCCTTCCGTTGGGCCAGATAAGTCCAAGGGAACAGCATGGCCGGATGCTCCTCCGCCGAGAGGAGCACCTCATCCCCAGGCCGCCAGGCGATCCCCTCCACCACCAGGTTGACCCCGTCGGTGGCGTTCCGAGTGAAGGCCAGCCGCGAAGGGTCGGTGTGAAGGAATTGGGCGAGCCGTTCCCGGCCCTCCTCCATCCGGCGGACCGCCTCCGGCCACTCCACTTCGCCCCCCACCTCGAACGCCCGAATGGACTCCCAAAGCTTCTCGGCCACCGAGAGCGGGCATAGGCCCGCCGTCCCGGTGTTCAGGTAGACGACCTCCCGAACAAGCGGAAACTCTAAACGCACCGTCCCAACATCGAACGGCATGGTGATTCTGCTCCCGTGCCCCTCACCGACTCACGCCAAGGCGACGATCTCTCGCATCTTGGCCGCGGTCTGGATGTGCTCCTCCCAGGTCCCCCCGACCTCGTGGATCACCGGTCCGTCGTAGCCGATTCGGCGTAGCTCCCCAACGACCGTGGCCCAATCGGTATCCCCCTCTCCCAGGCGCACAAAACGGTGTTCTCGGCGGCGGAAGTCCTTGAAGTGCACCCGCTGAATCCGCTCGCCCAACTCACGGATCCAGTGCTCCGTGTAGCCGTAGGCCATCATGTTGGCCGTGTCCAAGTAGACCCCAACCCAGGGGGAGTCGATCTCGTCCACAAACTGGCGCATCTCGCGGGGGACTGAGGAGGAACTTGTTCCAGACGTTCTCGACCCCGATGGCGCAGCGACTCGCTTCGGCCAAGGGGACTAACTCCCGAAGCGCGCCGGCCAGGCGATCCCACGCCTCCTGATAAGTCCCCGACGTTCAGAAGCTGGCCCGGGTGAAGCAGCGTGCAGGAGACCTCAAGGAGGGCCGCAATCTCCAGGCTCCGGCGCACTCGCTCCCGCCCGCGCCGCTGGTCCTCCGGATCGGGGCTCAGGAGGTTCCCTCCGCTGGAGCCGGAGGCGATGACGCTTCCGATCTCGATCCCCGCGTCGGCGCACCGCCTTCCGACCTGGAGGATTTCGCGTTCCCCGAGCTGTGGGTGGAGGTCCTTCCCCGGCCGAAAGGTCAGCTCGAGGGCTTGGTAGCCCGCGGCTTCGCAGAGTCGAAGCGTCTCGTCCAGCGACATGTCGCCTAGGATGATCTGGGTGATGCCGATCTTCACGATCAGGGTCCCTCTCTCCTGCGTTCTCCTTGGGCTGAACGGTAGTTCAGTGTGGCCGGACCCGGCTCGTTTGTCAACTTTAGACCGGAGCCAGCTCCCTGCAGCGCTGGAGGATCCACATCTGTTTTCGCACGCTTTCCGGCGTGATCGCCAGCGGAGCACCTTCCCGGAGCGTCCGGTATAGGTCCTCGTAGAGCCGACGGTTCCGAAGGTTGAACGACTCCGGCGGCACGTCGTACTGCTCCTCGACCCAAGGGAGCTCCTCGCGGTTGTAGCTCCGGTCCGGCGTAGGCCGCCGGTCCACCGGCCGGGGAGGGAGCTGGCTCGGGTCGAAGTACTTCCATTCGATCCGGCTCCCCCGAACGCGCAGGCCACCTTGCGTTGCTAGGATCAGCAGCTTCTCCTGCGGATAGGCGGCGGCCATCGTCGCTTCGATATCAAAGAGCAGCCCGTCTTTTGCCTTCAGGACGACCTTGACGTGATCCTCGGCGTCGCCGGAGCTTAAGGGGGTGTGCATCCGATGGCAGAAGACCTCCACCTCCCGATCGCCCAGGAGGAGCACCGCCTGATCGATCAGGTGGACCGCCGTGTTGTTCAACTCCCCGCCGCCGAACTCCTTGAGCGTCTGCCAGTCCCATCGCCGACTAAAGCGATGAGTGTTCATCTTGACGGTCAGAACTTGACCGAGCACTCCGGAGTCGAGAATCTCTCGCACCTTGAGGAAGTCGGAGGCGTAGCGGTAGTTCTGCGCCGAGGTGACGATCCGACCCGTCTTTCGGCCCGTCTCAATCATCCGGTCAGCGTCCTCCAAGGTGGTGGCAAAGGGCTTTTCGCAGAGGACGTGCTTCCCCGCCTCCATGGCAGCGATGGATTGCTCAGCGTGAAAGACGCTCGGGGTCGCTACGACAACCAGCTCCACCTCTTCGTCCTCAAGGAGCGCCTCGAACGTTTCGTAGGCCCGGCAGCCGAACCGCTCTTGCGCCTCTTGGCGTCGGCTCGACTCCGGATCGGTGACGGCCACGATGCGGTACTGTTGGGGCAGCTGTTCCAAAGAAAGAGCGTGCAGCCCCCAACCCGCGCGGCCTAGTCCCGCAATGCCAACTCGAACGGGGTCCGTCCCCATCGTCCGTGCTCCCTTGCGTTGCTCGTGCAATTCTTCCAGGACCTGTCTATGATAGAAAAGCAACCCTTACTTTCGCACAGGTGTCGCTAGAAAGGAAGGACCGATGAACATCCTGTTCTTGCGCCATTCTGCTGGTTTTGAACACACCTATCTCCCCGACGCCGAAGTGGCCTTCAAGCGGCTGGGAAGGGAGTACGGCTGGAACGTCCGGACAACCCATCAGTGCGCCTGGCTGAACCCTGATCGAATCCGGAACTTCCAGGTGCTCGCCTTTGCGACGACGGGAAACCTGCCGGTGACCGACGAGCAGAAACAGGCGCTACTGGACTTCGTTCGAAACGGCGGTGGCTTTGTCGGCATCCACAACGCTACCGACACGTTTTACGACTGGCCGGAGTACGGCGAGATGCTCGGCGGTTACTTCAACGGCCACCCGTGGCACCAGGAGGTCGGCGTGATCGTTGAGGACCCGGACCATCCGGCCACCCGCATGCTCGGCAAGCGCTTTACCGTCGTGGACGAGATCTATACGTTCAGAAATTGGGACCGGAGCAAGACGCACGTCTTGATGCGGTTGGACAACGATACGGTAGACCTCTCCAAGGGCAATCGGGAGGATCACGATTATGCCCTTGGTTGGTGTCATACTTACGGCAAGGGGCGGGTCATCTACACGGCGCTGGGCCACCCCGATGAGCTTTGGCATACGAGCTGGTTTTTGACCCATATCGCCGGCTGCATCAAATGGGCGGCAGGGTTGGAAGGGTGAGCTCCCCCTGAGAGCATCAGCTGCCAACGGCCGGCCCTCGGGCCGGCTGTTGTCTTTCAAGGGCGACCGAATCAAGGGGCAGATCGAGGTCCTTCAGCCGCTCGAATCACGGCGAGCACCTCCGCGGGCGATTCGGCCTGAAGGATTCCCTCCCGCACCTCCGATCGGGCGAACAGACGGCTGATTTGGCTCAACAGACGCAGGTAGGGGGCGTCGTTCTCCTCTTCAGCGATGATCAGACAGATGATCCGGACCGGCTCCCCGTCTACCGAGTCGTAGTCCACGCCGGACCGGGAGATGCCTAGGCAGCAAGCGATTCCCTGGGCGCGGGCGATTTGGGCGTGGGGCACCGCCACCCCATGACCGACGCCGGTGGAGAGAAGAAACTCACGTTCCAAGACCCGTTCCAGGAATAGCTGGGGATCGGAGATCAAACCCCGCTCGGCGGCAAAGTCGATCATCTCCCGAAGCGCTCCTTCTTTGTTGGCGCTTTGGAGTTCCATCAGGATGCGATCTTCGCTCAGCGCTTCGGACAACTTCATCTGCCTGCCGAGCCTTGTTGAAGCGGCTGTGAAGCGGTCGCCTTCATCCCTCCAGGGCGTGGCCGGCCACCTTCAGACGATTGAGCGCTCGCATCAGCGCCGCCTGAGCGCGATCCAGGTCGGTCTCCGGAGTCGGATGACGCAACCGGTTCAGCGCCCGTTCGCGGGCGGCCTCTGCGCGTTCGACGTCGATTTCATGGGCCCATTCTACCGCAGGGGAGAGGAGGATCACACGGTTGTGAAGGACCTCAACCACCCCTCCGGCGACGGCAAGATATTCGTAGATCGGGTTCTCCCAGGTTCCGCGCGTGATCCGCACCTCTCCGATCTCCAGGCTGCTGAGAATCGGTGCGTGCCGCGGGAGGACCTCAAAGGGGGAAAGCGCCCCAGGGACGCGGACCGCAAGCACTTGAGCTTCGGCTAGCGGCCCGGTCGGAAACACCATTCGCGACGGCGTGAGAATTCGCAGCTCCAGCCGTCCTTCTGCCCGCATCTTGGCGGCCCTCCTTAGAGGTTCTTCGCCTTTTCAAAGGCTTCGTCGATCGTCCCGACCATGTAGAGCGCCTGCTCCGGCAGGTCGTCGCACTCGCCGTCGCAGATCATCCGCGCCCCACGGATAGTCTCCTCGATCGGAACGTACTTCCCTTCCAGAGTTGTCCCCGGAACGGTGAAGAACGGCTGCGTCAGAAACATCTGGAGCCGTCGAGCCCGAGCGACATAAAGCTTGTCCTCCTCGGACAGCTCCTCGAGGCCTAAGATGGCGATGATGTCGCGCAGGTTCTCGTAGCGTTGGATGATCTCCTGCGTCCGGCGGGCCACCTCGTAGTGCTCCTTCCCCAGGACGTTCGGGTCGAGAATTCGAGAGGTGGAGGCCAACGGGTCCACCGCCGGATAACGAGCCTGCTCGAAGATGGAACGCTCCAAACGGGTGACCGCGTCCAAGTGCGCAAAAGTAGTCACCGGCGCCGGGTCCGTATAGTCGTCGGCGGGGACGAAGACCGCCTGGACCGAAGTAATCGAACCCCGCTGGGTCGAAGTAATCCGCTCCTGAAGCTGGCCCATCTCCGTGGCCAGCGTCGGCTGATACCCCACCGCCGAGGGCATCCGGCCCAGCAGAGCCGACACCTCCGAACCGGCCTGAGTGAAGCGGAAGATGTTGTCGATAAACAACAACACGTCGGCGCCGCCCAGATCGCGGAGCGACTCGGCAACGGTTACCCCCGTCAGACCGACCCGGAGCCGGGCCCCCGGCGGCTCGTTCATCTGGCCATAAACCAACGCCGCCCGCTCGATCACCCCCGACTCGGTCATCTCCAGGTAGAGATCGGTGCCCTCCCGGCTTCGCTCGCCAACGCCGGTGAAAACGGCGTACCCCTGGTGACGGGTCGCGATATTGTGGATCAGCTCCGTGATCAACACCGTCTTGCCGACCCCTGCGCCGCCAAAGAAGCCGATCTTCCCCCCGCGCGGGAACGGCTGGATCAGGTCGATCACCTTGATGCCGGTCTCCAGCATCTCGTCCTGAGCGGACAGCTCACTCAGCGCCGGCGCCGGCTGATGGATCGGACGATACTCCTTGGCCTGAATCGGCCCTCGGCCGTCGATCGGCTCGCCGACGACGTTCATGATGCGGCCGAGCACTTCGCGCCCAACCGGAACGCGAATCGGACCACCGGTGTGCCGAACCGGCATCCCCCGCCGCAGTCCGTCCGTGGTGTCCATCGCCACACAGCGGACTCGGTCCTCGCCCAGATGCTGCTCCACCTCTAAGATTAGTCGGGAGCCGTCATCCCGTTGAATCTCCAGGGCGTCGTAGATCTCAGGAAGCTGTCCTTCTGGAAACTCGACGTCTACCACGACGCCCACAATCTGGGCGATCCTTCCGGTCGGCTGTTGCGTCTGCTCGCTCATCGCCTCGCTCCGCTCCTCTGTCTCCGTTGAAGAAGAAGTCGCCTGATCGAACCTTGCGTTACGTCGTTGCCTTGAGGGCCTCTGCGCCGCCGACAATCTCGGCGATCTCCTTGGTGATCATCGTCTGCCGAACCCGGTTCCGCTGGAGGATCAACTGCTCGATCATCTCGTCGGCGTTTTTAGTCGCGTTCTCCATCGCGTTCATCCGGGCGGCCTGCTCAGAGGCGTTGGACTCTAGCATCATCCGCCAGAGGATCGTCTCCACGTAGTAGGGAAGAAGCTGGTCCAGAATCGCTGCGCGGTTGGGCTCGTAAAGATATAACGCCGGGTCTAAAGGGGTCTCTTGAGCGCCCGTTTCCCAGGAGATCGGCAACAGCGTCTCCACCACCGGCACCTGGTGCAGCATGGAGCGGAACTCGTTGAAGACCACCTCGACCCGATCCACCTCAGCGCGGCTGTACCGGGCGACCAGATCGCGCGCCACTACTCGGGCCTGCTCGATGCGCAACCGCTGGAACACATCCCGGTAGGAGGCCAGAACGGGAAATCCTCGCCGCTCAAAATGGTTCGCCCCGCGCGCTCCCAAGCAGATCAACGGGGTTCCCTCCGGCAGTTGGCGCAGCCGTTCGGTGGCGGTCCGGATCGCGTTGGCGTTAAACGCGCCGCACAGGCCCCGATCGGCGGTGATCACGATCAGCACGTTTCGGTTCGGCTCGCGCTGCTCTAAGAGTGGATGCCGGTAGTCCTCCACCTGCCGGATTAACAGACCGAGCAACCGTTGTAGGTTCTCCGCGTAGGGACGGGCCGCTTGAACCGCCTCCTGCGCCCGCCGCAGCCGGGCCGTCGCCATCATCTTCATGGCACGAGTGACCCGTTGAATCCCCTGAACGCTTCGAATCCGTCGCCGAATCTGCCGTAACGTGGCCATGGCTCACCCGCTCTCAGGCAACTGCCGCTTCTGAGGAGGTTCGAAACTGCTTCTTGAACCGGAGGATCGCCTCCCGGAGGAAGGCTAACTCCTCGTCAGAGAGCTTCTCCCCGGCGTCCATCCGCTTGACAAACTCCGGATGCTCCCGATCGAAATAGGCGTGCACCTCCCGTTCGAAGCGGCGCACGTCCTGAACCGGCACGTCGTCCAGCAGTCCTTCCATTACCGAAAAGATGCTGATGATCTCCTTGCCCGGCGAAAGCGGCGAATACTGCTCCTGCTTGAGAATCTCCATCAGCCGCTCGCCTCGCGCCAACTGGGCGCGGGTCTGAGGATCGAGCTGCTCGGCGCCAAACTGCGCAAACGTCTGGACCTCCCGGTACCGGGCCAGCTCCAACCGGAGCCGGCCGGAGACCTGTTTAAGGGCCGGGTGCAGGCTTCCCACCCGCGAGACGGACAGACCCACGTTCATCGCCGGGCGAACGCCCGCATAAAACAGGCCCGGCTCTAAGATGATCTGACCGTCGGTGATCGACCAGACGTTGGTGGGAATGTAGGTCGTGTAGTCCTCTTCCTGAGTCTCGATGATCGGCAGGGCCGTCAGGGAGCCGCCGCCCCGCTCGTCGTTCAGCTTCGCCGCCCGCTCCAGCAATCGGGAGTGGAGATAAAACACGTCGCCGGGGTACGCCTCTCGGCCGGCCGGACGGCGCAGGTTCAGCGACATCTCCCGGTACGCCCAGGCGTGTTTGGTCAGGTCGTCGTAGATGATCAGCGCGTGCATGCCGTTGTCCCGGTAGTACTCTCCGATCGCCGCTCCGGCGTACGGTGCCAGCCACAACAGCGGCGCCGGCTGACTGGCCGGAGCCGAGACGACCGTGGTGTACTCCATCGCCCCGTGCTCTTCCAGAACCCGCACCACCTTAGCCACCGTCGAGCCCTTCTGGCCGATCGCTACGTAGATGCAGTAGACGTCTGTGTCCTTCTGATTGAGAATCGCATCCACAGCGATCGCCGTCTTACCGATCTGCCGGTCGCCGATGATCAGTTCTCGCTGTCCCCGACCGATCGGCGTGGTCGAATCGATGACCTTGATGCCGGTGTGGAGCATCTGGTCCAGCGGCTTGCGCTCGATGATGCCGGGGGCCTTCCGCTCCACCGGTAGCGTCTGCTTGGCCTGAATCGGCCCTTTGCCGTCTAGTGGGCGGCCCAACGGATCGATGACGCGTCCCAGCAGCTCCTTACCGACCGGCACCTCGACGATTCGACCGGTCCGACGGGCGATGTCCCCTTCGCGAATGTGCGACGCGTCGCCAAACAGCACGCACCCGACGTTGTCCTCCTCCAGGTTCAGCGCCATCCCTAAGACGCCGCCGGGAAACTCGACCAACTCGCTGGCCATCACGTTCTCCAGGCCGTGCACCCGAGCGATCCCGTCGCCCACCTGGAGGACGACGCCGGCGTCGTAGACGTCCACCTCCTTGCGGTACTGTTGGAGCGATTCCCGAAGGATTCGCGAAATCTCGTCGGGACGTAGTTGTTGTAGCATCGCTCTCGTCCACCTCGTCTGGTTAGCCTTCGATCAGGGTTCTTCGCAGTCGTTCCAGTTGCGCTCTCAGAGACGCATCGTAGATCGTGTCCCGGATGCGCACGATCAGTCCGCCGAGAATCTCCGGATCGTATCGTTTCTCCAGCCGTACTGCCCGAGCGCTATAAGCGGCGGCCAGTCGGCGCTGGAGCCGCTCTGTCTGTTCCTCCGTCAGCGGAATCACACTGGTCACCTGGGCGGTTTCGATCCCTGCCCGTTGGTCTGCCAGCCGGAGCACCTCCTGGAGGATGGCCCCTAAAAGCCGCTCCCGCCGCTTCTCCAGCAGCAGGCGAAAAAAGGAGATCATCAGCGGCGGCAGAGCCTCTCCGACGCTCCGCTGGAACAGCTCCTCTTTGACCGACGGGGTGAGATCGGTCGTTTCGATCATCTCTCGAAACGGCTCCACCGATCGGATCAGCTCCAAGAGCCCCGTCGCAGCCTCTCGAACGGACTCCTGGGCGTTCAGGTCTTCCGCTGCCAGCACCAGCGCCTTGGCGTAGCCGCGCGCGATTCGTTGATATCGCACCCTTGCGCTCCTGGTCGCTCAATCGGCCGATTCTTGAGGGAGTTGCTGAATCATCTCGTCCACGATTCGCCGCTGTCGGGCTTCGTCGAGCGCCTCTCCGAGGATCTGACGAGTGGCCAGGACGACAAGATCGGCCACTTCGGCGCGAAGTTCCACGATCGCTGCGTTCTTTTCGCGCTCGATCTGTTGACGCGCCCGTTGGATTTCGGCCTCCGCGCTGGCGCGGGCTTCAGCGAGAATCCGCTCCGCCTCCGCCTCGGCACGCTCTGTAGCCTCCTGAATCCGCGCGTGAGCCTCCTGTTCGATCTCTCGGAGTCGGGCCTCCACTTCGGCACGGAGCCGCTGAGCCTCCTGGCGATCTCGCTCGGTTTCCTCGACCATCCGTCGGATCTCCTCGCCCCGACGGTCCAGCAGGCCTCCGACCCGCTTGAGGACGGTCACCCACAAGATCCAGGCCATGACCAAAAAGCCGATCGCCTGGACAAGCACCACCTGCGGGTCAATGTGCAGTTGGGAGAGCAGGTCGCCGCCCCCCTCGCCGTGGGCCACCTCTGCGCCAAGTGCCCAGCCGGAGACGGCCCAAGCCGCCGCCGAAGTTCCTACCGCTCGAAGCCGTCGCAACGTCTGCACGGTACCCCTCACCCCTGATCGCTGAACGAACGGAAGAGCCGGGAGCCCAGTCGGGCTCCCAGCCCTCCTCCCTCCGGTGTTATTCGTGTGTCGCCGGCGCCGAAGCCTCCACTTGGGCTAGATTCAGCGCCTCTTCCGGCGTAATTGCCGGGAGCTTCCCCTGAAGCATGAAGGTGATCACGAAGGTCAGCAAGATGAACAGCTCGATGAACGCCAAGCCGATCAACATCGCGGTTTGGATCTGTCCACCGGCCTCCGGCTGACGGGACATTCCCTCCAGGCCGCTGGCAATGGCCCGCCCTTGGGCCGTCGCCGCGGCCAAAATCGCGACCGGCAGGCCAAACCCCACTGCGATCGCTAGCGCTGCTAGGTAGATCATCCGTCGGTTCTCCTATTGGGTTGGTTTCCGTACTGAGCGTTGCGGTCAACGAGCCCGAAGGCCCGAGAAGGCCTCGTCCCCACAGGGACGAGCCCGCCCTTCCTCTCCGCCGTCAGTGTGCCATCGCCTCGTGGACCCCATGCTCTTCGCTGTGGTGCCCGATGAACTGGTCGATGTAGACGGCGGTGAGAATCGCAAAAATGAACGCCTGGATCAAGCTGGCTAACAAACCGATGAATAAAACGGGAAGCTGCACGGGAATGTAAAACACCTGGATCGCTAACACACAGAGGACACCAAGTACCATCTCCTTGGCGAAGATGTTGGCAAACAGACGAAGCGAAAGCGAAAGCACCCGCGACAGCTGGGTAATCACCTCAACGGGAAACATCAGCACTCCCAACCACAACGGGCGCCCCCAAAGATGGGCGAGATAACCGATCAACCCCAACTCCCGAATCGCGATGATCTGAACGGTGGTGATCGAAACCAGGGCCAGCGCCAACGTGGTGTTCAACTCCGCCGTCGGTGCCTGAAACCCAGGGATGAACCCCGAAAGGTTCCAGGCTAGAATAAAAAGGAAAAAGGAATTGACAAACGGCAGATACTTCCGCCCTCGCTCCCCTAACACCGGCCCAAAGGTGTTGTTCAAGCCGCCGATCAACCACTCCAGAAAGTTCTGGGATCGTCGCTGGGGAATCCGCTCCAGCCGACGCGCCATCCATCCGAGCCCGATCAGCAGAATCAAACCGATAAAGATCGTGTTCGGGATCACGTCGAGTTGGCCCCACCCTTCTCGTTGGTAGAGCCATTCCTTGATCGGGCGCGGCAAAAGGACAGCCAGAAAGGAGTTGTGGACCTCCTCCGCTGCCAACGCTGGGAGCGAAAGAAGGCTCCACCCGCCAACGAGAACGGCTCGAATCCGGCGTGTCATCTAGAAACCCGTTCCTCCCGTCCAAACCTTGGTGCTTTCGGTCTCAACTCTAAAAGTAGCCTCAGGACCACCGCCAGGTAAATGATGGCCATCCCCAGCCCAAAGGCCAAAGGGTGAACCGCGATTCGGCGAACGGCCAAGTAGACCCCTCCACCCATCAGGGCGTACTTGCCCAGCGTCAGCGCCAGCGTCTCCGCCCGGCGACGGGGCCGTTGCGACTCGCTCAACCACCAAAGCGCCCGCTCCAGCAACCAGAAGCTGGCCACCGCGAGCGCCGCGCCCAGACTGTAGCTGATCCCTACCCAGGGCCGCCAGAGCGCCAGGCCGATACTTAGCCCCACCGCACACCCGCCAGCAATCCAATAAACTTCACGAATCCAACTTGTCCGTCTTCTGATCCGCCTGGTCGCGTCCTTTTCCCGTGCGCCGGAGCACTCCATAAAAGCGGTCGATCTCCCGAACGGCTCGATAAAGCTCTACGCCCGCCGCGGCAATTCCGATCAGCAATCCGACTAGCGTTCCGACCTCCTCGTTGCCGAGCTTCCTACCGATCCAGCGGCCTCCAAATAGACCCAGGAGGACGCAGAAAGCAAGCGTCAGCGCTAAAGCGGAGTACTCGCTGAGCTTCACCCATTGCGACTTGCGGGGATCGCGCGACTCGTCCATTCCGCTCCCCGCTTACGGCTAAGAACCGACTAGCGCGGTCATCCATCCCGTTCCGGAGAGGCCGATCAGTTCAAGGAGTTGGACCGGCAATACCCCTCCCACTAACAGACCGACCAGGGAAACCAGCAACACCACCGTCAGCAGTCCGCGTGCTGGAAGGCTTCCTGGGCGCATCTCCGCTGCCGGCTCGGCCATGTACATCTGGACGACGACGCCAAGATAATAGTAGGCGCTGATCACGCTGTTGAGGACACCTAAGACGACCAGCCATCCCAGCCCGGCACGATAGGCATCCTGGAAGAGCAGGAACTTCCCTAGAAACCCTGCCGTCGGAGGGAACCCGGCCAGCGAGACCAAAAAGATTGTCATCCCGACCGCTAGGAAGGGTCGTCGGAAGCCCAAACCGGCATAGTCGTCCAAGTTGAGATACTCGTTGTCCGCCTCGCCCCGCGCGACGAGGACGCCAAACGCTCCCAGACTCATCAGTGAGTAAGCGAGCAGGTAAAAGGCAACGCTGCTGAGCGCCTGCGGCCCCGCCGCTAGACCGACCAGCACGTACCCCACATGGGCGACGCTGGAGTAGGCCAGCATCCGCTTGACGTTCCGCTGGGTAACCGCGATCAGGTTTCCGACGGTCATCGTCAACGCCGCCAACACAGCGAACAGCGCGGTCCACTCCTGCGCATAGGCGCTTCCGGAGGCTAAGAACACCCGGACAACGGCGGCAAATCCGGCCACCTTGGGCGCGGAGGCAAAAAAGGCCGTCACCGCCGTCGGCGCCCCCTGATAGACGTCCGGCGTCCACTGGTGAAACGGAACGGCAGCCACCTTGAACCCAAATCCGACGACCAGCAGCACCATCCCTAGCCGGAAGAGGTTTGAACCGCCTTCAAAGGCGGCCACATCGCCGATGTTCGTCGAGCCGACCGCTCCGTAGATCATCGCCACGCCGTACAAGAAAAACCCGCTCGAAAAGGCCCCCAGTAGGAAATACTTAAGCGACGCCTCGCTGGACGGTGCGTTCCGCAGGAACCCCGCCAGGATGTACAGCGGCAACGAGAGCAGCTCCAACCCCAAAAACAGCAGGATCAGATCGTTGCTGCCGGCCATCAACCACATCCCGACCGCGGAGAGAAGCATCAGAATGTAATACTCCCCCCGCTCGATCCGATGGCGGGCCAGGTACCCAAAGGCCACCAGGATGCTTAGCGCCGTTCCTAAAAGGGCGATTCCCATAAAGGCTCGCGTCCAGCGGTCCACTACAAAAAGCGGTACCGCCAGCCCGTCTTGGGCGGCTCCAAAGCTCAACACCCCAGCGGGCAGCCGAACCGTCCACCAGAGGGCTACGAGCGTTCCGATCAGCGAGACCCATCCCACCGGACGGGCCCACCGCTCCGGTTCACCGAACATGTCCACCACTAGCGCGATTACGATCGTCGCTAGCAGGACTAGAACCGGCCCAAATAGCGTCCAGTCGAACGGAACCACCTGTAACATCCCACTCCCCTCTCGCGACGTCGGGGCTAGCGGAATGATAACACCGGATTTTCTCTCCGCCTACCCGACTTGTGAAAAAGACGACAACCGCCCCCTTGGACTAAAAGAACACGAAGGTGATCACCAGGAACAACGGGACCAAGATGCACAGGGACCAGAGCATGTACCCAAAGAAGGAAGGCATCTTGACGCCGTTTTCGATCGCGATCGAACGAACCATGAAGTTGGGAGCGTTGCCGATGTAAGTGTTGGCCCCCATGAAGACCGCTCCGATCGAGATCGCCTTCAAGTAGGTCTCAAAGTGGGCCAGCTTCTCCTGAAGCAGCGGAATCGCCTGGGCTTCGCTCATCGCCGCGAAATACGGGAGCGTGTCTGCGTGGTTCTGGAGAATCTGCCGGGTCAGCTCAACGCTCGGCGCGTGCGCGTGGAAGAACGGCAGCGGGACGTTCCGCAGGTACTCGGCGATCGCCGGCTCGCTGAGATGAAGCTGTCCCAGCGCCGTGTTAAAGAAGGTCAAATAGGTCGGCGCGTTGTCCAGGAAGCTAGAAAGCGTCCCGGTCAGCCAGAAATAAGCCGGCTCCGACCGAGCCGCACGAATCACAAACGCCGCCGCGCCGTTCTCTCCGGCCCGAAGGATTGCCAGCGCCGGAACGATCGTCATGAAGATGCCGGCGAACAGATAGGCCACCTCCCGAATCGGCTCCCAGGTAAATCCGTTCTCCTTGCGCAGGTCCGGGTGGGTCGTCTTATAGGCGGCAAAGGCCATGATCAGAATGATCACGTCCCGAACCAGGCTCTCGGTGGGAACGTGGACGCCCAGGATGTTCACCTCGCCGGGATGCCAGACGCCGCTGAGCAGCACCGCCCCCATGATCCCCAAAAGGAACAGAAAGTTGTGATAGCCGACCAGCCGGACGGGTTGCCGAGCCGCTTCGGCCTCCTCCTCTTGCTCCTCTTCAGCCCACGGCTCGCGCTTGAGATAGTGACGCTCCAAAAAGTAGAAGATCACCAACACTGCCGCCACCATCAGCGCCGCTTCCGGAAGCAGGCTGATCGTCCAGTGGAAGGGGACGCCGTGGAGAAATCCCAAGAACAACGGCGGGTCCCCCAACGGGGTCAACGAGCCGCCGATGTTGCTCACCAAAAAGATGAAGATAATAACAATGTGCATCCGATGCTGACGGTGTCGGTTAGCTCGCAGCAGCGGACGGATCAGCACCATGGAGGCACCGGTCGTTCCAATCCAGGAGGCCAGGATCGAGCCGACCAGGATGAACAGGACGTTGACCATCGGCGTCCCGACGACCGTCCCCCGGAGGACGATCCCTCCTGCCGCCGTGAACAGACCCCCCAGCAGAATGATGAAGGGGATGTAGTCCACTAAGTAGATGTGGAGGATTTCATGAAAGGCGACGCTTAACTCGCCCTTCAGGCCAAAGACGATGAGAAACGGGATCGCAAAGGCCGCTGCCCAGAAGGCGGAGGCCTTCGGATAATTGTGGTGCCACCAGTGGGGCGCCAGAATCGGCCCCAAGGCGATGGATAACAGGATGCCAACGAAAGGAATCACCCAATAGAGAGGGAGTTCCTCTCCAATAGAAGGATGGGCTGCTCCGTGTTCGGCGGCCCCTTCGGCGGCTAGCGCCCCAAGGGTCGGCAGGCAGATCAACACCAGCACCAACAGCCAGACCCATGAACGGCGATGGTGGACGACGCGGCTCATTCCTTCTGTTCTCCTTGACGGAATAGGGTGGGACGTTCGGCCAGCCAGGGGGCCTCCTGGATTCCTCCGATTGCGCCCTCCTTTGGCCGGCCAGCTTTTTGGAGCTCGGTGATCCAGCCCTCTGCATCCATCCGATCCAGGAACGGCTTTGGAAACAGCCCAATCCAGAAGACCATCACCACGATCGGAAGAATCGCGAGCACCTCCCGGACCGAAAGATCGGCCACTGAGCGGTTCTCCTCATGGCGAATCGGCCCAAAGAAGACCCGCTGCACCATCCAGAGCATATAGACGGCCGCGAAGATCACTCCCAACGTCCCGAGCACGGCGTACACGGTGCGCCCTTCCGTGAGGAAGGTGCCGAGAAGAATCAAAAACTCCCCGACAAACCCGTTGGTGGCGGGCAGCCCGATCGAGGAAAGCGTGATGATAAGAAAGAAGGCCGCGTAGATCGGCATGGACCGCGCGATTCCCCCAAAGTCGGCGATCAGACGGGTATGCCGCCGTTCGTAGAGCATCCCGACCAACATAAATAACGCGCCGGTGCTCAATCCGTGGTTCACCATTTGGAGGACCGCCCCCTGAACGCCGATATTGTTCCCAGCGAACAGGCCTAGCAGGACAAATCCCAAATGGCTGATCGAGGAGTAGGCCACCAAGCGCTTCATGTCCGGCTGGACCATCGCCACCAGCGCCCCGTAAAGAATGCCAACTACCGCCAGGACGGAGACCAGACCGGCATAGGTGGCCACCGCTTCAGGAAACCAAGGGAGGCAAAAGCGTAGGATGCCGTAGGTGCCCAGCTTCAGGAGCACCCCGGCCAGGATCATGGAGCCTGCCGTCGGCGCTTGAGTGTGGGCGTCGGGAAGCCAAGTGTGAAAGGGAAAGACCGGAACCTTGATCGCAAAGGCGACAAAGAAGGCCCAAAACAGCCAAAACTGAGCCGTGCGGGCTAGACCCCCAGCCTGAACGTACTGAGTGATCACCTCCACATCAAAGGAGCCGGTCTCCAGCCGGAGCCAGATGATCCCGACCAGCATCAGGGCGCTTCCGGCCATCGTGTAAAGCACAAACTTGATCGTTGCGTAGATGCGTTCCGGCACGCGCCCAAAGAAGAACGAGTCCCGCACGCCCGGGCTGCCCCAAATGCCGATCAGGAAGTACATCGGGATCAGCATCATCTCCCAGAAGAAGAAGAACAACAGCAGGTCAAAGGCCGCAAAGGTCCCCAGGATAGCCGCTTCGGTCAGGAGCAGGCAGACCAGAAACCCTCCCACGCCTCGCTCCTCTTCGTGTGCCTCCCCCCAGTCGGAAGCGCTATGCGGATCGCGTGGGGTGAGGATGCTCCGCCAGGAGGCCAACACGCAGATGGGCATCAAAAAGGCGGTCAGCAGAAAAAGCCAAAGCGACACGCCGTCCAGTCGGAGGTGAAGGCTGGCTCCCAGCGTCCCGATCCACCGGTAGTGGAGCTCTCGCGGGGCTCCCCCTAAGAAGCCCAGCGAAAGGGCAAAGGTGAGCAGGGTAATCCCCAAGGCGGCCGCCTTGAGCGCGTTGTTGCGGAGAGCGCGGTCCTGAGCCGACTGAGAGAGCGCCGAGGCGATCCCCAGGACGATCGCACCCAGTAGCGGCAAGAAGATGGTCCAGACCAGCAACACGGAACGTCCTCCCTTAACCGAACAAGACGATCAGCAGGATCACCACTGCGCCGGCGACGACCACCACCGCATAGGTCTGGACGACGCCGGTCTGCACCGTTCGCAGTAGGGCTCCGCCTGACCAGATGGCTCCGCCGACCAGGTTGACGATCCCGTCCACAATTCCCAGGTCGATGACCTTCCAGAGGATGCGTTCGGAGACCCATCGAGTCGGGCGAACGATCAGCAGGTCGTAAAGCTCGTCCACGTACCACTTGCGCCGTAGAAGCAGAGGACTGAGCGCCTCAAGCTGGGCCACCGGACGGGCGCGGAAGAGCACAAACCCCAACCAGATGCCGATCAGCGCCACCAGGATCGAAAGCACCATCGGCAACACCGGATGGGCCGCTGCGTGGGCCTCGCCGTGGGTGAACACCGGGTCCAGGAACCGATAAAAGATTCCGTCCTCTCGGAACCCCAGCAACACACCGGCCGCCGCCGAGGGGATCGCCAGAAGGATCATCGGCCAGAGCATCACCGGCGGCGATTCGTGAGCCTCCAAAGTCAAGGAGGGATCGCGGCTTTCTCCTGCAAAGACGATCGCCAACAGCCGGAAGATGTAGAACGCCGTCAGGCCGGCGGTTATCAGGCCGATCACAAAGATCGCGCGGCTCTGCTGATAGGCGGCTAGGAGGATCGCGTCCTTCGAGAAGAACCCGCTCAACAGCGGGAATCCAGCGATCGCCAACGCCGCGATCAGAAAGGTCCAAAAGGTCACCGGCAGCTTCGTCGCCAAGCCGCCCATGCGGCGAATGTCGCCCACGTCGTGGAGCGCGTGGAGCACGCTCCCGGCGGCCAGAAACAGCAGCGCCTTGAAAAACGCGTGGGTCATCAAGTGAGCAATTCCGGCGCTGTACGCCCCTAGCCCCACGGCGACAAACATGTATCCCAGCTGGCTGATCGTCGAGTAGGCGAGCACCCCTTTGAAGTCAAAGACGGCCAGCGCCATCGTCGCCGCGAAGATCGCCGTGAGCGCACCGATCCAGGCGACCACTGTTCCCGTTCCTGCCAGGTCGTAAAGCACGTGAGAGCGCGCGACCATGTAGACACCGGCTGTGACCATCGTCGCCGCGTGGATCAACGCGCTGACCGGTGTGGGACCTTGCATCGCATCCGGCAACCAGACGTAAAGCGGAATCTGGGCCGACTTCCCGACAGCCCCCAGGAACAGCAGAAGCGTCGCGGCGGTCAGCCAGGCCTGACCGTGGCCAAGCTCCGCCTCGTGAAAGATCGTCTCAAAGTGCAACGTGCCGTACTGCCAGACCAGCAGAAACATCCCCAGCAAAAATCCAGCGTCGCCGATCCGATTGACGATGAAGGCCTTCTTGGCCGCCGTCGGTGGGTCGGTCGTCTCGCCCGGCTTCCGGGAGCGGTCGTACCAGTAGCCGATCAGCAGGTACGAACAGAGGCCCACCCCCTCCCATCCGACGAACATCAGCAGATAGTTGTTTGCCAGGGCCAAAAGGAGCATCGCAAAAACGAACAGGTTCAGGTAGGCATAGTAACGGGAGAAGCCTCGCCGCTCCTCGTGCGCCATGTAGCCGGCGGAGTAGATGTGAATCAGAAAACTGACACCGGTAACGATCAGACCCATCACCGCTGAAAGAGGATCGAATCGGAAGCCCACGTCGGCACCGAACGAGCCCGCTTGAATCCACCGGTACAGGGTGATCTCTCCAGAAAAGCCGCCCCGAACGGCGTTCCACGCAAGAAGCGCCCCTAGGAACGAAAGGCCAACCGCTAGCACTCCAATCCAGGCGGAAAGCCGTTTGGAGAGCTTCGCCCCGAAGACCCCGTTCAACAACACACCAACTAGCAGCGGCACAAAAAGAAGCGCGACAGCGGTACTGCTCATCGTCTTGACGCCTTGAGGGTTATTGCTTGAGCGATTTCATCTCGTCCACGTGCACCGTCTCGCGGTTTCGGAACACCACGACGATAATCGCCAGCCCGATCGCCACCTCGGCGGCGGCGACGGCCATCACGAAAAAGACGAACAGTTGTCCGTCTAACGACCCGAAATAGCGGGCAAATCCGACAAAGGCCAAGTTCGCCGCGTTGAGCATCAGCTCAATGCACATGAACAGGACGATCGCGTTTCGACGGACCACTACACCGACCACGCCCAGCGTAAAGAGGATCGCGCTGAGCGTCATGCAGAGCCGAAAGATCGTCGGGTCCATGGTCTAACTCCCTTGCTAGCTTCGGTGTCCGCGCCCGTGAAACCGGATCAGCACCAGCACGCCAACCATCCCGGCCAACAGAATCACCGAGGTCACCTCAAAGGGCAACAGGTAGTTCGAAAAGAGCAGCCGACCCACCTGCTTGGTGTGTCCTACATCGGAGAGGGGCATGGCTGCGCCGGTTCCCGGATGCACCACCGCCCAGACGGTCAGGCCGGTCACCGCCACAAAGACCAACCCAAGGACGATCCCGATCACCGAGCGGAGGGTAAACTGCTCCCGCAGCCGTTCCCGGTCGTTCAGGTTTAAAAGCATGATCACAAACAGGAAGAGAACGACGATCGCCCCGGCGTAGACGATCACCTGGACCGCCGCGACAAAATAGGCGCCCAGGATCACATAGAGAGCCGAGATGGAAAACAGAGCGACAACCAGCCCTAGAGCGCTATAGATCGGGTTTCGGTTTCCTACCACTATAAGACCGCCCAGGACGGCGAACAGTCCAAAGAGCACAAAAAGCACCAGTTGCATCGTCTCTCTCCTAGGAGGCCGCAGCGCGGGCCTGGAGGCGGCGCGTCTGGATCGTCGAGCCGAGGATCGCTCCAGCGACGACCACCACCTGACCGGCCATCACCACCGGCCACAGCGGCCAGCCGGATCGTTCCACCAACACCAACGCCACCGCTGTGGCGATCGCGTTCCCCAGCGTCATCGGCAGGAGCACCTTCCAGCCCAGGTGGATCACCTGATCGAACCGGAACCGAGGGAAGGTCCAACGCACCCAGATGAAGAAAAACATGAAGAAGAGCGCCTTTCCGATAAAGAGCAGGAGCGTTGCCCACCACGGAAGGCGGTCCTCCAGGCCGAACCAACGCCACCCGCCAAAGAACAGCGAGGCGATCAGCGCCGAGTTGATCGCCATATGGGCGTACTCGGCCAGCATGGACAGAGCGAACTTGATCCCGCCGTACTCTGTGTGGTACCCCCCGACCAACTCCTGTTCCGACTCGGCCAGGTCGAAGGGCAGCCGGTTGTTCTCGGCAAAGACGGTGACCATAAAGGTCAGACAGGCTAACGGTTGATAAAAGACCAGCCAAGCCCCCTGTTGCCAGTCCACAATTCCGTTGATCCGCAGCGTGCCGGTCATGAGCAGCACTACCACCACCGAGAGCCCCAAGCTCAGTTCGTAGCTCACCATCGAGGCGGAGGCCCGCAGGCCGCCCAGGAGGGTGTACTTGTTGTTCGCCGCCCATCCGGCCAGGATCACCCCGTAGACCCCCAGCGAAGCCAACGCGTAGAAGTACAAAATCCCGATATCCACGTCGATCACCTGGAAGGGAATTCCTTCCGGCGCCCAGTCCACCGCGGAGAGCCAGTAGCCGATCCAACTGTCCGGCGGGATCGGCTTGGACCAGGGGATCACCGCGCCAACCATCAGCGCCGGAACCAGCATCAGCAGCGGCGCGAGGTTGTAAAGGAACCGTTCCGCCCGCTCAGGAACGAAGCTCTCTTTGCTCAGGAACTTAATCAGGTCGGCCAGCGGCTGCAGCAACCCCGCCGGTCCCACCCGGTTGGGACCCTTCCGGTCCTGAATCCAAGCGCTGATCCGCCGCTCTGCCCAAACCAGCAGCGGCACGACGGTCAGAACGAACGCAAAGAGGAAGACGATCTTCCCCAGCGTTGCGACCAGTTGTGCGATCAGTAGGAACAGCATCCTTCCGTCCTCGTTTTCGTCGTCCTCTGGACGAAACCGTGTGACTACGGCCAGAACATCGCCGCATAGGCGTCGTTGCCCTTGAGGGGCGTCTCCGGTGGCTTGGGCCCGCTGCCCAACACGTATCCTCGCTTTCCGATCGTCTCCGGGGTAGCGCCTTCAAAGGCCGAAACCGTCTCGGCCAGCTCCTGAGTGATCTGGCGCACGGAGCTGTAAGACCAGTCGGCGCCCAGAACGTTAGCGAGGTAGCTCAACAGCTGCCACTCGGGAAGCGCGTTGCCCAGCGGCTCCATTGCCCGCTCCAGGGCCTGAACCCGCCGTTGCGAGTTGGTGAAGCAGCCCTCCTTTTCGGTAAAGCCGGTGCCGGGAAGGATCCATTCGGCCAGAGCCGTCAGCTCCGAGGGGAGGATGTCCACCACCGCCAGGAACTCCAGACCGGCAAGGATCTCCCGAGCCCGCTCCGGAAGGCTCAGCTCCGGAATTCCACCAAAGATCAAAGCGCCCTTGGCTTCGGCGAGCATCTCCCAAAGCGCATCGTCGGTGGAGACCGCCTCGCCCAGGATCAGCTGGGCCCCAGTTCGGTTGGGATTTTTGTCCCCCTCGATGACGAACTTGGGAAAGCGTTCCTCCTGACCGATCGGAGCGGCCAGCAGCCCTAATCGCTTGGTCCGAAGCACCTCGTCGGCAAAGCGGCGGATTAGATACAACTCCTCGTTGGTATTCCAGGCCGAGGCGACCACGGCGAACTGCTCCCCGCCCAACTCGCCGACCGCGCGTTCCATCGCGTCGAAAAACTGGGGCCAGACCGTCGGCTCTGGCTCTTCGCCCTCCTGGCGAACCATGGGCCGCCGAAGCCGCTGAGGGCTGTTCAAATAGTGGTAGCCGAAGCGCCCATCGTCGCACATCCAAAAGTCGTTCACCTCGCCGTTGTAGCGCGGGCGGAGCCGGACAACTTCGCCGTCCCGATACTCGACGGTGATGTTGCACCCCTTGCTGCAGCGCGGACAGATCGAGTTGACCTTCTGGAGGAACCAGGGCCGAGAGCGGTAGAGAAAGTCCCGACTCAGCAGCGCTCCGACTGGACACAGGTCTACGACGTTGCCTGAAAGCTTGTTGTTCAGCTCGCGGCCTGGGTAGATATCGATCTCGTCGTGAACGCCGCGGTTGACCAGGCATAGCTCCCGCGTCCCGCTGATCTCCTCGGTAAAGCGAACACAGCGCGTGCAAACGATGCAGCGCGTCTTAAAGATCTCCACGTAAGGGCCAAGCGTCTTTCGCGGCGGAACTCTTTTGGCTTCCTGATACTTGCTCCGATCGGGACCAAAGAGAAACGTGAAGTCCTGCAGGTCGCACTCTCCGGCCTCGTCGCAGGTGGGACAATCCAAGGGGTGGTGGATCAAAAGGAACTCCAGCGTCATCTCGCGGCCCCGCTTGACGCGAGGGCTGTTGGTCGTGATGACCATCCCGTCGGCGACCCGGGTGGTGCAGGCGGTCGCCAACTGACGAAGCGGCCCCGGCGCTCCCGGCGGCGTCAGCTCGATCAGGCACATCCGGCAGTTGGCCGGGGCCGGCAGCGCCGGATGATAACAGTAGTGGGGGATCAGAACGCCGACCTCCGCGGCGGCCTGGACCGCCGAGAGACCGTCGGAGACCTCATACTCGCGCCCGTCAATGGTGATCTTGGCCATGCCGCGTCCTCTCTTCTTCCCTCCTCTGACGGATCAATAGTCCCACGTCGGGCGGCGGACCGCTTCGGGGATCGTCTGTGGCCAGGCGTAGTTCTCCTCCGGCGGGGTGACCGCCTCCTCCACCGGCAGCACAACGGGCCTCCCCTCGCGGATGTGCGCTTCAAACTCGGGCCGGAACTTGCGCGCAAAACTGACCGCCGGCCAGGCCACCGCGATCCCAAAGACGCAGATGGTGTTCCAGGTGAAGGCGTCCACGTCGGCGATCATATTGGCCACCTCGATCAAGTGATCCACATCGCCCGGCTTGCCCCTGCCTTCAAAGATCCGCCGGGTGATGTCCCGCACCCAGGGCGTGCCGTTCCGGCAGGGCGTGCACTGCCCGCAAGACTCGTGCGCGTAAAACTCCATCAGGTTCAGCAGCGCCTCGACGGTGTTCACCGTCTCGTCCATCACGATCACGCCGCCGGAGCCGAGCATGGTTTTGTTCATCTGCAAACAGGTAAAGTCGCACGGCACGTCCAGCTCGTAGGGCGTCAAGACGGGGGCGGAGCTTCCACCGGGGATCACCGCCTTGACCTGACGGCCGCCGCGGACGCCACCGGCCATCTCGATCAGCTCCCGAACGGTCAGGCCCATCTCCACTTCGTAGACCCCTGGCCGCTCCACGTGGCCGCTGACGCAGTACAGCTTGGTGCCGGTGTTCATCGGGTCCACGCCGCGCGGCGTGTCCTTGTAGATCGTTCCTAGGTTTTTGTACCACTCAACGCCGTTCTGGACGATGAAGGGCAGATTGGAGAGCGTCTCGACGTTCTGGACAACTGTGGGCTTCATAAACAGCCCCTGGACCGCCGGGAAGGGAGGCTTGTTGCGGGGCTGACCGCGCTTCCCCTCCAAGGACTCAATCAGGCCGGTCTCCTCGCCGCAGATGTACGCGCCCGCGCCGGGATGCGTGTAAACGTCCAGGTCGAAACCGGTGCCGCGGATGTTTTTCCCAAGCAGACCGGCCTGATACGCCTCCGCAATCGCTGCGTCCAGCCGCTTTTTGCCCAGCGTAAATTCGCCGCGCACGTAAACATATGCGGTGTGGATCCCCAGCGCCCAACAGGCGATGATAATCCCTTCGATCAGCATGTGGGGCTTCTGCTGAAGGATGTACCGGTTGCTGAAGGTCCCCGGCTCCGATTCGTCAGCGTTGGCACAAAGGTACTTCGGCTCAACGTCCTTGGGCACAAAGGACCACTTCAGGCCGGTCGAAAATCCGGCGCCCCCTCGGCCCCGAAGCCCGGACTCCTTGACCATCTCGATCAGCGCGTCCGGCTCGATCTCAAACAGCTTCTCCAGCGATTTGTAACCGCCGTGCTGCTGATATACCTCCAAGGTGTACATGCCGGGCAGGTCGATATTTTCGTAGAGGATGCGTAGCTCTTTAGGGGTTCCCATCGGCGCGGCTCCGCGTTGTTCGTTCAGTCGCTACTCCAGGCCGTCCAGGATCTCGTCCACCTTCTCCGGCGTCAAGTTGCCGTATAGCTCCTCGTTGACCATCATCACCGGGCCCTGGTTGCAGGCGGCCAGACATTCGACCCCCAGAAGGGTGAACTTCCCATCCGGCGTCGTCTCTTCCATCCCGATCCCAAGCTTCTCGGTTAAGTGCTCGATGATCTTTCGGCAGCCGCAAAGCGCACAAGGCAACGTGTGACAAACCCGAACGATGTACTTCCCGACCGGCTCCTGAAAGAACATCGGGTAAAAGGTCACCACGTCCAGCACCTGGGCCGGAGAGACGTCCAACAGTTGGGCGACGTACTCCATCACTTCCGGGGAGATGTAGCCGTTCTGCTCCTGGGCCAGGTGGAGCGTTGGGAGCATTGCGGCCTGTTTCCGCTCCGGAGGATAGTGGCTAAGAATCTCCTGGAATCGCTCCCAGCGATCCGGAGTGAACTCAAACGCCATCGGTTCCTGCTCCTCCCACCGGCTCTTCTATCGGTCTAGCTCTCCGGCGATCACGTTCAGACTGCCCAAGACCGTTACGATGTCCGCCACCATGTGCCCCTCCAGGAGGCGAGGCAGCACCTGATAGTTGTAGAAGGACGGCGGTCGAACCCGCACTCGGTACGGCACGTCGTGCCCGTCGCTGACCACATAGAAGCCCAGCTCGCCATTAGGCGACTCGGTCGCCGCGTACGCCTCCCCCACCGGCGCCTGAAACCCGTGCCCGGGCATGATCAGCTTGAAATGATGGATCAGCCCCTCGATCGATCCGTACGGGTGGGTCGGATCGTAAGGGTGGGTGTGGTCCGGCGTCTTGTAGACGTGGCTTTTGTCCGGCAACCGGTGCTTATGGTCTAGGCAGTTGACCGGTCCTTCAGGGAGATTCTCAACCGCCTGTTCGATGATGTTGCAGCTCTGGCGGAGCTCCTCCAAGCGGACCAGGTAGCGATCGTAGGTGTCGCCGTTCTTACCATAAGGGATCTCGAAGTCGAAATCCTCATAGGAGGAATAGGGTTCGACCTTTCGGATATCCCAGGGAATCCCGGAGCCACGCAAGCACGGCCCGGTCAGTCCCCAATTGATCGCCTCTTCGGCGGAGATGACTCCCACTCCCTTGGTCCGGTCGATCCAGATGCGGTTTTTGTTGAGCAGGGCCTCCATCTCCGGAAGCGCCTGTTCTCGGAACTCTTTGAGGAATTCCCGCACCAGCGGCACCATCGTGTCGGGAATGTCGTTGGCCACCCCCTCCGACACGGGTAAAGCTAACCGTCAGCCGAGCGCCGGTGCAGGCCTCAAAGATCGTGTAGATCTTCTCCCGTTGCGTGAACGCCCACAGGAAGACAGTGAAGGCGCCGATGTCCAACGCATGGGTGCCGAGCCAGACCATATGGTCGGCGATTCGGGACAGCTCGGGCGAGGATCACCCGATAGTACTGGCCCCGCTTGGGGACCTCCAGACCTAGCAGTTTTTCGACGGCCAGGCAGTAGGCGAAGTTGTTTGCCAATGGCGAGAGGTAGTTCATCCGGTCGGTCACGACGACGTACTGGTTCCAGTTGAACTTCTCGCCGAGCTTCTCAAAGCCGGTATGACAGGTACCCTAGGTGCGGCGTGCAGCTGACGATTCGCTCCCCGTCCAGTTCCACCTCCAGGTGAAGCGTTCCGTGGGTGGCCGGGTGTTGGGGACCAAAGTTCAGGACCATCGTCTGCGACTCGATCCCGTCCTCGTCGGCGGGAGGGCAACAACTCCGGACGATGCACCGGCGTCGAGGGCATCTGCTCAAAGTCGAACGCGGCCCCGGTTCGCCTAGCCCCCTTCACCGGATAGTCCCTTCCGGAGAGGATAATGCTGAAAATAGTCGGGCATCAGGATGCGTCGAAGATCCGGATGCCCTTCAAACCGGATGCCGAACATGTCGTAGACCTCGCGTTCGGCCCAGTTGGCCGCCTTCCACAGATCGGTGACCGTCGGGACGACCTCCTCCCCCTCCGGAACCGGTGGTCTTGATCCGAATCCGATTCAGCGTCCGGTCGTCCTGGTGCAGGTGAGAGTACAGGTGGTACACCACCATATACCGAGCGCCGCCGTACCGTTGCCGAACCGAATCCAGCTTGAGATAGTCCACGGCGGTCAGGTCCACCAGGTACTTGTATTCCAACTTGGGATCGTCTCGGAGAAAGGCCAGCACCTGGTGAACCCGCTCGCGGGGGACGACAACGGTCCACTCCCCGCGCGCGCTCCTCCACCGAAAGGAGGGCTTCGCCAAACCGCTCTCGTAGCCGCTCGACCGAAAGCGGGGCCGCCGTGGAAGACTCAGCCGGTGCGACGTTCTCGCTGCTCATCGGTACACCCGCCTTCTAAAAGCGTTTCGGGCCGGAGGAAGCTCACTCCCAGTCCAGCCCGCCTTTCCGCCAAAGATAGACCAGCCCCAGCGCCAGCATGCCAGCAAAGATGACCATCTCCCAGAAGATCAGCAGGTTCTCGCGCACCATCTCCCGGAAGACGACCGCCCAAGGATAAAAAAAACACCACCTCCACATCGAAGATGATGAACAGCATCGCGATCAGGTAGAACTTGATCGAAAAGCGCAGCCGTGCGTCGTGGATCGGATTGACCCCCGACTCGTAGATGTCGTACTTCCGGGGCGCGCGCGAGGGACGGATCAGCGTGCGCGTGATCAAAGCTCCTAGACCGATCAGCGCCAAGCCCAAGGCGATCGCCAGGAGCAGCAAAATCAAGATCGGAATGTAGCTGTGCATCCTCCCGCCGTACCTTTCCTCCGTCCGTCCCGGCGGCTAGGAGCCTGCCTGCAAGACCGGAGCGCTTCGTTCTCCGGCTCCCTCTTGCCTTCCGCCGGGGATCACCTCGGGCAATTCTTTCATAGAGCTTTTCGGCACGTCAAGGGAATGTTTTCGGCAAGACGCCGCCACTCCCCTGCACGGACCGGGTCGACCGGCAAACTTGTCGGGTCCCTCTCCTTATTAGCCCTTGTTCTCAAAAAAATGCCACTCACCAGCCAAAGAGGAGCCGTCCAGGCTACCCGTTCCGTTCTCTGGTCCTCTCTACGGTGCTGGTGGGTTGAGCGCTTCGCTGTCGGCGAAGCGGTCCTCCGCGGTAGGCCGATAGGCGATCTTGGCCAATTCGGGCGTCTGGACGGTGGTCCCGCCGGTGGCGTGGAGTTTTCGACAGGCTTCTAACGCTCCGGCGACCAGGGCGGCCCGCGCTGGGGGGACTGGAGAGCGGCCTTCGATGAAAAACCGCTCGATTGCTTCAACCAGCGCAGACAGGTGGGCTGTGTTCGGCGGTGGGGGCAGCAGAAACTGTGCGGAGATCACCTCTTCGCCCACCTGCGCCGCAAAGAGATAATCGCGCACCACCCCCGGTAGAACGACCACCGTCCCCCGCACGCCGTCGGCGTACCGCAGGCCATAGGCATAGGGGTGCTGGGCCAGCTGCCGAACGGCTCCCGTGGCGACCAGGTCCTCAGGACGCCCGTCCAAAACGGCGTTCCCCTGGGGCGTGTCTGAGCGGGAGAGCGCCGCCGTCAACAGCTCCCAGGACCATTCCCCCTCCGCTCCAGCCTGCCAAAAGGCTTCCTCAGCCCAGTGGTGGATCTCGACCACTCCCGATTCGCCCCCTTCCCTCCGTTCCAGGATCGCTTGAAGGGCTTCCAGAGCGTGGTACTCCTGCTCCTCGCTCGGCTCAAAGGCGACGACGAGCGCCTCCAGGATCGGCGCGTTCTCAGGAAGATGTACCGGCGGAAGCCGCCAGGTCAACGGAAGGTAAGAGCCGCAAAAAAGTGGGAATCCGGCCTTCTGGACCTCGTTCTCCATCCACGCGATCTTCTCCCACTCGACGGCGAGAGGTCCGGTCAGAAAGACCGGCGCGCTCCGGCGGCTCTGATGAAAGACCCGGCAAACCTGCCGAAACAGGTCGTGGCGAGGCAGCAGCCGTTGTCCGTACTCATTTTGGGGATACTGGCCGTCGGCGGCTAGGAGAAGCACTCCATCCACGTTCAAGGCGTTGGCTCCGGCCATCAACGCCGCAGGAACCGTGTGATGGATCGGGACTCCCAACTCCTCGGAACGTTCCTGAACCAGGTCGCCCGGCGAGGGCTGCGCGAGGTAGAACGAGACGATTCGACAGCGAGGATTGCGATACTGTCCTCCGAAGAAATACCCTTCAAGGAGCCGGTCCAACACCCCCTGGGTGAAGCTCTGGGACGGACAGGCGGTAACCAGCGCAGCCAGTCGAACGGGCATTGAATGTTGCGGCCTCATGGACGGACCCCTTCCGCAGCGATGACCAAGGCTCCCCTACTTCTGCCACACCTGTTTCTAGGGCGCAATCCTTTGGGAGTTGTCCTTGGAGCTTTGGAGGGCGGCTTGTCCTTGGCGTTCGGGGTTGATAAAGTTCGGCTACCATTTTCAATGAGGCGAAGTTCACAGTGTTGGGCGAAGGACCAGGGCGATGGGGACAAACGCGCCGGAGGTTCCCTCCGAAGAGTACATCATTACGGTGATGGCCAAGGATCGGCCCGGCATCATTGCGGCCATCACCCGGACCCTCTTTGAGATGGGCGGCAACGTGACCGAGCTCAGCCAGACGGTGATGCGGGGTTACTTCACGATCATCCTTTCCGCTTCGCTGCCGCCCGGCTGGGAGCCGGAGGAGATCAAAAAACGGATCGAAGCCGCCGAGCCGGAGATGGAGCTTTCCGCCTACGTCCGGCGGTACGACCCGGTGCCCCTCTTTGTCCCCAAAGAGACGGATCAGGGGGCTTATATTCTGACCGTTCAGGGAAAGGATCGGCCCGGCATCATCGCCCAGGTCTCCACCTACTTGGCCTCTCAGGGGATCAACATTGAGGATTTTTACGCCCAAGCGGTTGGAGACCGCTTTACGATGGTCCTTCAGATCCGCCCAGAGGACCCCTGGACGGCGGATCATCTCCGGTTAGACCTGGAGGCGATCTGCAGCGAGCTGGGAATCAACGCCTACCTGCTGCATCAGGACATCTTTCACGCGACCAGTGAGGTCGGCGCTATCCGGCGGCTGGTCCGCCGCCCGTCGCGGGGAGACTGAGCGATGCTCCAGACTGAAGACATTCTGATGACGCTCCGGATGTTCCAGGATGAGAACTGCGACGTTCGGACGGTCACGCTGGGGATCAGCTTGCTGGACTGCGCCGGACCGAACATTGACGTCGTTTGCAAGAAGGCACAGCAGAAGATCCGCGATCTGGCCGGGCGGTTGGTGGAGCTGGGCCGTCGAACCTCTGAACGGTACGGGATTCCGATTGTGAACTACCGCGTTGCCGTTTCTCCCGTTTCGCTCTGGGCGGCAGGGCACGGCGCGCCGGGGATGATTCGGGTGGCCAAGGCACTAGACGCCGTCGCGCGGGAGATCGGGGTGGACTTTGTTGGTGGCTTTTCGGCCTCTGTCGAAAAGGGAACCACCGACGCTGATCAGGAGCTGATCGCGGCGCTGCCGGAGGCGCTGGGGAGCACCGAGCGGGTCTGCGGGGCGGTCAACGTGGCCTCCTCCCGCGCGGGAATCAACATGGACGCCATCCTGGCCGTCAGCCGCTCGCTAAAGGCGCTCGCCGAGCGCACCGCCGATCGGGACGGGTTTGGCTGCGCCAAATTTGTCGTCTTCGCCAACATGCCTGACGACAATCCCTTTATGGCCGGGGCTACCCACGGCATCGGGGAGCCGGAGTGCGTCATCAACATCGGCGTCAGCGGACCGGGGGTGGTCAAACGGGCCGTTGAACGGCTCAGGAGCACCGAGGTCCATCCTACCCTGGGCGATATCGCCGAGGAGATCAAGTGTACTGCCTACCGCGTCACGCGGATCGGCGAGCTGATCGGGAACGAACTGGCCGGACGTTTAGGCGTGCCCTTTGGGATCGTGGACCTGTCGCTGGCCCCTACCCCGCGGGTGGGCGATTCGGTCGGCGAAATCCTCCAAATGATGGGGGGTCGAACAGGTCGGTGCGGCGGGCACGACGGCGGCCTTGGCCCTCCTCACCGATGCGGTTAAGAAGGGGGGAGCCTTCGCCTCCTCGTCGGTCGGTGGACTCTCCGGGGCGTTCATCCCGGTCAGCGAGGACGCCGTCCTGGCCAAAGCGGCGGAGTCCGGTGCCCTCTCGCTGGAGAAGCTGGAGGCGATGACGAGCGTTTGCTCGGTAGGATTGGACATGATCGCCGTCCCGGGGGAGACGCCGGCGGAGACGCTTGCTGGACTGATCGCCGACGAGTGCGCGATCGGGGTGATGAATCACAAGACGACCGCCTGCCGGCTGATCCCCGTTCCCGGCAAGGGTCCAGGCGACCGGGCCGTCTTTGGGGGGCTCTTTGGCGAGGCGCCGATCCTTCCCGTCCGCGGAGGAGGGGAGGCCTTCGTCCGGTTTGGCGGGAGAATCCCTGCGCCGATTCACGCGCTGCGGAACTGATCCGGGAGGTGACGCAAGCGGTGAGCCGAACGCCTCGATCGCTGATGATTCATGACGACGATCTGGCGCTGGTCACCGACCTGTACCAGTTGACGATGGCGGCGGCCTACTTTGAGCACGACCGGAACCGCCCAGCCACTTTTGAGATGTTCATCCGCACGATGCCCAAAAACCGCGGGTTCCTTCTGGCCGCCGGCTTGGAGCAGGTGGTCCACTATCTTTCAGCCCTTCGGTTTACCGACTCGGCGCTCCGCTATCTACGGGAACTTCCGCCGTTCCGGCGAGTTTCTTCGGCCTTTTTTGACTATCTTCGTGAGTTTCGCTTCACCGGCGAGGTGCACGCGATCCCAGAGGGAACGATCGTCTTTCCTGGAGAGCCGCTCGTTCGGATCACTGCGCCGCTGATCGAGGCTCAGATCGTCGAGACCTATATTCTGGCGACGATCAACTATCAGACGTTGGTCGCAACGAAGGCCGCGCGGGTGGTGCATGCGGCGCGGGGGCGACCGGTGGTGGACTTTGGCACGCGTCGGGCGCACGGGCCACAGGCCGGCGTCTTGGCAGCGCGAGCTACTTACATCGGCGGGTGCGTGGCCACCTCGAACGTCTTTGCGGGCTACGAGCTGGGGCTGCCCGTTGTCGGAACGATGGCCCACTCGTTCATGATGACCTTCCCGACGGAGCGGGAGGCGTTCGCCGCCTATGTGGACTCCTTCCCAGAGCACACGACGCTTCTGATCGACACCTACGACACGCTGGAAGGGGCCCGGTTGGCGACCGAGTTCGGCGATCGAATTCTCGGCGTCCGGATTGACAGCGGAGATCTGCTCGCGCTCAGCCGAGAGGTTCGCCGCATCCTCGATGAGGCCGGCCTGAACCGAACCCGAATCGTCGCCAGTGGCGACCTGAACGAGTACAAAATCGACGCCCTTCTCCGAGAGGGCGCCCCGATCGATCTGTTCGGCGTCGGGACGGAGCTGGTGACTTCCAGGGACGAGCCGACGCTGAGCGGCGTCTATAAGGTCGTTGAACACGAAGTGGACGGACAGCCGGTCCCGGTCGTCAAACTCAGCTCGGACAAGGAGACCTATCCAGGACGAAAACAGGTCTTCCGGCAAGAGTCCCCTTCAGGGGCGTTCACGGGCGATCTGATCGCTCTGGCCGAGGAGGACCAACCGGGAACGCCGCTCTTAGAGCCGATTATGCGCGGCGGTAGACTCGTTCAAGAGCTCCCGGACCTGCCGACGATCCAGGCACGCGCCCGCGACCAGCTCCAGCGCCTCCCAGAGGAGTACCGGGCCCTTTCTGACCCCCCGCCCTATCCGGTTCGTTACAGCCAGCGCCTCCAGGCGCTCAAAGATCAGGCCGAAGCCCTTGCCCATCAGCGACAAAACGGTCCCGCCACCGGCTCCTAAAAGCTCCCCGTCAACCCAAACGTTGGGGTAATCGGAAGCAACGGCTCCTCGACGCGGGCGTACCCCTGCTCCGGGTCGTAAGAGTACTCATGCACGTTCTTCCGATTGTACAGGTTGACCACCTGGAAGTAAGCGGTCAGGCTCCCCCAGCGAGGGCGATAGGTACGGCTCAGGCGGAGGTCCAGACTGTGGAACGGCGGAAGCCGTTCCGAGTTGGGCGGCCCAAGGACCGGCTTCAGTGAGCCGTCCTCCTGGGCTTCGAAGCGAACCGGCGTCACCGGATTGCCCGAGTGGCCCCGCCAGCTGATCGTCAGAGAGGTCCGCTCGGAGAGCCGGGCGATCAGGCTGAACAGAATGGTGTGGCGTTGATCGAAGTCGCGGGGATAGGTCTGCCCTGCCTCGGTCACCTCCACTTTAGAATAGGCGTATCCGCCGGTCCAGGAGAGCCGATCGGAGAGCCGCTGTTGAACGAAAAGCTCCGCCCCCCAGGCCTCTCCTTGGGTCGGGAACCGCGCAAACTGGGTCTGGCGTCCCACGTCGCGGGAGCGGCCCGTTAAGTTTCGATAGCGTTTCCGGTAGCCTTCCAGGCGAACGACGAGCCGGTCGTCCGGGCTCCATTCCAGGCCAACGACCAGGTGGTCGGCCCGCTCCGGCGGGCGTGCCGTCGTCACACCCGACTCAACGGGGAGTTCCATCGGTCCGATCGGCTGCAGATAACGGCCCCCAGCAACGCGAAGGGTCAGCATCGGAACGGGGCGGATCGCCAGCCCCAGCCGCGGGCTCCACCAGACCCGACTCTCTCCGACCTGCCGGAGCCAGCGCACTCCTCCCAGAACCGCAACGGAGCGACCAACCTGCCACTCGTCTTCGAGAAACCCCGACCATTGCCAACCAGAAAGCTTCGCATCTACGTCAATGGTCGGCGGGTCGGGGATTAGCTCCGGAAAGGGGGTCAGCTGCTCCAAGTAGCGGTACTCCCCTCGGCTCCAGAGGCTCTCTAACCCTAGGGAAACGCGATGTGCTGGGTGAGGGACGAGCAGGAGCTCTCCGATCAGGCCAAAGTATGCGATCTTGCGTTTGTCCCGCTCGACCGGTTCTTCAAGAGTACCTTCGAGCCGGTCTCGAGAGGCCTGTCCGCCGTAGGGGCGAAGGATCAACAGATGCTCGGCTCCGAGGGGGAGTTCCCACCGAATCCACCCAACCCCGCTGTCGTAGGTGGAGTTCAGGTCCTCCAGGCCGCCGGGACGGTCCATCAGGTTGGTGTCGCGGCTGTAGAGCGCTCCCCACTCCAGGCGGCCTCCTCCTGGCCCTTGAAGGGCATACTTCCCGAACAGGTCCAGGTAACGGGGGCGGAACTTCTCGTCTAGTGGCTGAATCTGGTCGATCAGCTCTAAAATCCAATCGATGTACCCTCTGCGGACGGAGAAGAGATAACCCCCTCCTGCCAACGGGCCTTCTTGGAGGAGTTGAAGCTTCAACAGGTCCAGGCTGAGGAGGGTTCGGCGTTGCTCTGCAGGGCGGCGGCTCTCCAGGTCGAAGACGCCACTCATTCGGTCTCCCAGACGCGGGGGGAACCCTCCCATATGCAGCTCCGCCCGCCCGACCAGCATCGGGTCGATGGCGGAGATCGCGCCGTCAAAGTCGGGCAGATGAAACGGCTGGTAGAGCGGCACGCCGTCCAGGCGAAGGAGCACTTCGTCCTTTTCTCCCCCGCGCAGTTGAAAGCGGGCGCTGAAATCGTTGGCCACGACTCCCGGGTACAGGTGAGCGGTGCGGAGCAGGTCGTTGTCGATCAGGGGCAGCAGCATGGCGTCGCGCAGGTCCACCCGGCGGGCGGACGGCCCTTCGGCGGAGAAGAGGTAGGCGCTGGGCGTCACGACGATCGGCGAAATCTCCCGGGCGGGCGGCTGCTCCTGCTGCGCGAGACCGGGTAGCTCTAGAACGGCAAAAAGGACGATCCCCAAGACGATTCGACGCATCGGCAATCCCTCTGGTGCTGTTTCTAGCATGGAGAGGGCGCCCGATCAAGCGCCGGAGACCGGCTAGCGGGAGGAGTGGGGCTGGGCGACCTGGCGCGTTGACACCTCGACCGGGGCTGTTTATACTCGCCGCGCAGTTGGCGGTTGCTGGACGGCTGAACAATAGCAACGAAAGGATCTTCAGGCCGATGGCCCGATACGTTCGATTTTTAGATGAGAACGGCGTACCGGTGTGGGGTGTTGTCGAGTCGGAGTCCGCGGAGGGGGTGAGCGGGACGCTGTTGCGTCCGCTACCGCCGGAGCACGATCCAAGCTACTACGGTCAGCTGTTGGAGGCCTTCCAGGAGGGCGGCCGCGGCCCGAGCTTCTACACAGAGAGGGCGAACATCCTCCCGCCGGTCGGGCGTCCGCCGTTGATCCTGGCCATTGGGATGAACTATCAGGATCATCTGGACGAGATCAACGCAAAGAATCGGGAAGAGGGGAAGCCGCTGGTTCCCCAGCCGATGGAGCCGACCGTTTTCGTTAAGTTCCCCAACAGCGTTATCGGGCCGGAGGACCCGATCGTCCTGCCCCACATGGCCCCTTACCAGGTGGACTACGAAGCGGAGCTTGCTGCTGTCTTGGGCCGCCAGGTACGAAACGCCACGCCGGCAGAGGCCCTGGAGGCTGTTGCCTTTTATACCTGTGGACACGACGTGAGCGCTCGGGATGCCCAGCTTCAGGGCCCAAGCGGCCAATGGGTGCGGGGCAAATCGTTTGACACCTTCTGTCCGCTAGGGCCGTACGCCGTTACTGAGATTGATCCTGGCAAGCTGAACATTCAGTGCCGGCTCAACGGTGAGACGCGCCAGTCCTCCAACACGCGCCATCTGATCTTCGACGTGGCTTATCTGATCGCTTATCTTTCGCACAACACCACGCTGTATCCCGGGACGGTCCTGCTCACCGGCACGCCGGGGGGCGTGGGCCACTTTTCGGAGCCGCCGGTCCACCTGAAGCCGGGCGACGTGGTGGAGGTGATCATCGAAGGGATCGGCACGCTACGCAACCCGGTCGTGGCCGACGAGTACACCGGATGGACGCCTCAATCTCAGTTCACCGCTCCTCCGGTGGAGGCGTCGTCCCAGGAGGGCTAGCCGATGGGAACCGTACGGGTGGCGATGATCGGTGCCGGTTCGCTGGCGATGGCGGTGCACTATCCCTCTTTGGCCGAGATTCCGGAGGTGGAGCTGGTCGCCGTCGCCGAACTGGACCCGGAGCGGCTGGAGGCCGCCGCAGATCGGTATCACATCCCGGGCCGGTATCGTGACTACCGTCGCATGATTGAGGCCGTTCAGCCGGACGCCGTCTATGCGATTATGCCGCCGCACCATCTTTTTGACGTGGCGGTCTTCTGCTTGCGGGCGGGATGCCACCTGTTCATCGAGAAGCCGCCGGGCGTGACCGCCTATCAGACCGAGTCGCTGGCCGAGCTGGCGGAGGCCCAGCGGGTCAAGACGATGGTCGGTTTCAACCGGCGTCACATTCCCTTGCTTAAATGGGCAAAGGATCAGGTGTTGAGAAGCGGCCCGCTGCTCCAGGCGGTGGCCACCTTTTACAAGTGCCATCGGGCCGGGCGGTACTACGCCGGCGCCGTGGACATTCTCACTTGCGACGCGATCCATGCGGTGGACTCGCTGCGCTGGCTAGGGGGCGAAGTGGTGCGGGTGCAGTCGCTGGTCAAGCGCTACGGGACCAGCTTCCCGAACGCGTTCAACGCACTTTTGGAGTTTGAGAGCGGAGCAACGGGCGTCTTGCTGACCAACTGGTCGGTTGGCGCGCGGGTGCACACCTGGGAGATTCACGCGGACGGGGTCTCCGCCTTTGTGGACGGAAACAGCGAGGCGCGCCTTTATCGGGAGGGGAGTCCGGAGCCGATCGTTCGCACGACTTACGAGGCCGCCGGGAGCGAAGCGACCCATCGCTACTACGGGTTTTACGACGAGAGCCGTCACTTTGTGGACTGTCTGCTGGAGGATCGTCTTCCCAGCTCCCACTTGGGGGATGCGGTGCGGACGATGCGGCTGGTAGAGGCGATCTCCCACGCTGCGGGGCGAGCTTAGAGCGCTCGGCGCGCAAGGCAGGACCCATCGAGCGGATCAAGGGAGAAACAACCACCATCGAACCGATCGGAAGAGGGAAAGGGAGACGGTGAAGCTGCTGCAGTACTGGATTCCCGGTCAGGGAAAACGGGTCGGTGTCTTGACGCGGGAGCATACGATCATTGACGTGACCACCGAGGAGGCCCCGGACGTGCTGACACTCCTGCGGACCTCCATCGAAGAGGAGGTGAGCCTGAACATCCTGGTTGCGGAAATGCAGGAGCGGGCTGCCGCCTCTCGACCGACGATCGCCCCCTGGGAGCAGCGGGAGGCGTTGACCTACGAGATGCTCGATCAACCTCCTGATCCGGAGCGGCCCCATCTGCTGTTGCCCTTAGACCCTCCGGAGGTCTGGGGTTGCGGCGTGACTTATAAGCGCAGCTCGGACATGCGAGACGAGGACAGCCGATCGGACATCTACTCGCGAGTCTACTTTGCCGATCGCCCAGAGATCTTCTTTAAGGCGACCGCTCATCGTTGCGTTGGCCCCAACGATGCGATCGGCATTCGGAGCGACTCCCACCTGACGGCTACCGAGCCGGAGCTAGCCTTTGTCCTGGGGCGGGGGACCCAGATCATCGGATGGACGCTCTGCAACGACGTCTCCGCTTGGGATATCGAGCGGGAGAACCCGCTGTACCTCCCCCAATCGAAGATCTACAACCGCTGCTGTGCGATCGGACCGGTCCTGGCGACTCCGGCGGAGATCGAGGACCCCTACAATCTGGAGTTGAGTTGCCAGATTTTCCGAAACGGGGAGCTCCGCTGGGAGGGCTCCGTCAACACCGGCCAGATTAACAAGCGGTTTGAGGAGTTGGCCGAGTACCTGACGCGGGACAACGACTGCCCTATCGGCACGGTCGTCTCGACTGGAACGGGGATTATCGTTCCCAACGACCTCCCTCTACAGCCGGGGGATGTGGTCAAGATCAGTTGCCCGGAGCTGGGGACACTCTCCAACCCGGTGATCCGACTGGGGGAGGGCTAATCGATCACCTGTCCCAGTTGCCCGACGGCGGTTTGGCCGCCCTTATAGTGGAGGTGCCGTTCGCCGAGGATCGGTTGGGTGCTGACCACCTCGACGGTACCTTGGACCGCCGCGCCCATGTGTTGGTCTCCGACGTCCCACCAGTGCCAGGGCTTGATGACGTGAGTCCGCTGGGCGACGACGCGGGCGTCGGAGACGCGACGCACGACAAAGGAGACGTGGGCGTCCACGTCGCTGACGTTGAGGAATCGAAACCAGTCGGTGGCCCCGGCGACCAGCTCCGGGAAGAACAGCCGTCGTCCGATCGTCCTTCGCTCCTCGCAGGCGCCGGGAAAGTCGAGCACCTGGGTTCCCGAGTGGCAGTGTCGTTCGCCGACGATCGGCTGGCCATCGCTCCGGACCTCCAGGGAAGCGCTCTCTTTAGGCTGATCCACCGCCGGCGTCCACGCCTGAAAGGGCCGGAGTCGGTTCTTCACCGACCAGATGACCTTCCCCTGGGCGTTGCGAGCGATGCAGGTGACCTCAGTCGGCTGATTGCCTACGTTGACGATCTGTACCCAGTCGTGCCAAGTAGGATCAAGCTGTGTGAAGTAAATAACGGTCGCCATGGACTCTGGGTTGTTTCCTTCCCGTGTCGTTTTCCTCCGCCATCATTGAGTATATCGGTTCGGGTCCTCTGTGCCAAGCTGGAGGAGAGGCAGTACGGTAATTCCCAGAGAACGGAGGAAGGAGATGGATTCGGAAGTGGCTCGGCGTTTGCGAGAGCTTCCCTCGGTTGAGGCGTTGCTCTCCTCGGAGCGGTTGCGAGTGCTTCGGGACCACTACCGACCGGAGTATCTCAGTCGCTTGGCCCGGAGCGCCCTTCAGAGGGCGCGAGCGGCCGTCCGAACGGGGAGCGAAGCACCGAGCTTAGAGGCGCTGAGCGAATGGGTCCTCCAGGCGCTGGCTCAGGAGGCTGAGCCGCTCCGTCGGGTGATCAACTGCACCGGCACCGTGACCCATACCAATCTCGGCCGGGCTCTGCTGCCGGAGGCCGCCCGGAGGGCGTTGCTCCAAGCCGCTTCCTCTTATGTCGCGCTGGAGTACGACCTGGAGCGCGGAGAGCGGGGCCATCGGGATCGAGTTGTCGAACCGCTTCTGTGTCGGCTGACCGGCGCTGAGGCGGCTACCGTCGTCAACAACAACGCCGCGGCCGTCTGGTTGGCGCTTCACGTGCTGGCGCGCGGGCGAGAGGTGGTCGTCTCGCGGGGCGAACTGATCGAAATCGGCGGCTCCTTCCGGTTGCCCGAGGTGATGGCCGCGGCTGGTGTCTCCCTCCGGGAGGTGGGCACCACCAACCGGACCCATCCGCGCGACTATGAAGCCGCCATCGGGGAGAACACAGGGCTTCTCTTGAAAGTACATCCGAGCAACTACACCATTGAAGGCTTCACCCGATCCGTCGAGCTGGAGGAGCTGGTCGCCATTGGTCGTCGGCACGGAGTTCCGGTCATGGAGGACCTGGGCAGTGGGGCGCTGGTGGATTTGAGCCGCTGGGGGCTCCCGCGGGAGCCGGTCGTTGGAGAGCGGATCGCCGCCGGCGCTGATCTGGTCACCTTCAGCGGCGATAAGCTACTTGGCGGACCCCAGGCGGGGATCATCGTCGGCAAACGCGAGGCGATCGAAGCGATCCGCCGGCATCCGATGATGCGCACCTTCCGGGCGGACAAGCTGACCTACGCGGCGTTGAGCGCAGTGCTTCGGCTCTACGAGACGGAGCCGAACTTGCGAACCGTTCTCCCGATGCTTCAGCGGATGACCTGGACGCCGGAGGCGCTCCAAGAGCGGTGTCAGCTCTGGGCAGCGACATGGCGTCCCCGCCTGGAACCGGGGATCCTCGTTGCCGTGGAGCCCTGCAGCGCGCAGATCGGTAGCGGCGCTCAACCGACGGCTCGGCTATCCAGTTGGGCGATTACCCTTCGGTCTCAGACGGTCGGGCCGGACCGTCTGGCGGCCTGGCTCCGAGACGCCCCAACGCCGGTCGTCGGGCGCATCGAGGGGGAACGGCTCTGGTTGGACCTTCGTACCGTTGCCGACGCGGAGCTCCCCGAACTGGATCGAGCCATCACCTTCCTGGGAGAGCGGCATCGGGAGGTCTCCAGCGGACGATGAGGCATCTGATCATTGGCACCGCCGGCCATGTGGACCACGGAAAGACCACGCTAATCCGCGCCCTGACCGGAATTGAGACCGACCGGCTGGAAGAGGAGAAGCGGCGCGGACTCTCCATCGAGCTGGGCTTTGCTTACTTCGAGCTCCCCGACGGCCACCGGGTGGGGATCGTAGACGTGCCCGGCCACGAGCGGTTTCTCGACACGATGCTCGCAGGCGCCTATGGGATGGACCTGATCCTCCTGGTCGTCTCGGCGCGGGAGGGGGTTCAGCCGCAGACGGTGGAACACCTTCAGATCCTCGATCTGTTGGGCGTCTCGGAGGGCATCCTTGTGGTGACCATGGCCGATCTGGTGGACGATGAGACGGTTCAGATCGTTCTAGAAGAGGCGCGTGAGCTGCTAGAGGGCACCTCGCTGGAGGGGATTCCCTCTGTGGTGGTGGATTCCGTTTCGGGTCGTGGGTTAGAGGCGCTCCGTGCCGAACTGGTTGCGGCGGCTCAGCGACTGTTGTCCGCGTCGCCGGACGAGGGAGTTCCTCGCCTTCCCATCGATCGGGTCTTTGTCCTTTCGGGGTTTGGAGTAGTGGTGACCGGCACACTGCGGGGTGGCTCCCTGGAGGTAGAGCAGCAGGTGCGAATTCTCCCCTCCGGTCGAACGGCTCGGATTCGTTCGATCCAGGTTCACCATCAGGGTCAATCCCGTGCCGAGGCTCGGCAGCGGGTCGCGTTGAACCTGGTCGGGGTCGAGAAGGCGGAGATTTCGCGCGGAGACCTGATCGTTCCCCTTCCTCTGGACCGGCTGACCGATCGGGTAGACGTGGCGCTGCGCGTCCTAGAGGACTACCCCCGCATTGTGGAAGACCACCAGCGAGTGCGGATGTTTCTAGGGACCTGGAACGGGTTTGCCCGTCTGATTCTCCTTGAGCCGGAGCACCGGGAGGGATTACTGCCCGGCGCCGAGGCGATTGCTCAGCTCCGACTGGAGGAGCCTCGTCCCGTCTTTCGGGGCGAGCGGTTCGTCCTCCGGGACGACTCGATTCGCCGGACGCTGGGCGGCGGGGAGGTGCTCGACCCGTTCGCCAGGCGGCACCGACGGTTCCGTGCCGAGCTGGTCAGCGAGTTGGGAGCTCTTCGGAGTGGCGTTCCCGAAGCCGAGACACTCCGGGCCCTCCTTCGACGCCCTTGGAGTCGGTTCCTTCCTGGAGGTCTGCTCCCCTACTATTTCCCCGATCGTCGGGACTACGCTGGGCTTTCTGAAAAGGCTGGCGCCCTTCAGTTGGGCGGATGGCTCCTCCTGTCCGAGGAGCTCGACCGCCTTCGCCGGGTCGTGGTTGAAGCCCTTGAGGCGATGCATCACCGGGAGCCGCTCACGTTGGGGCCGGCGCCGGAGGAGTTGCGCCATCGGGCCGCGCCGGAGGTTCCCGCTGCGCTGTTCTCGGCGTTCTTGGATCGGCTCCGGGAGGAGGGAGCCTTGGTTCTGGACCGGGGGGCCGTCCGGCTGCCGGGGCATCAGGTTCGGTTTGAGGGGGAGGACGCGGCGCTCCGGGATGCGATTGTTCAGCGGCTGAGGGCTTCGGGGATGGCCTCCCCCTCGCCACGCGAGCTGGAGGAGGAGTTAGGCGCGCCTTTGGACCGAATCCTTGCGGTTCTGAACGCCCTTCGTCTATTGGGGGAGGTGGTGCACGTGGGGGAGGACTACTGGCTTCACGTCACCGCGGAGCGGGCCCTTCTCCAGACGCTTCGGGAGCACTTCTTGGAGCGGGAGACCCTGGAGATTGCCGAGCTTCGGGAGCGCACCGGTCTTTCGCGCAAGTACGCCGTCCCTTTGTTGGAGTACTGCGATCGGCAGGGCTGGACTGTGCGGGTGGGGAACGCGCGCCGGGCCCGCCCCGGCCTCTGGGGAAAGGAGGGATCATGAGCCTGCCGCGCGTGTTGCTGGTTGGAGACTCGATTCGGATCGGCTATGCCCCGCTGGTGCGGACAGCGTTGGCGAACCGAGCGGAGGTGTTCGAAATTCCTGAGAACGGCGGGGACAGCAGAAACGTCCGCTCAAAGCTAGCCGAGTGGCTTGAGCTCGCCGACGGGCCAACGTTGACGGTGGTCCATCTGAACTGTGGACTTCACGATATCAAGCGCCCGTTCGGCTCCTCGGAGTGTCAGCAGCCGCTAAGTGCCTATCGGAAGAACCTTAAGGCGATCCTTCAAGAGCTTCGGGAGCGGACTTCGGCTCAGCCGATCTGGGCGAGCACGACGCCGGTCCTCGAAGCGCGCCACCGTGCCCGTAAGGGCTTCGATCGGCTCCTTGCCGACGTGCAGCGGTACAACGCTGCGGCGGCGGAAATCATGAACAGCGCAGGTGTCCCGATCAACGATCTTTACGAGGTGGTCTTGCAAGCGGGAGTTGAGCGGTGTATCGGCGAGGACGGCGTTCACATGACGCCGTTTGGAAATCGGATATTAGCCGAGGCGGTCGCCGCTTGCCTCCAGGGGTGGATCGCGGGACAATAGCTGATGGGAGAGGATCGGGTCCGGTGGCCCGGCTGGTCTTCAAAACCAGGTGCGGGCGTTAAGCGTCCGCGGTGGGTTCGACTCCCACCCTCTCCCGCCAAGGGATTTTCAAGAGAAACTCTCGAATCTCTCCCCAAGAGTTGGTGGTCAAGACCGCCCCCGGAGGCAGCGGGAGCGGCTCCAGCCGAAGCGGCAATCGGGCGATTCCACACCGCTCACAGGCGCGAATCGTCGAGCGCTTTTCTCCAAAGAGGATCCCTACGTCGGCCTCTAAGAGGGCGAGGAGGTCGGTGATGCTGTCGCCGATGTAGAGGATTGGTCCTCCTTTCTTGCGGAGCGCTCGGAGCTCTTCTCGCTTGTCAAACCCGGAATGCAGTCCTCCTTGGAGCGCCCCGGTGGACCGCCCAGAAGCGTCGAAAACGAGGTCGTTTGAAACGATCTCAACGGGGAGGTCTTCCAGCCCGGCGGCGATCAGGTCTCGCGACCAGTTGACCGAGAGCACCCAAAGCCGGTAGCCGGCCTGGGCGGCGGCCTGTAACGTCTCTCGGGCCTCTGGGTGGAACCGAACCTGCCGGCCTGCGCGGATCAGCCGCTCTCGGCGGATGCCTCGGAGGTACCCCTCTTGGACCACCATCTGGATGGACTCCCGTTCTAGGTCCAAAAAGGCGCGGTGGAGGGCCTCAAGGCGGCCTTGTGGGTCGGGCGGCAGAGAGGAGAGCGCGTCGAGAGCGTCGGTGAAGACCTGTTCCCACCGGCTGTAGTACCACTTGGAGTCGCGTTCCCAGCGCTCCAAAAAGCGACGGCGTTCCGTCTGGGACAGCTCGCAGGCGGCCAGTTGGGGCAGCAGATGAATCGTGTCCTCGACGGTGAGCGTCTCGTCGTAATCGGCGCAGAGGATCGCTCGGCTCACTGCCGGACGCCCTCCAACAGGCCCAGCTCCTCGACGATCTTCCGGAGCCGGGCGCTCTGTTCGGCGTCAGGGAGCTGAAGCGGATGGGTCACGTGCGGCTCACAGACCCCCATCCAGTGAAGCACCGTTTTCAAACTGGGCACCTGAGCGGCGACCTTATAGATCTGTCCCAGGCGCGTCAGACGGAAGGTGCACTCGGCCAACGTCTCCAGGTCGCGACGGACGGCGGCTTCATAAAGTCGGACGCAGGTGACCGGGTCGAGGTTGGCCAGCGACATCACGCCCCCGTCGGCCCCATAGAGGATCGCTGGACCAGCCAGCACGTGCGAGCCGATGAAGACCGCAAAGCCCTCCCGGTCGCGTACACGGTCCAGCAGCTCGACGGTGTGAACCCAGTTTCCGGTGCTGTCTTTAATTCCGGTGATGTTCTCCACCTCGGCCAGTTGGGCGATCAACTCGGCGGAAAGCATCTCCTTGGTCGTTGCGGGAATGTTGTAGATGAAGACGGCCAGCCCGCTCTCCCCGGCGACCCGTTCGAAGAAGGCTCGATGCTCTCGCGCGTCGAAAGCCGGATAGTAGTACGGCGGCGTCACAGCGATTGCGGAAAGTCCAAGCTCCCGAACCCGTCGGGCGTTCTCCAGAACGCGCTCGGTCGAGGTGTCCGAAACACAGGCCAGAAGGGGCACCCGCCCGTTTACGATCCGGAGCGCCTCCTCGACCGTTTGCCACCGGACCGGGTCGCGAAGGGTGGTCCCCTCCCCTGAGGTCCCCAAAAGATAGATTCCGTGTACCCCGGCGGCGATCAGCCGCTCAATTTGGCGTTCCAGCCCTGAGACGTCTAGCTCTTCTTTTGCCGTCAGCGGCGTGACGATCGGCGGATAAACCCCATAGATCCGTCCCCATTCCATTCCCTAGCCCCTTTCGCGGTAGGAAGCTCTTTGGATACGGGGATTGTAGAGGGCGGAATCGCCAAGATCAACGCGGGAGTGGGTGGCCCGCTACTCTTGGAGTGCAAACTTTTCATAAAAGTCTTCCGGATGTTGATGAGAGCGCTTTGTTCGTGTTAGTCTTTTGCGGGGACAATATAAAAATGAGAAGGGAGGTACTTCTATGGTTCACCGTCTCTGGGTGTGTGTTGGAATGGCGACGGTTCTGTTCCTGGGCGTGGTGAGTACGGCACGCGCAGATCTGGTGGCGTACTGGTCGTTTGACGACGAGGACGCCACGGACCAGACCGGAAATGGGCACGACGGCACCCTGATGGGGAACGTGACCTTTGAGGAGGGGATCGCCGGTAAGGCCGCCGTCTTCGATGGGAGCAGCTTCATTCAGGTAGCCTCTACCCCGGAGCTCCAGCCGGAGCAGGTCACTGCGACGATGTGGGTGCGGTTCAGCGATGTGAACCCACCCCGGCAGGACTTCTTCTCGAAGAACGACCGAGTGGCGCTTTCGCTCCACGAGTGGGCGAACGACGGGCGGATCTACCCGATCGTCAAGGTTGGGGCCAACTGGTTCGTCAAGGCCGGAAATACGATTGCTGAGCCGGACGTCTGGTACCATCTGGCCATCGTCTTCGACACCGAAGCGGTGCGCAGCTATCTGAACGGCGTCCTGGACGCGGAAACAGCCGCCGCCGGAGCGCTGGATTGGGTCAATGGACCCCTGACGATCGGGACGTACTCGGACCGGTTCCTGAAGGGGGCAATGGACGAGGTGCGCTACTATAACACCGCCCTAAGCGAGGACGAGATCGTCGCAGACATGCAAGGAGCGCTAGCCGTTCGCCCTGGGGGAAAGGCTACCACCACGTGGGGACGCCTGAAGTTGGAGCGGCCCTGAATTTCCCGAGGATGGGCAGGAACTCGCTGCGTTTGTCGGCTTTACAGAACAAGGCCAGGCCCCTCCAATCCCCAGGTGGGAGGGGTCTTCTTGTTCTTGAAGGGTTCTGTCTTTGGAGGTGAGTTATTCTCTGCTTGTGCTCCGTTTCGGAGAGGGGTATATCTGCTAGGGCAGACGCCGGGTGGAGTGCTGCGGATGGAGCGATCGAGTTATCAGGAGGGCGCTGTGATGTTGACTCTTGCCGAGGGAGGCCGCGCTCGGCTGCCGATCGTCGTTTCGGCGACGGCTTCACCGCCGGAACGTCACGCCGCTGAAGAGTTGGCCCGTTTCCTCCACGCCATCTCTGGCGCGGAGTTTCCGATCCTCTCTCCCAATGCCGATCGAAACGGCCCTTCCATCGCTGTCGGTGCGGACGCTGCGCTAGCGGTCGGGTTGGCCCCGTACGAGTTTGAAGGGCTGGGCGAGGAGGGAATCCGAATCCGCACGCTGGGGAGCGAGCATCTTGTCTTGACCGGCGCACCTCACGCGCCGCGGGGAACCCTTTATGCTGTCTACTCCTTCTTGGAGGACGTGCTCGGCTGTCGCTGGTGGTCCTCCAAGGCCAGCACCATTCCTCGGCGAGAGACGTTGGCGATTCCTCCTCTGGACGTTCGATACGTCCCTCCTCTGGAATATCGGGAGTCTTTCTGGTACGACGCCTTCGATGGGGACTGGGCCGTTCGGAACAAGTCAAACGGACACTCCGTCCGCACCGATGCAGCCCGCGGAGGCCATCACGTCTATAAGGGGTTTGTGCACACCTTTTATCCTTTGGTTCCGCCAGAGAGGCACTTTGCGGAGCATCCGGAGTGGTACTCGGAGATCAACGGCGAGCGGACCTACGAGCGGGCCCAGTTGTGCTTGACCAACGAGGAGCTGCTCCAGTTTGTCATCGAGCGGGTCAAAGAATGGATCCGCGAGTCGCCGGAGGCAACGATCGTTTCGGTCTCCCAGAACGATTGGCACGGCTACTGCACCTGCGAACGATGTCGCGCCGTGGACGAGGAGGAGGGAAGCCACGCCGGGACGCTCCTGCGCTTTGTGAACGCTGTCGCGGAGGCGATCGAGGAGGAGTTTCCCCACGTGGCGATTGATACGCTGGCCTACCAGTACACTCGGAAGCCGCCCCAGAAGGTCCGTCCTCGCCACAACGTGATTGTTCGACTTTGTAGCATCGAGTGTAACTTTTTGGAGCCGTTGACCCACGAGAGCAACCGGTCTTTCCGGGAGGACATTGAGGGCTGGTCGAAGATCTGCAACCGGCTGTACATCTGGGACTACACCACCAACTTTCGGAATTACGTTCTGCCCCACCCGAACTATTACGTGTTGGGCGAGAACATCCGGTTTTTTGTTCGGCACGGAGTCAAAGGGATCTTTGAGCAAGGGGCCTATCAGTCTTACGGCTCGGAGATGGCAGAGCTCCGGGCCTGGGTTCTGGCGAAGCTGCTCTGGAGGCCGGAGCTGGACGATCGGGAGCTGATCGCCGAGTTTTTGGAGGGTTACTACGGTCCAGCAGCGCCTCACATCGAGGCGTACATGAAGCGAGTCTATCGTTCGGCGAAGGAGCGGGGGATCTATCTGCGGTGCTTTGTTCCGCACGACGCGCCGTTTTTGACGGCCGACCTGCTTTTGGAGCTGACCCGGCATCTGGAGGCGGCCGAGCAGGCCGTCTGGAACGATCCGGAGCGGCGTCCGCGCGTTCAGGTGGCCAAGCTGGCCGTCTGGTATCCCATACTGTTGCGCTGGGAGGAGGTGCGCCAGCGGGCCGCCCAGACCGGTCAAGGGTGGCTGCTCCCTGAAGACCGAATAGCCGCCTTTGAGGCCTTCGCACGGATCTACCAGGAGCACGGCATGACCCATCTGGCCGAGCACCGGGAACGCAATCTGGACTGGCTGCGTTCTCAGTGTCAAGGGGAGAGCTGAGGGACGGCTGGAGAAACCCCTTGTCCTGCTCCGGCGGCTCGGATATCATCTTGCGCAGCGAGGGGGACGGGATTTAAGAAAGCTTCTTGGCGCCCTGAGTGCGAATCGAAGCAGCAAGGAGGTGCGGTTTGGAACGGACATATCCACAGACCCGGGAGGCTGGGTGAATGCTTTCTCCGCTTGCTGCGACGTTGGAACAGCGCATTCAGGAGCGCCAGGCCCGGGTCGCCGTCGTTGGGCTGGGCTATGTGGGGCTGCCGCTGCTGTTGCACGTGATCCGAGCGGGCTTTCCCTCCTTAGGACTAGACATCGACCGGCAGCGGCTCCAGCGGCTTCAAGCCGGAGACTCCTACGTCCAGGACGTCCCCCCCGACGAGCTTTATTCGCTTCTCTCCGCCGGGAAGCTTGAGGTCACCGACGACTACGCTCAGCTGACCGATCGGGATATCGTCCTGGTTTGCGTTCCCACACCGCTGGGAAAGAGCCGCGATCCGGACCTGCGCTATATCGTCCAGGCGGCGACACGGCTTGCGGAGTGTCTCCACCGCGGACAGCTCATCATCCTGGAGAGCACCACCTACCCCGGCTCCACCGAGGAGGTGGTCAAGCCCGTCCTAGAGTCCGGCGGACTCCGGGCCGGGGACGATTTCTTTTTAGCCTTCTCGCCGGAACGGATCGACCCCGGAAACCGGAAATACACTATCGAGAACACGCCCAAGATCGTCGGCGGTCTGACGCCCACCTGTACCCATCTTGCCTGTCGGTTTTACGAGGCGTTCGTCTCGGCGGTGCATCCGGTGCCCTCCATCCGAACGGCGGAGATGGCTAAGCTCCTGGAGAACGCCTTTCGGGCGCTGAACATCGCGTTGGTCAACGAGCTGGCCTTGCTCTCCCACTCGATCGGCGTGGACATCTGGGAGGTGATCGAAGCGGCGGCCACCAAGCCGTTTGGGTTCATGCCCTTCTATCCCGGCCCCGGCGTCGGTGGGCACTGCATCCCGGTGGACCCGCACTATCTCTCCTGGCGGGTGAAGAACCTCTCCCTTCCGGCACGGCTGATCGATCTGGCGATGGAGATCAATAGTCAAATGCCTGCTCACGTCCTCCATCGCACGTTTGATGCGCTCAACAGCGTCGGGAAGTCGGTTCGGGGCGCTCAGATTCTCATTATTGGCGTCGCCTACAAGCCCAACGTCGGCGACACGCGCGAGTCGCCGGCCCTCAAGGTGATGCAGCTGCTCCAGGAACGGGGCGGGCGGCTCCGGTATCACGATCCGTTGGTCCCTGAAGTGGAGGTGGACGGCATCCGCTACACTAATCAGCCGCTCTCTCCGGCGCTGATCGAAGGTTCCGACTGCGTCTTGATCACCACCCACCACGATCAGATTGACTATGAGATGATCGGCCAACACGCCGACCTGATTGTGGACACGCGAAACGCGATGCGCTCCGTCCGGTGTCGGGGGCGGGTCTTCCGTTTATAGGCGCTCGATCCACTCCTTTTGGCCATAGAGCTCTTCAACCAGGCGTCGAGTCTCCTCTCGGCAGCGCTCCCGGAGGGACTCCGGAAGTGATTCCGCTGCGTGGAACGCTTGGATCAGCGTCTCTTCCAAGGACTCCGGCGCTAAAGGAAGCCGGCCCAAGAACTCTCGATGAGACCGGCCCCGCCGATAGGCCGGCTGCCGGTCGGGCGTCCGGAGCACCTGTTCCATCAGCTCTAGGTCCGGTTCCAGGAGCAACGAGCCGTGGATCAGCCAGCTTTGGCGTTGGCGGCGGGCCGCCGTCCCGGCTACCTTTCGGTCGCCCAGAACCAGATCGGTCTCTTCGATCTCTAGGGGGAGTCCAAACGCCTGCCGGATCGCCGCAGCGATTCGTTCGAGAACGGCTTGCTGCGCCGAGCGGGGCGCCGTCGGGAGCTCCTCCGCGGGCAGAACGAGAGCGTAGTTCAGACATCCGGGGCTTTGAAGCACGGTGCCTCCGCCCGTCCGGCGGCGATAGATCGGTACGCTCAGCCGCCGGCAGGCCTCTAGGTTCACCTCCTCCGCGAGCCGCCGTCCGTAGCCAAGAACGACGAAGCGCTGTCGAGGACGCCAGAGCCGAAGCAGACCTGGTGTCTCCCCTCTTTCTTCGACGAGGCGCTGCAGGGACTCGTCCAGCGCCAGGTCGTAAGGCGGAGCTCCCCACGTCTCCAGAAGGCGGTACACCGATTCTCCTCCGGTGCGGGAAATTCGGTCCGTGCTACAATGTGATCGAGCGTTCTTCTAACAGGTAGGGTATCCGGTTGGCGGAGACTCGGCGCAACAGGTAAGGTGGCCTCATGAAGGAAAGACCCCGACGTACGCGGATCGAGGACGGGCTGGAGGCGGTGGAGGACTTGCTGGCCTTTATCCTCCAGCAGGAGGACGAGATGCAGGCCTCCTTTCTGCTGACGGAGCTGGCCGACGGCCTCCGAAAGGAGGGGCTGCACATCCCCTTTACGATGAACACGCCGTATGTGAACACGATCCCGCCGGAAGAGGAGCCGCCTTATCCCGGCGACCGGGAGCTGGAGCGGAAGATCAAAAGCTACGTCCGGTGGAACGCGATGGCGATGGTCGTTCAGGCCAATCGGGAGCACCACGGGATCGGAGGCCATATCTCCACCTATATGTCTGTCGCGACGCTCTATGAGGTGGGGTTCAATCACTTCTGGCGGGCGCCTAACGGGGACTTCCCCGGCGATTTTGTCTACTTTCAAGGCCACTCCTCGCCGGGGGTGTACGCGCGGGCCTTTCTGGAAGGGCGGCTGACCGAGGCCCACCTGCACCACTTCCGGCAGGAGCTGGGCGAGGGCGACGGTTTGCCCTCCTATCCCCATCCCTATCTGATGCCGGACTTCTGGCAGTTTCCCACCGTCTCGATGGGGCTTGGGCCGATCATGTCGATCTATCAGGCCCGCTTTATTCGCTACTTGGAGAATCGAGGACTGCTCGATCCGGCGCACGAGCCGAAGGTCTGGTGCTTTGTGGGCGACGGCGAGGTAGATGAGCCGGAGACGCTCGGGGCGATTACGCTGGCCTCCCGCGAGAAACTGGACAACCTGATCTGGGTGGTCAACTGCAACCTCCAGCGGCTGGACGGACCGGTGCGCGGCAACGGAAAGATCATCCAGGAGTTGGAGTCGACTTTCCGGGGCGCCGGGTGGAACGTCATCAAGGTGATCTGGGGCTCCAACTGGGATCCCCTGCTGGCCCAAGACGAAAAAGGGCTGCTCCGCCGCCGAATGGCCGAGTGTGTCGACGGCGAGTATCAAAAGTACTCCGTTGAGCACGGCAGCTACGTTCGGCAGCACTTCTTTGGAAAGTACCCGGAGCTGCTGGAGCTGGTCCGTCACATGACCGACGAGGAGATTCAGCGGCTCCGACGGGGCGGCCACGATCCCCAGAAGGTCTACGCTGCCTACCACGCCGCGGTGAACCATCGGGGCACCCCGACGGTCATCTTGGCCAAGACGATTAAAGGCTACGGCCTGGGCGAAGCGGGGGAGGGGCGGAACATCACCCACCAGCAAAAGGAGTTGAACGAGCGGGAGCTTCGGGAGTTCCGGGACCGGTTTAACATCCCGATCAGCGACGAGGAGGTGGTCAAGGCGCCGTTTTATCGCCCGCCGGAGGACAGCCCGGAGATGATCTATCTCCATCAGCGGCGGCAGGCGCTGGGCGGATATCTCCCGCAACGTCGGGTTCTGGTCAAGCCGTTGGACCTTCCCGGCGAGGCGTTGTATGCGGAGTTTGCCCGCGGCTCTCAGGCGGCGGTTTCTACGACGATGAGCTTTGTCCGGCTGCTGGCCAAGCTGATGCGGGATAAGGCGATCGGGAAGCGGGTGGTGCCGATCATTCCCGATGAGGCCCGCACCTTCGGGATGGACGCTCTCTTCCGGGAGTTTGGCATCTACTCCAGCGTCGGGCAGCTTTACGAGCCGGTGGACAGCGAGCATCTGCTGTACTACAAGGAGGCTAAGGACGGCCAGATTCTGGAGGAGGGAATCACCGAAGCCGGTTCGATGTCCTCCTTTATCGCCGCCGGAACCGCTTACGCCAACCTGGGCATCCCGATGATCCCGTTTTTCATCTTCTACTCGATGTTTGGTCTCCAGCGGGTGGGGGACCTGGTCTGGGCCGCGGCCGACTCTCGGGCGCGCGGATTTCTGATGGCGGCGACCGCTGGTCGGACGACGCTCAACGGCGAAGGCCTCCAGCACCAGGACGGCCACAGCCACCTGATCGCCAGCGCGATCCCGACGCTGCAGCCGTACGATCCGGCCTACGCTTACGAGATCGCCGTCATCATTCGGGACGGTCTCCGGCGGATGTTCCAGCAGAACGAGGATATCTTTTACTACATCACGCTGTATAACGAGAACTACCCGATGCCGCCGATGCCCGAAGGGGTTGAGGAGGGGATTCTTCGAGGCTTGTACCGCTTCCGTCCGGCGGAGGGCTCGGGCCGCTTTCGGGCGCAGATCTTTGGCAGCGGTCCGTTGCTAAATGAGGCGCTTCGAGCGCAGGAGTTGCTCGCGGAGCGGTTTGGCGTTGCCGCTGACGTGTGGAGCGCCACCAGCTACACCCTACTGCGACGGGAGGCGCTCCAGTGCGACCGGTGGAATCGGCTTCATCCGACTGAGCCGCCTCGGCGGTCTTATCTAGAGACGGTTCTGGAGGGCGTCGAAGGGCCGTTTGTAGCGGTCTCCGACTACGTTTCGACCGTGGCCCATCAGATCGCCCCCTGGGTTCCGGGCTTAATCGCACTGGGCACCGACGGCTTTGGCCGGAGCGAAACGCGTCCCAAGCTACGCCGTCTCTTTGAGGTGGACGCCGAGTCCATCGCCATCGCCGTTCTGGAGGGGTTGCGCCGTCAAGGAAAACTGGACGCCGAAACGGTCGCGCGCGCCATCCGCGAGCTGGACGTGGACCCCGACAAGTACCATCCGATGCTGGGTTAATCAGGACTCAGGGAAAGGAAGATCATGGAGGTACGCCTTCCTCCGCTGGGAGAGGGCGCCGACTCTGGAACCGTCGTCAACATCCTGGTCCAAGTCGGCGATCGAGTCGAGAAAGATCAGGTCGTCCTGGAGCTGGAGAACGAAAAGGCCGTAGCGCCGATCCCCGCCCCAGCAAGCGGAGTGGTAACGGCCGTGCACGTGGAGGTGGGCCAGGAGGTGTCCGTCGGCGATCTCATCCTCAGCCTGCAGGTGGAGGGCGAGGAGGCCGCCGCGCCTTCGGAGGCCCCTGCCGAAGTTCCGGCGGCTCGGCCGGAGGCTCCGGCCCCTGCAGCCCCTGCCCAGCCGGCAGCTCCTGCCGATTCTGGCGTGTTGGGGAGCTACCAGTACCGTTCGCCGAGCGGCTCCCCGCCGCCCGCGGCGCCGTCGGTTCGAAAGCTAGCCGCCCAGTTGGGGATTGACCTGACCCGCGTCCCCGGCAGCGGTCGGGGAGGTCGGATCGTCCTGGAGGACCTGCGTCGTTACATTCAGTGGCTCCAGTCGCTAGCCTTTGGCCAGGCTCCGGCTCCGGCGCCAACCCCGACGGCCGCCGAGCGGCCCACCCCCCAGCGTATTGACTTTGAACGTTGGGGACCGGTCCGTCGCGAGCGGCTCTCCTCCCTCCGGAGGACGATCGCCCGACGACTCCAAGAGGCCTGGAACGCCATCCCCCATGTGACCCAGTTTGACGAGGCGGACATCACCGAGCTGATGGCCCTCCGGGGCCGTTACAAGGAGCTCTACGAGCAGCGCGGGGCGCGACTGACACTGACCCCCTTTGCCGTGAAGGCGGTCGTGGCCGCCCTGCAGGAGTTCCCGATCTTCAACGCGAGCCTCGACGAGGCGACTCAAGAGGTGGTCTTCAAGGAGCACTATCACATCGGCATTGCGGTGGACACCGAGCACGGGCTTTACGTTCCCGTCGTTCGGGATGCGGACAAGAAGTCGCTCCTGGAGATCGCCCAGGAGATCGAAGCGCTGGCCGAGAAGGCGCGGGCGCGCAGACTGTCCGCCGAGGAGATGGAGGGCGGCACCTTCACCATCAGCAATCAGGGGGCGCTGGGCGGTGGACACTTCACGCCGATCGTCAACCCTCCCCAGGCGGCGATCTTGGGGATCGGCCGGGGCGGTTACCGACCCGTCGTTCGGAACGGAGAGATCGTCCCTCGACTGATGATGCCGCTGGCCGTCTCCTACGATCACCGCTTGATTGATGGAGGGGCGGCGGCGCGGTTCATCGTGCGGCTGGTCAAGGCGTTTGAAGAGTTCCCCGAGGAGCTGCTCCAACTGGACGCGGAAGGAACGGAGGACCATGGAGGCAACGCGGGTTGAGATCGTGGTTCTGGGGGCTGGACCGGGCGGGTACGCAGCGGCTTTCTACGCTGCCGACCGAGGGCACGACGTGCTCCTGGTGGATCGTGGGCCGCGGTTAGGCGGCGTCTGTCTGAACGAAGGCTGCATTCCCTCCAAGGCCCTGCTTCATGCCGTGCATACGCTGGAAGAGGCGAAGGCCTCCGCCCAGCGGGGGATCGAGTTTGGTGAGCCCCGAATCCATCTGGACAAGCTCCGAGCCTGGAAGGATTCGATCATCGAAAGGCTGGCCGGCGGCATCGCTGGGCTGGCCCGAACCCGAAACGTCCGTGTCCTGCAGGGGAGAGGATACTTGGAAGGCTCGCAACTGCTCCGCGTCGAAACCGAGGAGGGACAGGAGTACTTCCAGTTTGAGAAGGCGATCATCGCGGTCGGTTCTCGGCCTGCGATGCCCCCGGTCTTCGACCTGGGCAACCCGCGGGTGATGACCTCCACCGAGGCGCTCTCCCTGCCGGAGATTCCTGACAGCCTATTGGTTGTTGGCGGCGGATATATTGGGATGGAGCTGGGCACCGTTTACGCGGGGCTGGGGAGCCGAGTGGTCGTCGTCGAGGCGTTGCCGGAGATTCTGGCCAACGCGGACCCCGATCTCTCTCGTCCGGTCAAGCGGCGGGCCGAGTCCCTTTTTGATCAAATTCGGACCGGCGTCCGGGTTACCGAGATGGCCACCGAAGGAAAGCAGATCCGCGTCACCATGGAGGTCGAGGGCGAGACGCTCGTCGAGCTTTACGATCGGGTCTTGGTGGCCGTCGGTCGCGTCCCGAACACCCGACGGTTGGGACTGGAGAACACAAAGGTTCAGCTGGACGAGCGCGGGTTCATCCGCGTGAACGAACGGATGCAAACGGACGATCCTCACCTTTACGCGATCGGCGATGTGGTCGGCGGGGCGATGTTGGCCCACAAGGCCCATCGAGAGGCCTTTGTTGCCGTTGAGGCGATCGAGGGGGAGGCTTCGCCCCGCGAGTTTGTCGTTCCGGCAGTCGTCTTTACCGATCCGGAGATCGCCTGGTGTGGACTGACCGAGCGAGAGGCCAAGGAGAAGGGCATCTCCGTTCAGGTGGCCCGCTTCCCTTGGAGCGCCTCCGGGCGGGCACTGACCTTCGATCGGCAGGACGGCATCACCAAGCTGATCCTGGAACCGGAGACGGACCGGGTGCTGGGGGTGGGCATCTGTGGCGTTGGCGCGGGCGAGCTGATCGGCGAAGGGGTGCTGGCCGTGGAGATGGGGGCGACGGCGCTGGACCTCGCCGAGGTGGTCCATCCCCATCCGACGTTGAGCGAAACGCTGATGGAGGCCGCCGAGGCCCATTATGGCTGGGCCACCCACCGAGCCGAGACACGACGATCCCGGAGGCAAGAGGGGGCGTGATCTCCTCAGTTCTGAAGGTAGTCGCCTAGCAGTCGGCCCGGCGCCGAGCGGCGGAGCTTCTGAAAGGCTGCTCGCTCAATTTGGCGGATGCGTTCTTTGGAGAGGCAGAGAAGGTCGCCGACTTCTTTAAGACTGCGCTCGACGCCGTCCTCCAGGCCGTAGCGGAGTCGTAGGACCTGGGCGGAACGCGGGTCCAGCTGTTCCAGCGCTGCCTGAAGAAGGGCGTTCCGCTCGGAGAGCTCGGCCCCCTCCTCGGGACAAGGATGGGAGGGGTCTTCGATCCACTCACGGAGCGATCGCCCTCCGAGTGTTTCCGGCGCGGCGTCCAGGGGGATCATCTCCCATTCGGCCTGAAGCGCTCGCTGGACCTGCTCCTCCGAGAGTCCCGCCAGGCGTGCCAGCTCCTCGGCCTCTAAAGGGCGTTCCGACTCCTCCTGGAGGCGATGAAGCCGCCGCTGCCATTGGATCAGGTAGGCCGGAAGCCGCACCGTTCGAGCGTTGCGAGCCAGCGCTTGGCCGATCGCCTGGTGCACCCACCAGGCCGCGTAGGAGCCAAACGGGACGCCCCGCTCCGGATCGAACCGCTCCACCGCTCGAAGGAGTCCGATCGCTCCTTCTTGAACCAGATCGGCCAGGTCCCAGGCCGGTCCCTTGATAACGCTTGGCTAACGAGACGACCAGCCGCAGGTTCGCCGCCGCGATTCGCGCCCGAAGCTGCCTGTACTTCCTCCTGATAAGCCGTAGCGTTGGTGGAGCGGCGGGCGAGGTGCCGAACCCGCGCCAGCCGGCGGAAGAGCGCTCGTTCCTCCACCTCTTGAAGTCGGGGGAACTCGACCGATATCGTCCAGACAGGCGCCCAGCAGATCAAACTCGCCCTCGTCCGGTCGCGTCCCAACGGACGTCAGGATCGCTGGCACGTCGTGGTCTGCCAGTGCCTGCATCATCGGAAGCTCCTCCAACAGCGGGCCGATCTCCTCAACGGTGCGATCGGAGGGGACAAACGCACAGAACGTGCCCTCTTTGAGGGGAGAACGGAAGGCCTTCGATCCCTGCGGGCAAGGGTGCTGGTGGGGTCTCTGCCGTCCGAGGGCACTGTTCTCCCTCTGGAGACAGTGTTTCCGGTTCGATTCAGGGGACAAGGCGGTTCCGATCGATGCCGAGTTGGGCCATCTTCCGGTGGAGGGAGGGGCGTCCGATTCCCAGTTGTCGGGCGGCGCGGGTGACGTTCCCGTTGTGTTGTCGAAGCACCCGGAGGATCAGCCGCCGTTCGAACTCTTCAACGGCGCGGGCCAGCGGCAGCCGAGAGATCTCCTCCCAGAAGCCGTCTTCAGCCGGGAAGGGCGGTCGCTTTCTGTGGCCAGCTCCGGCGGAAAGTCGCTCCGCCGGACTAACGCCCCGGAAGCGCAAAGCACGGCGGTCTCGACAGCGTTTTTCAGTTCCCGGACGTTCCCTCGCCAGGGGAGAGCCGTCAGCCACTCGATGACGTCCCGCATCGAAGCCGAGCACTCGCCGTCGGAACCGTCGAGCGGCCCGGCGCAAGAAGTACTCGGCTAAAAGGGGGATGTCCGAGCGGCGCTCTCGCAGTGGTGGCACACGGATGGTAACCCCCCGCAGCCGGTAATAGAGGTCCTCCCGAAAGGTTCCCCGACGGACGGCCTCCTCCAGGTCGCGGTTGGTCGCCGCTAGAATGCGCACGTCGCAGCGGAGGGACTTTCCGCCGATCCGTTGAATCTCCTTGGTCCTCTAGGGCGCGGAGCAGCTTGGGCTGCACTTCGAGGGCGAGCTCCCCGATCTCGTCCAAAAAGAGGGTGCCGCCGTTAGCCCTCCATAAACTTTCCAGGGCGGGAGTCCACCTCGGTGGCGACTCGTCGCTCGATGCCGAACAGCTCCGCCTCGATCAGTTCGCGGGGAATCGCGTTGCAGTTGACCACCACAAAGGGCCGATCGGCTCGGCGGCTGTTGGCGTGAAGCGTCCGGGCGACCAGTTCCTTTCCGGCGCCGCTTTCGCCCAGGATCAGCACGTCGGCGTCCGTAGGGGCGATGCGACCCAAGGCCTTCATCACCTCGATCATCGCCGGGCTGGTGCCGATCATGGCCTCCTCCGGTTCCGGCTCGGTCGAGGGGACCGGCTCCGGGGGTGTTTGGCGGCGCTCCTCGATCACCTCTCGGACGAGCTGGACCAGCCGGTCGGCGTCTACCGGCTTGACCAGGTACTCGCGCGCACCCGTCAGGCTCGCCCGGAGGGCGCTGTCGGCGGAGCTGTTGCCGGTGATGATGATCACCTCTGGTGGAGGGGTTTGGCGTTGTGCCTCCTCAAGGATGCGGATCCCTCCCTCCACGTCGCGGGCGCCGGAGCGGTCGGGCAGCCATAGATCTGCGACGACGATCTCAAAGGCGGGGTCCTGCTGTCGAAGGGCCTCTAAGGCCGAGTCGCGGTCCAAGCAGGTGGTCACCTGAACGGCGTCGCCTAGCTCGATGGTCAACCACTGGCTCAGATAACGACAGGTCTCTGCGTTGTCGTCAACCAAGAGCAAACGGGCGGGCATCGGTTCACTCCTCCCGTGGAAGCCGAACGACGGCGCGAGTTCCTTCTCCGGGGCGGCTTTCTAAGCGCAGCTCCCCTTCGTGGGCCAGGACGATCCGTCGGGCGATCGCCAGCCCTAGCCCTAACCCCTGAGCCTTGGTGGTGTGGAACGGTCGAAAGAGCCGCTCGAGCTCCTCGGCGGGGATGCCGGGACCGCTGTCGTGGATGCCGATCTCAACGAAGGGCCGCCGCCGTCCCCCCTCCCGATAGGAGAGTCGGAGCTCTCCTCCCTCCGGCATCGCTTGGAGGGCGTTCCGCAATAGGTTCAAAAAGACGTGGCGCATCTTCGCCGGATCGTGAGGAGCTCGCCCCCGTTGGGGAGGGACCTCACAGACGATCCGGACGCCGTTGCGGGCTCGCTCTTCGTCTAGCGTCTTAAGGGCCTCCTCCAGCGTCCCCCAGAGGTCGTGGGCGGTTCGCTGCAGTCGACGTGGGTCCAGAAGAGCGAGCTCCTCTTCCAGGACCTGGGCAAGCCGGCGGACGTGGTGAAGGATCGTCTCCATCTCCTCGGCGATCCGCTCCGGGTGCTCGGCCAGCCGCAACGGGTCCCCCCGCGCAAAGTTTCGGCGGATCATCTCCGCTGGCGCCTGGATGGACTGGAGGATGTTCCGCATCTCATGACGAACCTGAGCGGCCATAATCCCAAAGGCGGCCTCCCGCTCTGCCTGGAGCAGACGTCGTTCGGCTTGGGCCATCTGAAAGCCGTGAACGCGAAAGACGGCGACCAGTCCCAACACCGCTCCGCCCAGCCCAAAGGCGGCCAGCGGAATCCATCGTCCCCAAAGTACCAACGCTCCGATGGCGACAACCCCGTGCAGGGCGGCCCCAAAAAGAGGAACCGTCGGAAGCCAGGAGAGCCGGGGAAGGAGAAGAGTTGCTAGGACCCCTCCCGCTCCGACGGCCGCCACCCACCCGGCCAGGACCAACAGCAGCGTTCTCCATCCGTAGGGACGGAGCAGCTCATCCGTCCAGAGTGCTTGAAGAAGGGCCGCGCGCACCTCCAGCGCTGAACGCTCCCCAAAAGGCGTCCGAATCTGTTCGTAGCTACTCCGGGCGGGCAGTCCAACGATCGCCCAGCGGTCCCGCACTACCTCCGACGGTACCGATCCGTTGAGCACGTCCAGAAAGGAGAGGGTCGGAAGGCGCTCTTCCTTCAGGATGGGCCAGAGCCTGCCGTTTGCGTCTAGCGGGAGGGGGAGTCGTTCCAGGGGGAGCCCTCGTGCGTCGGCCAACAGGCGCAGCTCGATCGCCCAGTCGGGAAGCCGACGCGGCCCTCGAAGAACGAGCGCTTGAAAGGCGCGTCGGAGGCCGTCCTCCGGGCTGGGGGGAAACAGACTAGGGCCCGCGATCGGGTCACCGGCGGCGATGGCCGCTGGAAGCGGCTGGTAGGAGAGCACCCAAGGGGGGCCTGTTTGGCTTTGATCGGAGACCGCTTCGACTCGTCGGATCAGATAAACCGGGACGGGTAGGTCGGTCCACGGATCGGCCTCCTCCTGGGTCGGCGGCAGGTCAAAGACGAAGAACACCCCTCGACACCCCAGCTCGGCCAGCCGAAAAACCAGCACTCGGTAGACGTCGTAGGCACGAGGCCAGGGAAACGGTCCTAGCGCCTCTTCACTCGCCGCGTCGATCTGAACCTTCACAAATGGGGCGTCGTTTTGTGCGGCGGCCGGGCGAAGTCGCATCCGCCAATCGAGAGTCTTTAACTCTAGAAAGTCAAAGAGGCCCAGTCGTTCGCCCAGCAGAGCCCCTCCCAGGCAGATCAGGAATCCCAGCGCCCAGCTTCGCGCCAGCGCGTGTCGGTGGAGATCGACCGAGGATCGGTTTTGCCACAGCGCCATCGGCTCTGGCCCAGAAGGTTGACGGAGGGGACCCTTGAACCGCTCAGGGAACGAAGACGCTTATCGTCTGCGGCTCCAGAGCTCCCCGCCGCGGTACCAGTTTTCCAGCCAGTGGGGTCCGTCCGGGACCAGCGGGACCCAGAGGCGGTCGTCCTCTTCGACGAGGAGTCGGCGGTTAGCCGTCAGCCGGCCCCGTTCTGTCCGATCGAGTCCGCTTTCGATCAGGAGTAACGGTCTGCCCTCCGGCCCGCGTTCCCGTCGGATCGAGAGCCCGGCGGTCAGCAGCAGTTGCGTGTAGAAGAATAACACATCGGTGTCTCCAGGAAGAAACACCGATCCCTTCTGGAGACGGCTTTGGGCCAGAAGCCGGGGGGTCATCTGCCAAAGGAGTTGGGCCTGAGCCACGCGGAGGGGGGGATATCCCTGAGGGCTCAACGGGCCAAGCGCGGCCGCGATCTCTTGCCGAAGGTCGGGATCGTCCAGCGGGACTAGAGACTGCCACTTTTGGAACTGTTCTGGGGTCAGACGCAGGGGGGCCTGCGGAGCCTCTTGGGCGGCGGGACGCTCTGCCGCTCCAACGGGCAGGGCTTCGTCGGCGGGGATCCGGTCCGGGTGCGGGGCGAGCGCTCCGCGCGGGTCGCTTCGGAGCGCTTCCGCGTGTTGGATCAGCTCCGCAGCGGTCGCCTCTTGGGGGCCGCTGAGCAACGGATACGGCTCGCCTTCCATCGGACGAATCCGAAGGAGCGAGACGGGAGGCATTCGCAGTCGATCTTTGGGGCCCAAAGGCAGGCCGGGGGTGACAAACCGCCACTCCGCTTCGCCCTCTTGGAGCACTTCTACAGCGCCGAAGCTAAAGTGTACCCGGGCGATCGGGGCTTCTTCTGCCCAGAGGGGAGGGCCCCATCCTACCCCTAGGTTCAGAAGAACCGTCCAGAGGCTAGCGGCGAAAACTTTCCAGCGCCTCTTCCAGCCAGGGGTCTTCCAAGACACGGCCGAGCTCCTCGCGAATTCGTTCCCGGTCCACTTGGATCGACGATCCCTCTTTTTCAACGTCGCCGACACCGTACCGCTCCCATCCCACAGCGGTTCTGACGCTGTCGAGGACGGGTCTTTGGAGCTGCTGAACCCCTTCTCGCCAAGCGGCGGCCGCTCCCTGCGGCACCGCCGTAGTCTCGATGGGAATCCAGGCCACCCCGTCGATTGCGATCGTCCATCGGTCCCAGCCTTCCGCCTGGGCCCGTTCGATCGAGTAGCCTCCCGGATCAAAGGCTAAAAAGACGTGCCGAGGTGCCTGGATGAGCGCTGTCGGGACGCCCGCGGCCTCAAGGAGCGCGGCGACCAGTACGGTCATGTCGTCGCAGTCTCCAGCCGGCCTCTCGCCCGTTTCGCTCAGGGCGATCAACATCTCCGCTGGGAATTGGATAGCATCAACCGTGCCACTTTCATAGGGAAGGTTCGGATCGCTTCGGTAGGAGATTCCCTGGAGGGCAGTCAGCAGCACCAATGCGGTGCGGAGCGGCCTCGGCAGACCCAAGAGACGGGGATCTTCCGCCAGCGGCAGAACGGCATCGACAAACGCCGCCAGGGTTGGATCCGTCGAGACGACGTAGACGCTCAGCTTGGCCAGCTCGTCCAGCCGAATCTTGTTTCTCCCATAGAGACGCACCGGCACGCGGGCAGTTGTGCGCCGCCGATCGGGCCGGTCCAGGTCGTAGATCTCGACCTCGGCTTCCAGAAGCCGGTCTTCGCGGATGAGTCCCGCTCGGTCGTTAAGGAGCAGCCGCTCCATCGGGACGATCCGGCGCTCGCCCGGTCCGATCTCAACGCTGCCGACCACTTCGGAGCCGCGCGGACTGGTAAACCCGGGGATGCGCACCGAGGCGCCGATTCGAACCGACCGTTCCGTCGGGTTGTACAGCCAGAGCTCCCCGATTCGCGCTTGGGTCTTGCCGGAGAACTGGAGCGGCTCCTCATAGGGGCGCAGCTCCCTCGCCAGGATCGGGCGTGCGTAGTAGCTCCGGAGCACGGCGTACAGGTCGGCTAGAACGATCCCCTCGACGGCTACCGGCGGAATCCGGTACGGCGCCTCCCACCGGACGGCAAAATAGGAGGTGTTCTCCAGCGCCGGATGGGCGACCCAAGCGTAGTCCACTGCGAAGCTGCGCCACCGAAAGGTAGCCCCAAACGTCCAGCGGAGCGACTCGCCGGCCCGCCTTCGGTCCCAGAGGCCAAGCCGCAGGGCCCCTCGGTCAGAAACCTCCCGTTCCAGGCCTAAAGACCATCCTTCAGCTCGCTCCAGGAGCAGCGACCATTCCTCCCAGTGGTACCGCATACCCCAGCGTACCTCGCGGGGAAGGATTCGGGCCTCTCCTCCTCCCTGTAGGTGCACCCACGCGCCGCTGGACCACCGTCCCCCGGGACGGGGCGACATCCAGTTGCGCATTGTCCAGCCGAGCATCAGGCCGGAGATCGTAGGAATCCTCGCCTGAACTCCCCAGTCCAGCGACCAGCCGGAGGCCTGTCCGAGAGCCTCCCCGTCCAGCGAGGCCGACTCGACGCGATAAGCCACGGCAGCGCCGATCGCTAGCCAGTCCCAAAGCGCTTGGCCGATCCCCACTCGGAGGCGGTCTCGTCTGTAGCTGAGCTCCGCGTCCTGGTATCCGATCCGGAGCCACTCCAGAGCCAATCCCGATCGCTCCGAGAGGGGCGCTGTTCCGCCAAGGCCCTGAAAACTGAGCAGGCCAAAGGGCCGGGCCGCCACCAAGCCGGCGCTGTAGTGCCCATAGCGAGCGGCCAAGGCCGGATTGAGGGAACTCAAAAAGGGGTCCGGCAACGCGACGGCGGACGTTCCTCCCGATCCCAAAGCGGAAACCCCAAGGACCGGATCGGCACCCTGGCCCCAAGCCTGAGGTGCGCCCCTTCCCAGAAGCCCAACCGTCAGCAGAGCTAGCAACCCAAGGCGCCAGCACATCCCTCGACGGGGGGAGGCTGATCCTCCTTCTCGCTGCCGAACTCTTCGAGTGCCCCTTCGGATCGTTGGATCCCTTCGTGCTACGGCTGATCTTTCCAAACGAGCACGGTGGTTTGAACTGTAGTGTTCCCCAACTCCGCGAGGACCAGATACAGGCCGATCGGTACCGGGCGGTTAGCATCGTCCCGGCCGTCCCAAGGGATCGCGTGTTGTCCGGCAGCCAGCCGGCTGTGAATCAACCGTCGCACCAGTCGTCCGGAGCTGTCAAAAATGCGGACCTGAACCGCGGCGGACTCACGCAGCTGAAAAAGGACGTAGGTGCGCGGTAAGAGCCTCCCCCCTGAGGGGGAGAACGCCCTTGGCTGCACCGCAAACGGGATCGCCTCGCTCAGCGCCTCTGAGGAGCCTTCGGGAACCTGGGCTAAGGCGTAAGTTCCGCCGCCGACCACCGGAACGCGGACGGTCTCTGTTTGTTCGACGGTGCCTCCCAGCGGACGCCAACGGTCTCCCTCCAGGAGGAGGACGGTCCACTTTCGACCTCGGGACGGGGGAAGCGACGGATCGAAACGAAACTCCAAGACGCCGTACTTCGGAGGGCGAAACCGGACAGAAGCCGGTTCGATCCGGACCGCCGTGTGGAGGATCCCTTCCGAGAGGGGGGGCAGTTCTTCCTGAGGCACTCGGTTCAGCCGAAGCGCGAGGGGGGCTTGAAGCCCATGCGCGGGGACGTATAGGCGGACGCTTCCGCCGCCCGTCTCGATGCGGACGGTTTCGCTTGGCGAACGGGTCGGCACGACCACCAACGCAACGGTCGCGGTCCGCTGCTGCCCCAGGGCGTCCTCGGCGGTCAATCGAAGCTGCACCGGACCGTTCCCCTGAGCTTCCCAGACGCCCAGACGGCCTTCGCGGACGGGCGTTTGGGAGGGCTCGCCGATCGGTCTCCACTGGAGCCCGTCAGGGGACCATTCGAGCCGATAACTGGCGAAGTGCTCATCGTCCGCCGTGCCGAAGATTTCCACCAGCCCGGCCACCTGATCGCCGGGGCGAGGCCGTCGGAGGATCGCCGTCGGCGGGCCCGCGTCCACACCGATGGGCAATTCCACGGAGGCCGTGTGGCCGACGAGGTCCCAGGCGCTTAGCCGAAGCCGCCGCGCCCCGACCTGAGCCGTCCAGACCCCCAGTCGTCCGTTCTCCACCGGTCGGGTCGGTTCCTCCACCGGAACGGGGCGCCATTGGCCTGAGGCGTCCAGAAAGGCCAAGGCGTACCGGCCAAAGTTTGCGTCGGTCGCTGTGCCGAACAGCTCGACCCGTCCCGTCACGACCGCTCCGGATGCAGGCGCGATCCACTGGACCGTGGGAGGGGTTCCGTCTAACGAGAAAAGCGGCGAGAGGCTCTCCGTCGAGTTCCCGGCCTCGTCGGTGCCGATCAACCGGAGCTGAAACGGCCCCTCTCGACCCCCTGGGGTCCAGGAGAGCACAGCCGAACGTCCTGGGCTTCCGGCTTCGATGCGACCCTCTGCGAGGAGCTCCCAAGCGCCGAGCGGGTCCAGTGGTCGCAGCTCCAGACGGTAGCTCAACGCCTCTGGTCCTTCGATCCGCAGGCGAACCGACAGCGACCCTTCACTGGCAAACAGCGCTCCCGGCTCTGGAGACTCCCAAACGATCGCCGGCGGAGAACGGTCCACGATTACGCTCACCTCTTCGAAGGATCGGTACCCCAGGGCGTCCTCAGCGATGAGCCGAAGCCGATACCGACCCTCGGGCACTCCCAGAAGGTCCCAGGCCCCGAGTAGACCGTCCCGGACGGCCTGGTCGCTCTCCTGAACCAAGACGGGGCGAGTCCCTCCTTCCGGGAGTAGCTCGATTCGGTATCCAACCAGGCTCTCGTCCCAAGCGGTGCCGATCACCTCCAGGCGTTGACTCAGGCGCGCCTCAGCCTCCGGCTGGAGAATTTGGACCAACGGAAGTGCGGCAGGATTGTTCACTGTGAGGCTGGCCGTGGTGGACCTTTCGTTTCCGGCGGCGTCGATTACGGTCAGCCGGACGACTAGCTCGCCGTGAAGCGCTGCGACGCTCCATCGGACCGACTCCTGAGCGACGCTTCCTTCGAGAGGCTCGCTGACGATCGGTCTCCAATCGTCCATCTGTCGGTACTCCAGGCGATAAGCGCCAAGCTCCGCGTCGGCGGCTTCCACGTGGAGAATCACCTCCCGCTCGCCGGATGGTTCTGGGATCAAGCGCGCCTCTGGCGGCGTGTTGTCCACTCGGACGGGAACGCGGAGCTCTCGGACATGCACCGTGTCGTACGGTCCGTCGAGACGATCCCAGGCACGAAGTAAGATCTCGTGGTTTCCGTCGGGCACCGTGCGCGTATCCCAGTTGGCGAGCAGCTCGTTTTCGCGCGCCTGGTCTCCACCGATCGGCGGCGCACCGGGAAGACGGAGCTCGTACCCCTCCAGGTCGGTCGGATCGAGCACGGTCCCGACGATCGGGACGCTTCCCCGCAGCCGTTCTCCGGGGCGAGGCCGAAGGATCTCCACCGTCGGCGGGAGCAGGTCCACGAGGAATTCGGTCCGGGCAGGGGTCGGGTCGACCCGGCCGTCCCTGCCGACGGCGCGGACTTCGAACGCGATTCGTTGACCTTGCTGAAGGTTGTCCAAAAGCACCTCCCGACGAACCTCCGGCGGCGACCACCCACCGCCGTCCACGCGAAAGGAGAACCGCATCTGTTCTGGAGGGGTGACGCCGTCTCCGCCGGTAAACTGGATCAGGACCGCCGACTCGCCGACGACCCCGGCTGGGGCGCGCACCAGCGCTGTCTGAACAGACGCTCGACCGGTGCGATGAGCGTAAAGCCCCGCTGCGCCGTCGAATCCGGCCCAAAGCGTTCCCTCGGTCGTTATTGCAAGGCTGACGACCGGAAGATTGGGAAGGCCGTCCTCTTCGCCAAAGGCGAGCCAGTCCCCCCTTGGGCTCCGAGCGGCGATGGCTCCTTCTAGTCCAACCCAGAGGGTGCCGTCGTTCCCTTCGGCTAGTGACCAGACCGAGGGAGTGGGGAGTTCCGCCGGAAGCGGATGCTCTTGCCATTCGCCTCCGACGCGCGCCAGAAGACCGTCCGAAGTGCCAACCCAGAGCCTCCCGACTCCGTCGACCAGCAGAGCTCGAATCTCCGCCGGAAAGGGAAGCGGTTCGGGAACGAAACGCTCTCCGTCAAACCAGAACAGATCCCCCCTTCGGGTCGCCGCCCATAGGAGGCCGGCGGCATCCTCGACGACGGCGATCGGAGTCGCCGGAAGTGACCAGCTCTGCCACTCTTCTCCCTCCAAGCGGGAGACGCTCCCAAGAAAGTCCTCGATGATCTCTCCGCCCAGCGTCCGGAGAAACCCGGAGCCGATCCAGACCCTACCACGCCGATCTGCCCAGACGGCCAAAACGTCTCCTTCGGGCAGATCGGTCCCGGCGTATAGCGGCCTCCAGCCGGAAGGGTCGGGGACGGCCAGCCCGGCGGTTGCTCCGCGCACCCCAACCCACAGCCGGTCCCCCTCTTCCAGAGCTAGACTCGAGACGTTCTCGCCGGGGAGGCCCTCCGGAAGGCCAAAATGTCTCCAGAACTCCCGAAAGTGGGCCAAGCCGGAGTCGGTTCCGACCCAGAGGCCTCCATTTAGGTCGGCCAGGAGCGTTTGAATCCGTTCAGAGGGAAGCCCGTGCGTCCGGTGCACCTGAACCCATGCTCCGTCGGCGACGGCAAGGCCTCGGTCGGTCGCCAACCAGACCCGTCCCTGTCGGTCCTCAAAGATTCCCCCAGTGTTTCGGGAGGGGAGGCCGTCCCGTTCGAGAAAGCGCTGCCAGGCCCCCTCTCGGTAACGAAACAGCCCCTGGTCGGTTGCCACCCAGCGCTTCTCTGCGTCCCCGGCGATCCCTCGTACCCAAAGCTGCGGCGTGGGAAGCTCTACCGGTGTCCACTCGCCATCGAAGCGCCAGAGCCTCGCCACCGTCCCGAGCCACCATCCTCCTTCTGGAGCCGGCGCTAAAGCGGTCACCCGATCCATCTCAGGGATCGCCGGAAGCGGGAAGTGAACGATCAGGTTCCCCCGGTCCACGCCGAGCAGCTCTCCTCTCTGCTCGCCGGAGCGCTGGAGGACGCACCAAACCGTGTCCGCGCCAGCGGCCTGCAGCAGGTGGGCGTCCCGCCCTTCGGTTCCCGGGACCGGCTTCCACTCCTCGTGAAGCCTTCGATAAAGCCCCTGAGCGGTTGCCACCCAGAGGGTGCCGTCTGGAGTTTGAACGATATCGTTAACCGGCTGCCCTGCGAAGGCCGGCTCTAAGGTGATGGTCTCCTCCAGAAGGTGATAATGGGCCAGGCCGTTTCCGGTTGCGATCCACAGCCGTCCTTGAGCGTCCAGCTCCAGGCCTCGTACCTCGTTGCTGGGCAGCCCGTCTTCGCGCCGATACCAGCGAAAGAGACCGTCGTAGCGGAGCAGTCCCGCCGGGGTCGCAAACCAGACGGCAGCAAACGGGTCCTCGATCGCTTCGGCAAAGAATCGGACCGTTGCTCCAGCGGCGTCCGGAACCCGCCGCCAGACCGGATCGCCCAGCTCCTGCGCCGAGCTGAACGCCGTGAGAAGACAAAGGACCGTCGTTGCCCAGCTCCGCATCAGACCGGTTCCATCTCGTAGACGAGGTACCCCGACGGCCGCATCCCTAGCCGCCGGTAGACCTCCTGCGCCGTGGTGTTCTCCTTCTCCACATACAGCCGTAACGCCCGAACCGAAGCCGCCTGGGCCTCCTCCCGAAGCCGTTGAAACAACGCTCGGAACACCCCTCGGCCTCGGTGTTCCTGGGCGACGTAGACGCTTTGAATCCACCACATCGGGCCGTTGCGCCAGTCGCTCCATTCGGTGGTGATCATCAGCTGACCGACCACGTTCCCGTCCAACTCGGCGACCAGATAGCGACCCCGGGAGGGGTCTTCGAAGACCGCTTGAACGCCGGCGCGGACAACCTCCCAATCCAGCCGGAGTTGTTCCGTCTCCCAAGCGAGCTGAAGGTTGTACTGAGCAATCGTCTCGACGTCCTCCGGGGCTCCCCAGCGCACTTGAACGGGCTCCATCAGCCTCCTCTCCTGATGAGTGGAAGGGACTCTTTTGGCCCTCTGAGGAGTTTTGGGCTCCTCTCCTCAGGGTTGCGGATATCATTTCGACCGTGAGCGATCAAGGGGCGAGTCGGCCTTGTGCCCCTCCCAAGCGTATGGTACCAACGGATTGTCTTCGAGTCGGTTGGCAGGATCTGTTTTGGAGAAGGGATTCCAGTGAGGCCCGTCCTACCGATCGAGGGTTTCTCCTTTCGAGGGGGGGAGCTGTTCTGCGAGTCGGTTCCGCTCTCCCGTCTGGCGGAGGTCTACGGTACGCCGCTGTACGTTTACAGCCACGCGGAGATAAGGCGCCGGTTTCAGGAGCTTCAGGCGGCGCTCTCAGCAGTCGATCATCTGATCTGTTATGCGGTCAAAGCCAATGGCAACCTAGCGGTGCTCCGGGCGCTCTTCCGGATGGGCGCCGGGGCGGACATCGTCTCCGGTGGGGAGCTGTTCCGGGCCGTTCGGGCTGGAGTGGCGCCGGATCGGATCGTCTTTGCCGGGGTGGGCAAACGGCCGGATGAGATCGAGTTGGCGCTGAAGACCGGCGTTCGCCTCTTCAACGTTGAGTCGCTGCCGGAGGCGGAGGCGATCGGACGGGTCGCCGAGCGGTTAGGCGTCCGGGCACCAGTTGCGCTTCGGGTCAATCCGGACGTGGACCCGGAGACCCACGCTTACACCACGACCGGCAAGAGAGGAACCAAATTCGGCGTGGATTTGGATCAGGCCTTAGCCGCCTATCACAAGATGCGGGAGCTCTCGGGCCTGGAGGTTCGGGGAATTCACGCTCACATCGGTTCGCCGGTGCGCAGCCTAGAGGCCTACTCGCTGGCCTTGGATCGTCTCCTGGGGTTGCTTGATCGGTTGCGCCGGGACGGCTTTACGATCGACACGCTGAACCTTGGTGGCGGCTTCCCGATCCGCTATCGAGAGGACGAGGCGATCTTCACGCCGGAGGAGTACGCTAAGCGGCTGCTCCCGCGCATTCGGGAGAGCGGCTGTACGCTGATCGTCGAGCCGGGGCGGTACTTAGTCGGAAATGCCGGCGTCCTCCTGACCGAGGTGATTTATCGCAAAGAGACGCCGGAGAAGACCTTCCTGATCGTAGACGCGGCGATGACCGAACTGATCCGCCCAGCGCTCTACGGAAGCTTCCATCACATCTATCCGGTCTGTGAGTTGGGCAGCGGAGAGGAGCGGGTGGACGTGGTCGGCCCGGTCTGCGAGACGGGCGACTTCTTCGCGAAGGATCGGATGTTGCCTCGCTCGCAGGCGGGGACCCTCCTGGCGATCTTCAGCGCAGGGGCTTATGGGTTTGTGATGGCCTCCAACTACAACGCTCGGCCACGCCCCGCTGAAGTCCTGGTGATGGACGATCGGCACTACCTGGTCCGCGAGCGTGAGTCGTATGAGGACCTCATTCGCGGAGAGCGGATTCCCGAAGAGCTCTGGGACGACGGCCGAGAGGAGACGGAGCGGTGAGCATCCCCTTCATGAAGTTCAGCGGTGCCGGGAACGACTTTATCATCGTGGACAATCGGAGCTTGGAGATCAAACCGACTCCGAGCTTTGTGCAAAAGGTTTGTGCGCGGCGGCTCTCCGTTGGCGCCGACGGGTTCTTAATGGTCGAGCCGCCGGACGATCCGAAGGCCGCCAACTTCAAGATGCGGTACTTCAACGCCGACGGCGGGGAGGTGGAGACCTGCGGCAACGGAGCTCGGTGTATCGCCCGCTTCGCTTATCTGAACCAAATCGCCGATGAGCAGATGCGGTTTGAGACCTTGGCGGGGGTGTACGCTGCGGAGGTCCTGGGCGATCGGGTGAAGGTCCAGATGAGCGATCCACGCGAGGTGCGTTTGGAGTTCGCCGTCCCTCTTGCTGAGGGGGAGTGGACGGCCAGCTTCGCCAACACTGGGGTTCCTCATGTGGTCTACTTTGTGGAGGATCCTGAGGCGGTAGACGTGGTTCGGCTGGGCCGAGAGACGCGCTACCATCCTCTCTTTGCGCCGGCGGGGACGAACGCAAACTTCGTCGTCGTGGAGGCCTCCGATCGGATACGCATCCGCACCTATGAGCGCGGGGTTGAGGACGAGACGCTCGCTTGCGGCACCGGTGCGATCGCTTCGGCGGTAACGGCTGCGCTGCTGGGACGGGTTCGGCCCCCTGTGACCGTCCGAACGGCCGGCGGATTTCTCCTGCGGGTTCACTTTCGGTTGGAGAACGGGCGGCCGCGCGAAGTATATCTAGAGGGAGATGCCCGATTGATCTACCGGGGCGTCCTGGAGCCGGAGGCGTGGAACTACTGAGAAGAGCCCAGTTCAATGAGCAGATCCGATCCGTCCGGTCCGCGTGACGACAACCCCCGCCGTCGGCTGGCCGACGTGCTGACGCCGGCCATGGAGGACTATCTCAAGACGATCTACAAGCTTCAGGGCGATAGCGATCGAGCGACGACGATCGCTATCGCCCAGCGGATGGGCATCTCTCCAGCGTCGGTCACCAACATGCTTCGGAAGCTGGGCGATCTTGGCCTCATTGAGTATCGACCCTATCAGGGGGCGCGACTGACACCGGTCGGGCGGCGCATCGCCCTGGAGATTATCCGGCACCATCGGTTGTTAGAGCTTTACTTGACTGAGCACATCGGCTTCTCCTGGGATCAGGTGGACGCCGAGGCGGAGCAGTTGGAGCACGTCATCTCGGAGGAGTTCGAGGAGCGGATCGATCGAATGCTGGGCCACCCGCGCATCGATCCTCACGGGGCGCCGATCCCCACGCCGGAAGGGCACATCTCCAAGACGCGTTATCTCCCGCTCAGCGACGTGGAGCGTCACGGTGCGGTTGTCGTTCGCCGGGTCAGCGATCGGAACGCTGAGGCGCTCCGCCGCCTGGGTCAGATGGGGCTGTTCCCTGGGGTGAGGCTCCTGATTCGAGAACGGGACATTGGGGGCTTTCAGATCCAGGTTGAGGGGGAGGATCGGGTTCAGTTCCTCCCGTTGGAGTTGGCTCATTACGTCTATGTAGAGCCAGCCTCCCGCCGGGTCGAACCCCCCTCGGAGGCTTGAGCCGCCCATCTTGGTCCCTTGCTTGACAGGCCTCCCCCCCTATGCTAATCCTCCAATGGGCCGGCTGGACAGAAAGGAGAACGCGATGGCAGAAGAACGCGGAAACGTTGCCGAGCAGAGCGCCGTGTTTCCACCGCCGAAAGAGTTCCAGAAGACGGCTTACATCCAGAGCCTGGACGAATACCGCGAGCGGTACGAGCGCTCGATCCGTGATCCGGAAGGCTACTGGGGTGAGGTGGCTGAGGAGTTTCACTGGTTCAAGAAGTGGAACCAGGTCCGAAAATGGGAAGAACCGTGGGTCGAGTGGTTCGTCGGCGCGGAGACGAACCTGTGCTACAACTGCGTGGATCGTCATCTGAACACCGAACGGCGCCACAAGGCGGCGATCGTCTTCGAGGGCGAACCGGGGGACGTCCGGACGCTGACCTATCAGCAACTGCACGATGAAGTCTGCCGGGTGGCCAACGTCCTCAAAGGCCTAGGCCTGCAGAAGGGGGACCGAGTCGCCGTCTATATGCCGATGATTCCGGAGCTGGCGATCGTTCTCCTGGCCTGCGCCCGTTTGGGGATTATTCACAGCGTCATCTTCGGCGGCTTCAGCGCCGAGGCGGTCCGGGAACGGGTCAACGACGCCACCTGCAAAGCGGTCATCACCGCCGACGGCGGCTGGCGGCGGGCGAAGATCGTCCCGCTCAAGGAGACCGTGGACAAGGCGCTGGCCGACGGCGCCTGCCCCTCGGTGGAGAAGGTGCTCGTCTTTAAGCGATGCGGCAACGACATCCCTTGGACCGAAGGGCGCGATGTCTGGTGGCACGAGGCGATCGCTGAAGCCTCGACCGACTGCCCCGTCGAGCCGCTGGACGCGCAGCATCCGGCCTTTATCCTCTACACCTCTGGTTCGACCGGGAAGCCCAAAGGCGTACAACACGCCGTCGGCGGCTATATGGTCTATACCGCCCACACGGCGAAGTATATCTTCGACCTGAAGGACACCGATCTTTACTGGTGTACCGCCGACATCGGCTGGATTACCGGCCATTCTTACATCGTCTACGGACCGCTGGCCAACGGTGCTACGGTCTTCATGTACGAGGGGGCGCCGGACACGCCCAACTGGGGCCGCTTCTGGGAGATGATCGAACGGCACCGGATCACCATTCTTTATACGGCGCCGACGGCGATTCGGGCCTTCATCCGCCAGGGGAACCAGTGGGTCACCCAACACGACCTTTCGAGCCTCCGGCTGCTCGGGACGGTCGGCGAACCGATCAATCCGGACGCCTGGCTTTGGTACTACCGAGTGGTCGGCAAGGAGCGGTGCCCGATTGTGGACACCTGGTGGCAGACGGAGACGGGCGGAATCCTGATCTCTCCGCTTCCAGGGGCAACGCCGACCAAGCCGGGAAGCGCGACGCTGCCCTTCTTTGGCGTCGAACCGGACGTGGTGGATCAGGACGGTAAGCCGGTTCCCACCGGCGAGCAAGGCTTCTTGGTCATCCGTCAGCCCTGGCCGGGGATGATGCGCACCCTCTGGGGCGATCCGGATCGCTATCGGCAGTCCTATTGGGAGGTGATCCCCCACGTCTACTTCACCGGCGACGGGGCGATGCGGGATCGGGACGGCTACTTCTGGATTCTGGGCCGCATTGACGACGTGGTGAACATCTCCGGCCATCGGATCGGCACCGCCGAGGTGGAGCATGCGCTGGTGGGCCATCCCGCTGTGGCCGAGGCGGCCGTGATCGGCGTCCCGGACGAGCTGACCGGTCAGGCGTTGGTCTGCTTTGTGACCCTCAAGTCCGGCTACCAGAAGTCGGACGAGATCAAGGGCCAGCTGGTCGAGCAGGTCGCTTCGGTCATTGGGAAGTTTGCGCGGCCCAAGGAGATCCGGTTCACCGACGCCCTTCCGAAGACCCGTTCTGGGAAGATCATGCGCCGGCTACTCCGAAAGGTGGCGCTTCGGGATCCCTCTCTGGGGAACATCGACACCCTGGAGGACATCTCCGTTTTGGCCAAACTCCAAGCGGACGAGGAGTGACGCCTCCTCTCCTCGGAAACGGAAAGTCCCTCGACAAAGGCCCCGTTCAACGGGGCCTTTGTCGTTCTCTCAGCGTTCCGGCATCGGGAAGCGCTCTTCGCCGAAGACGTCCCCAGGCACAAACCGGCCGAGGGTGCCCGTTGAGTATCGCTTCCCCCCGATCGTCGCTCGGTGGCAGTCCAGGCATCGGGACCAGTCCGGTACGCCGTGCAGCTCGTGCACCTCGGCGATCTCCGGCGTGTTGTGGGCATGACAGCCCAGACAGGAGTACTCCCGGTAGGCGTTGCGCACCGTGTGGCAGACGGCGCAGGCGACGTCGTGCACCACCTCTCCCTCTTGGGTCGGCGTTCGGAGCGGGAACCAAGGGTGCTGGTACTTCTCGACGGCGTGCAGTCCAAGCGCCAACACCAACGCGGCCACAAAGAAAAAGTGCACCCGAACGGCGTACCGTCGGGGATATCGGCGGGTAAAGTGGGCCACCAGCCCGGCCAGAAGAATCCCCAGCGCCAAGACGAACACCAACCAGCCGGAACGGGAGACCGGGTTGAGCGCCGAATGGATCCCGATCAGCGCCAGCGCAACACCGCCAAGGAACCAATGGGTTTTCAGCCATCGGGCCTGGTGACCAAACCGGACGATCCAGCGTCTGCGCCGGAGCGCAAAGGGTAGGTTGGCCACCACGCAGAGCGCGGCGATCCAGCTGAGCGCGTGGCGGGCCATCCCGTAACCGCCCATCGCCCAGGAGAGCAGCGCCGCAACTCCGATCCCCACGAGCGCCCCGGCCCCCAGGTAGCCGAATCCCCGGACGTAGTAGGCAAGATAGCCGCTTCCAAACAGCGAGCGCATCGGCCACTCCCTTGTCGCTCAGCGTGGCAACTCGGGAAGCGTCAGCCGGGGGCGCTCCGAAAAGTCGGGCAGTTGCGGCGGGCTCTCCGCGATCAGCTGGAGGATCACCTCGATCGCCTTGTCAAGCTGGGGATCCACCCCGGCAAGGTAGTCTTGCGGTCTGTAGGGCACTTCAATGTCCGGGTCGGTCCCATAGTTCTCTACGCCCCAGCCGACGTCCACGAACCAAAAGGCGTACTCCGGCTGTGTCGTTCGCCCGCCGTCCACAAACGTGGACTTAGGCGAGATGCCGATGACGCCGCCCCAGGTGCGCACGCCGACCAGAGGCCCTAGCTTCATCAGCTTGAAGCAGTGCGAGAAGATGTCCCCGTCGGAGCCGGCGTTCTCATCGGTCAGGGCCACCATCGGACCCATCACCGACTCATAAGGGTAGGGGATCGGCTTCCCCCAGCGCTGCACATCGTAGCCGATCCGTCGACGGGCCAACTTCTCCAAAAGCAGCGAGGAGACGTGCCCCCCTCGGTTGTGGCGTACGTCGATCAGTAGTGAGGGGTAGTCCAGTTCGGCCAGGTAGCCTCGATGAAACTCGGCAAATCCGCGCGGCCCCATGTCCGGGATGTGGACGTATCCGACCTGTCCTTCGGTCTTTTCATGCACGTACTCTCGATTGCGGGCTACCCACTCCCGATAGCGAGGCGGGTACTCGTCAGGGAGCGTCCGGACGGTAACGGTGCGAGGCTTCTCTTCGTCGGCGGAGCGAACGGTCAGCTCGACCTCCTGATTGGCCAGGTTCAGGAGCGCCGCTCCGGGCGGGAGCTCGCGCGAGAGACGTTGTCCGTTGATCGCTAGGAGAAGATCGCCCTCTTGGACGTTGACGCCGGGACGTCCTAACGGCGTGTGGGCCTCCTCGTTCCACGGATCCCCCCGGACGATGTGAACGATTCGGTAGGCGTCCGTCTCCGGATCGTATCGTAGGTCGGCACCCAGGAAGCCCAGCGCGTAGTTTGGGCCGGGTCGGTAGTCACCGCCCATCTCGTAGCAGTGGGAGGTTCCTAGCTCTCCCTGCATCTCCCACATCAGATCGGAGAACTCGGTCCGCGTGGCGACCCGTTCCAGGAGCGGCAAGTACCGCCGATAGACCAACTCCCAGTCCACGCCGGACATGTCGGGCGTCCAGAAGTACTCCCGCTGGAGCCGCCAGGCCTCTCGGTACATCTGGCGCCACTCCTCCGCTGGGACGACGGCGCAGCGAACCCGGTTCAGGTCTACCCAACCGCTCCGACGCGTAAAACCCCCGTTCTTGTCCTCGGGGGGCTTCTCCCCCGCTTTAATAACGCGAAGCCGATCCCCAGCCCGGTAGACCAGTGTCGTCCGATCGCGAGAAAGCTCGAAGTCGGAGATGCCGGTGACTAACACCTCCTTCCGTTGGTCCTTAAACTCGTACAGGTGCAGCGTCCCCTGGGGTCCCTCCTCGCCGGTCCCCGGCGATCGGAAGCTGGGGCGTTTGGGGTAAGAGGCGAAGATCACCTTTCCAGAGAGCCCAAAGAGAGGGCTGTAGATCCCCTCCGGATAGGGGAACGCCCGCACCCGCCACCGAATCCCCTCAAAGTCAATCCGGACCGGTTTTGGCTTCTTCTCCTTTGCCTCCTGTTCCGTCTCCTTTTGCTCCTCTTCGGGAGATTTGGTCTCTTCTTTGGCCTGCTTGTCTCCGTCGTTGTTCTTTTTCTCCGGCTTCTCCTGGAGCGGTCGCGGTTGAGGGACGAACGGGTCGGGGAGGTCGGCCCGAAGGGTGATCAGCATCGGACGCATCGCCTGGGGGAAGCTCAGTTCAAACTGTAGCGCATCGTAAACCGGGTTGAACTCGCGATAAGAGAGAAAGTAGAGATAGTTCCCGTCCGGGTCCCAGGTTGGGGAGAAGTCGAAGAACTCTCGATGGGTCACCTCGTGGATCTCTCCCGACTCGACGTGCACAATCCGTATCTGGGAGACGTGGTCGCCGGTGCGAATTCCGTAGGCGATCCACTGTCCGTCTGGGGACCAAGAGGCGCCGCGGATCGTCCCATACTCGCTGTGATCCAGCCGTTTGGCTTCGCCGGTCTCTAGATTGACGTGCCAAAGCTCCATGCGGTTGTTGGCCAGCAGAATTGCGTCGGCGACGGGCGAGACCTCCAGGCCGATCGGGCGGCCGAAGTCCAGCTCGGCGAAACGGCGGGGCGGCTCGCTGCCGTCCACCGTGAGGATCTCTAACCGCTCCTCGCCGTCCGCGTCGGAGACGGTGATCAGCCGTTTGCCGTCGTTGAGCCACTGGGTCAAACGGTAGCGTACCCCTTGCGGGACGCCGTGCTGAACGACGGCCCCCTCCCAGTTGGCAAAGGTAAACGGTTTCCCCCGAACCGTCAGCGCCAACGCGTGGCCGTCCGGATGCGGCATGTACTCCTGCAGATATTGGCCGGTGCTGACGAACTTCCGCTGCCGCTGGACCCTTGGGCTGCGGTACTCGATTTCCACCTTTCGGCTCGTGTCCGTCTCGACGTCGTAGAGGTAGATTTCGGCGCCGGCATGATAGACGATCCGTCGGCCGTCGGTCGTCGCGTTGCGGGCGTAGTACTCCTCGTGGTGGGTGTGTCGCCGGAGGTCGGAGCCGTCGGGAAGACAGGAGTAAAGGTTGCCGATTCCCTCGTGGTCGGAGAGGAAGTAGATCCGTTCTCCAATCCACATGGGGCTGGTGAAGTTTCCGTTGGCCGGGGTCAGTCGGACGAAGTTCCGGGAGCCGTCCCGATCAATCCAGAGCTGGCCGGCGGTGCCGCCCCGGTAGCGCTTCCACCAGGAAGGATCGCGCCGAGCGTGCCGAGCGAGGACCAACGCCCCGTTGGGTCCAAAGGCGATCCGATCGGAGGGGCCCCACTCATAAAGGATCGGCTCGCCGCCTTGAGCCTCGATCCGCCAGAGTTGGGCCACGTGAGGGAACGGCTGCGCCGCGTTGGAGGAGTAGACGATCGAGTCGCCCTCCGGGGTCCAGGCGGCCACTTCAGCGTTGGCGCCCTGATAGGTCAGGCGTCGGGGCTCCCCGCCCAGGCCGTCCATCAGGTACACCTCCCAGGGGCCTTCGTCTCGGGCAGAGAAGGCCAACCAACGACCGTCCGGCGAGAAGAGGGGCGTTTTGACCGCCCCCACCGAGGCGGTCAGCCGGCGCGGAACTCCTCCCCCTACAGAGACGGCCCATAGGTCGTCCTCGCAGACGAATACGATCGTCTCGCCGTGGATTGTCGGCATCCGGTAGTAGCCGGCCATCCTATTCCTCCTCCGTCTGCTCGGTGAGGTAGCCAGGACGGTGGATGAGGACTCCTCGTCCCGCCCGTAGGTAGGGGTGGACCACCGCCTTCTCCCATCGCTCCGGTGTGACCTCCTCAAAGACGACGCTGATCCATTCGGGCGCTACGCCCATCTCCTCAGAGATCGCCGCGACGATCCGTTCGGTAACCCGTTGCTGCTGCTCCTGGCTCCGGCCAGGATAAAGGTAAACGTGCACGTGTGGCATTGGCCGGGTTTCCTTTCTTCCTCCAAAGCGTTCTAGCCCCTGGGCTACCGCGATTATAGCCGACCCGCTGCTCGATCAAAACGGGCACAAAGCGACCCCCGGAGGCTCCTCCCAGGGGCCGCACCAGAAGGCTTTGTCGTCGTCAGGCTTTTAGCCCAAGACCGCCTTAACCTTCTCAACCAGCGCCGGCTTGGGCACGTAGCCGATCACCTGTTCTGCAACGGCTCCGTTCTTGAAGAACAGGAGCGTCGGAATTCCTCGAATGCCGTACTTCATCGCTAGGGTAGGGTGATCGTCTACGTTGACCTTGGCGACCTTTAGCTTCCCTTGGTACTCCTTGGCGATCTCCTCGACGATGGGCGCAACCATTCGGCAGGGACCGCACCAGGGCGCCCAGAAGTCCACCAGAACGGGAAGATCGCTCTGGAGCACATCCTGTTCAAAAGTGGCTTCGCCGGTCTCGACGATGTTCTCGGCCATCGGATTCCTCCAACCTGGTTTCTCGACCCGTTTTAATCCTACCGCCCCGCCGAAGCGAATTCCAAGAAAGGAGGCACATCACGTCTCCGGCCTTGTGGAGACGCCGATCCCTTCCTTGTTCAGTTCGGCGTGAGGAGTTTTCACTTCCTGATTAAATTATGGTCTAGGAAGGGTCGGTCTGTCGAGTCTGGCCGCAGAGCGGTTACCATTCGGTCACCGAGCCGTCGGGGTTGCGCCAGAGGGGGTTTCTCCATCGGTGGCCGACGGCGGCCATCTGACGGACCTTCTCCTCGTTGATCTCAATTCCCAGTCCGGGGGCCGTGGGTCGCTGGACGTATCCGTCCTGATAGGCGAAGACGGTCGGGTCGGCGAGATAGTCCAGCAGGTCGGAGCCTTGGTTGTAATGGATGCCTAAGCTCTGCTCCTGGATGAAGGCGTTGGGGGAGCAGAAGTCTACCTGCAGCGAGGCGGCCAATGCGATCGGCCCCAGCGGGCAGTGGATGGCCAGCGCCACGTCGTAGGCCTCGGCCATAGCGGCGATCTTTCGCGTTTCCCAGATCCCTCCGGCGTGGCTGACGTCCGGTTGGACGATGTCCACCCCTCCGGCAGCAAGAAGCGCCTTGAACCCCCAGCGGGTGTACAGCCGCTCACCGGTGGCGATGGGAATGCTGGTGGCACGGGCCAGCTCGGCGAAGGCCTCCAGATTCTCCGGCAGGACCGGTTCCTCAACGAACAACGGGCCGTACGGCTCCAGGGCCTTGAGGAGGGCTTTGGCCATTCCCTTGTGCACACGGCCGTGGAAGTCCACCGCAATCCCGACCTCCGGACCGACGGCCTCACGGGCCGCTGCCAGCCGATCGGCGGCCTCCTGGACCTTTTTGAGCGAATCGATCCACTCCATCGGACCGACGGCGTTCATCTTCATCGCCGTATATCCGGCCTGTACCTGAGCCTTGGCCGCTGTGGCGACGTCCTTGGGGTCGTCGCCTCCGATCCAGGCGTAGACGCGCATCCGGTCTCGAACGGCTCCGCCCAGCAACTCGTAGATCGGCACGCCGAGCGCCTTCCCTTTGATGTCCCACAGAGCCTGTTCGATGCCCGACAGGGCGCTGGTTAGCACCGGTCCGCCTCGGTAGAACCCTCCGCGGTACAGCGCCTGCCAGTGGTCCTCGATCCGGAACGGGTCCTTGCCGATCAGGTAGTCGGCCATCTCACGGACGGCCTCGGCGACCGTTGCGGCCTTGCCCTCAACGATCGGTTCCCCCCATCCGGAGAGACCCTCGTCGGTGGTGATCTTCAAAAAGAGCCAGCGCGGCGGGACCGGAAACAGTTCTAGCTGAGCGATCTTCATGGCTTGGATCTTCCCTCCGGAACGGTTTCAGTCTTCTTCTATCATGCCTCAGGACGTCCGCGGGAAAAACGGCTCCTGAGACGCGGAGCCCTTCCTCTGTGCGATCGAAGCGTTTCGATTGGAGCCGCTGCCGGAGTAGGGCCTATAATTGATGACGTAGGGGGAAGGCCGATGGTGAAGACGCCGATCTACATGGACTACCACGCGACGACGCCGCTGGACCCGCGCGTCCTGGAGGCGATGCGGCCCTATCTGACCGAGGAGTTTGGAAACGCCTCCAGCGGGACGCATCGGTGGGGCTGGCATGCGGAGGAGGCCGTCGAGACGGCCCGCCAGCAGCTGGCCGATGTGCTCGGCTGTCGGCCGGACGAGGTGATCTTCACCAGCGGCGCTACAGAGTCGAACAACTTGGCCATCAAAGGCGTCGCCTGGGCCTATCGCGAGCGAGGAAAGGATCATCTGATCACTTCGCAGGCGGAGCACTCCTCCGTTTTGGACACTTGCAAGTGGTTGGAATCGGAGGGCTTCTCGGTTACCTATCTGCCGGTGGACCGCTACGGACGGGTAGATCCGGACGACGTGCGGCGGGCGATCACTCCCCGAACGGCGTTGATCACCCTCATGTGGGCCAACAACGAGGTGGGCACGCTAAATCCGATCTCCGAAATTGGCGCGATCGCCCAAGAGGCGGACGTTCTCTTTCATACCGACGGCGTTCAGGCCTTTGCGAAGTACGATAGTCGAGTGGACCGGTTAGGCGTGGACCTGATGTCCCTTTCGGGGCACAAGATTTACGGCCCTAAAGGGATTGGGGCGCTCTATGTGCGCAAGCGTCGTCCGCGGGTACGGATCGTTCCCCTGCTGCACGGCGGCGGCCACGAGCGAGGTCTCCGAAGCGGGACTCTGAACGTGCCGGGAATCGTGGGCCTGGGCGCGGCGGCCCAGCTTTGCGCCCAGCTCCGGGAAGAAGAGCAGCCCCGGATTCAAGGGCTCCGGGACCAACTATGGCGGCGCCTCCAGGAGCGAATTGACCTGATCCACCTGAACGGCCATCCGACGGAGCGGCTCTACAACAATCTCAACGTCTTGATCGAGTTCGTGGAGGGGGAGGCGCTTCTGATGAGCGCTCCGGACGTTGCCCTCTCGACCGGTTCGGCCTGCCATTCGGCCTCGACGACCGCTTCCCATGTCCTGGTGGCGATGGGGTTAGACGAGAGCGCCGCTCATTCGGCAGTACGGTTTGGTCTTGGCCGCTGGAACACGCCCGAAGAAGTGGAGTACGTCGCCGAATACCTGGCCGAAAAGGTGGCCGCCCTCCGTCGCTCCTCCCCGGCCTACGCGATGAAGCGGCGCGGCTTGGACATCTATGCCTCATGAGCCGGTCTTGGACCCTCTCCTTGTTCCAGGCGACTCCCAACCTGTAGGATAGGGAGCGGTGAGCTGTAAAGGAGCCGTAGGATGGCGGTTTCGGTACAGTTGCGCGGCGTGACCAAGCGTTTTGGAGAGACCGTCGCGGTGGCCCAGGTAGACCTGAAGATCGAACGTGGAGAGTTCTTCTTTCTTTTAGGACCCTCCGGCTGTGGAAAGACGACGCTCCTGCGGGTGGTCGCGGGGTTCTACGAACCGGAGGAGGGGGAGATCTACTTTGACGATCGTCCGATGCACGGAGTGCCGCCCCATCGCCGAAACACGGGGATGGTCTTCCAAAACTACGCTCTGTGGCCCCATATGACCGTCTACGAGAACGTGGAGTACGGTCTCGCTCTTCGGAAGGTGCCCCCTGCAGAGCGAAAGCGTCGAGTGATGGAGGCCCTGGAGACGGTTCAGATGGAACGCTATGCCGATCGAACGCCGAACCAGCTCTCCGGCGGCCAGCAGCAGCGGGTGGCCCTGGCCCGCGCCATCGTGATCGAACCGGATGTGTTGCTCTTGGACGAGCCGCTCAGCAACCTGGACGCCCGCCTTCGCGACGAAATGCGGCAGGAGTTGCGGCGGATCCATCAACAGACCGGGCTAACGGCCCTCTACGTTACCCACGACCAACGGGAGGCGCTCTCGTTGGCCACCCGGATGGCCATCATGCGAGACGGTAGGATCGCCCAGATCGGAACGCCCCGCGAGGTCTACACCGAGCCGACAAGCGCCTTTGTGGCTACCTTTATCGGCGACACCAATCTGCTTAGCGGGAGGGTCCTCAATCGGGATGGGGGCGGTCTGACCGTAGAAACAGAGGTCGGAACCGTCTTCGTCTCTCGGGCGCGGAACTTTCAGGTCGGGGATCGGGTGCTTCTCTCGGTGCGCCCTGAAGCGCTTCACCTGGCCGCCGAAAAACAGGGGAGGCCGAACGAGTTTCCGGCTCGCGTGCTGGGCACCACCTACCTGGGGAGCCTAGAAGAGTACGAGCTGGCCGTGAACGACGCGCTTCGAGTGACGGCGCTGCTCTACAATCCAGGCCGAACCGTCTACGCGCCGGATCAGAACGTCTTTCTCTCCTTTGATCCGGCGGACGTGGTCCCGCTCGTCTGGGAAGCGAGCGATTAGAGCCGCTGGCCGATCTCCTCTCGCACCTGGCTAAGTGTTCGGCGGTCGCCCGTTCGGATCGTGGCGCCCAGGCGCTTCTTGGGGTCGTCGTGGCGCTCCACGCTCACCTCGGAGAACACCTGCCGGAAGCCCTCCCGGATGGCCCCTTCCAGGGCGGCGTACACCTCCGGTTCGTTTGGGAAGTACATCCGGTCGTTCACGATGAACTCGATGGGGTCCACGCCGAACCGTACCCGGATCGTCTCCTCGGCCTCCAGGTCTGCGCCGATCTGGATCGCAAGCCGGAGCGCTCCGGCGATCCGCTCCTCCGTCGGCCCTTCGAGGGGCTCGCGAAGGCTAAAGAGAAACCCAGGTCGGTCTTTGTGGTTGTCCACACCGATGTGGTAGTCGTTTCCGATCAGCAGGAGCCCCGGCCCCGAAGGCACGTGGAGATAGTCGGCGATGTCCAGCCAGCGGTTGGGGTCTTCCTTGGACCAGCGGATGAACACCTCGGTCAGAGCCGGATAGTCGATCGCTTCGGGGTTCTGGGCGTAAAATTTTAGGTCAATCCGTTTCAGTTCGGGCATAGTCGGCCTTCTCGCTGGAACTGATGTCTCAGAGCGCTGGACGTTAACCGGGGAAGGGGGCCCGGCGAAGGCCCCCTTCCTCTCAGGCGCCTTTTCGGATCAGCAAGCGGTAGTGCTTGCCGATCTTCTTGGTGTCTACGATCTCGTGGCCGTCGTTTTTCAAGCTCCGGGGGACGTTTCGGATCGGCTCCCCGTCGTCGATGGTGATCTCCAGGAGCTGTCCGGGCTCCATCGTCTCCAGCCGGAGCTTGGTCTGAACGTAGTTGAACGGGCATTCGACGCCTCGTAGGTCGAGGCTGTCGACGATCTCCTCTGCCTGCTCGGTCACGTCCATCTCCTCCTGCGGTGCCGGTTCTGGACGGGTGGTGCGAGCGGCAGCGCGGGGCGGGCCGTTCCTTCCGTTGAGCCTCGCGCACCTGCATGCCGCTGTAGACCTCATGGGCCTGTTCGACGAAGAGGGTCCCCTCCTCAATGGCAAAGTGGGCCTGCTCTTCGTCCACGACGCTAGTGTCTCGCGTCAGCCACTTGGGAAGGTACTCAAACCGGGGCTCCCAGAAGAGCCCGGTGTCGACAAAGTGGGTCTTGAAGTCCTGGACGATCGCTTCGGGCTTTCGTCCCGGCTGGATACCCCGCGTTGAGAGCAGCGCTTCGGCGGCGCGGAGCATCGCTCGGAGCGAAAGCTCGATCGCCTCTTGGTAGCTCCGCTTTTCGTGGTACAGATTGGCCTCGTAGAGGAAGCGGTCCGCTTCGGTCAGGAGGAACTCGACCAGCTCTACTAGCTCCCCGGCACACTCGCCCTTTCCCGTCTGAACGGAGAACTCGTCGGTCCGTCGCCAATCGATGTAGAGCGAGGGGTCCTCTTCGAAGTCGGGCAGCTCGACGTACTCGTCGAGGATCTCCTTGATTCGCTCCTTCCCCAGCCGGTTCGATCAGCTCCGCGAACCGTTCGCCGGGCCGGGCTTCACGGCGGTACAGCTCCAGAATCCGCTCGACGAACTCTGGCGCCCGCTTGGCCGGAATCTTTCCAATCGCAAGGCCGTAACGGGCCGCGTTCTCTTGCTGTTGTCCACCCAGCACCACCTGGAAGTGAGGGGCCACGTGTCCCCCGTGCCGCTTGGAGGAGCCAAAGAACCCGATGTCGGCGATGTGGTGTTGACCGCAGGAGTTCGGGCAGCCGCTGATCTTGATGCTCAGGTGGCGCAGGTCGTCGTATTCCGGTCCGTCCAGCTTCTCCCGAAGGACGGCGGCCATGGCCCCGCGAGGCGGCGATCCCCAACCTGCAGGAGTCGGTCCCCGGGCAGGCCACCACGTCGGAGAGGCCGTCGCCGCCGGGCGCGTCCAGCTCCAGGGCTTGGAGGGTCCTGATAAAGGCGGACCAGCTCCCCTTGGGGAACCCACCGGAGCACGATGTTCTGGTTGACCGTAAAGCGGATCGTATCTCGAATGTATTTCCGGCAGACCGCCGCGAGCGCGCGCAACTGTTCAGAGGTGATGTCGCCCAACGGCAGAGTGACCGTAACGATCGCGTAGCCCTGGTCCTTCTGGCCGCGGACGTTGGTCCCGCATCCAGCGTTCAAAGCCCTCCGGGTAAGGGCCTGGCGGCAGCTCCTGAAGGCGGCAGCAGCGGCGACTCGTCTGTGTCGTGCAGGTGGTTCAAGTACTCATGCCAGCGCGGATCGTACTCCAGCTTTTGACGCTCCTCGTAGACTAGCCGTTTGAACTCCTCGATCCCCAACTTTTCGACGAGGAACTTCATCCGGGCCTTCATCCGAAGCTTCCGCTCGCCGCGCTGGGTGAAGACCCGACCGATCGCGACCGCCATCGGCAGCAGCTCCTCTTCGGGCAGGAACTCGGTGAAAACCTTCGCATAGTGGG
>BPJZ01000001.1 GCA_026004875.1 Candidatus Poribacteria bacterium | reverse complement strand
AACCGCCGGCGCGATGTTTAGCCCCCGCGGCGGGTCGACCTCAACGATGATGTTCACCGCGTAGGGGTTAGCCGTCAGGAAGTTGGGGGGCGGGGGAAACCCGTAGCGTCGGGAGGGGCGCTTTCGCCGCGTCCGGACGCGCTCGGCTGCGGGACGGCGCGGGGCCGGCCTTGAGCCCCGCAGTCGTTCGGCGATCCGGCGGATGTGCTCCGGCGTCGTGCCGCAACAGCCACCGATCAGCGTTGCGCCGAGCTCGGCCAGTTCGACGGCGACCTGAGCGACGTAGTCCGGGTTGTCTGCGTAGATGTAACGACCCTCGACGTATCGGGGAAAGCTAGCGTTGGGAAAGGCGGAGATCGGTTTTTGAGTCCCGGCGGCCAGACGGCGGACCGTCTGGACCAGTCCGGCAGGACCGCCAGGACCGCAGTTGGCGCCGATGACGTCGGCGCCTGCGGCCCTCCAGAAGTCGGGCGATCTCGACCGGATCGTTCAAGGAACCGGGGCGGACCTGAGCCGAGGTCGGCAGCGAAGCGATCTGAGCAATCACGGGCCGATCGCTCAACCGGCGTGCCGTCCGGACGGCTATGAGCAGCTCCTCGATGTTGGAGAAGGTCTCAAAAAGGATGGCGTCCACACCGCCTTCAAGAAGCGCGGCGATCTGCTCCGCGAAGGCCTCTTCCAGCTCCCTCCGTGGGAAGCTCCCCTCGAGTGCCGATCGGGCCGATCGCGCCGAGCACGAACCGTTCCAGCCCGGCAGCCTCCCGGGCCAGCTCAGCCCCCAATCGGTTGACCTCTGCGACCGCCTCCGGAGCGCCCGCTTCGGCCAGCCGATAGCGGTTTGCTGCGTAGGTGTTTGTCTCGATCGCCTCGGCACCGGCCGCAAGATATTCCTCGTGAATCGCCCGGATCAGCTCTGGACGGGTCCGGTTCAGCAGCTCAAAATTCGCGTCAATGGGGATCCCCTGCGCGTGCAGATAGGAGCCCATCGCCCCGTCACCGATGACGATTCGTTCCCGGAGGGCGGTCAACAGCCGGTTTTGTTTCCATAAACGCTCCCAGCAGACGATCTCTCTTGCTTGAACCCCCAGGTCGTCCTTGGAGATATCATATCCCAAAACCGCATAGAGAACCCGCCCTCCAAAAGTTGTGGAGAGAGATCGTCCTTTTGCTCTCTACGCTCCTGGGATATCCTCAAACGTAACGTTTAGAGCATCTTTGGGTAGAGCGTCTTCGGGAAGGGAAGTTCGATGAAGACGTTAAGCTGCCGTGTCAAAGCTTGGTACGGTGATGTTCGGTGTACACTTCCGGTGCCGGAGGAATGGGAGGTCCTCTCCTCCGGGCTGGGGGAGCTCCGACCGCTCTCGCCGGCTGAGCGAGATCGGGCGCTCGACCGGCCAATTGAGGCGGAGCCGATCGAGGAGATCGCTCGGAGGGCGCGCTCCGCTGTGATCGTGGTTGAGGACATCACCCGTCCCACTCCGACTCGCCAGATCGTCCCCGCGCTGCTTCGTCGGCTTCACCGCGCCGGTCTGGACGAGGACTCGATTCGATTCGTCTTTGCATTGGGCGGGCACCGACAGATGCCCCGTCAGGAGATGGTCAAGAAGCTGGGCCATGGGGTGGTCGGCCGCTACGAAGTTCTCAACCACGACCTGGATGGGCGCTTTGGTTATTGCGGCCGATCCTCGCGCGGAACGCCAATCTACATCGGCGAGCCGGTACTCCAGGCCGATGTGAAGATACTTCTGGGTACCGCCTATCCCCGTCCGGGGACCGGGTTTGGCGGCGGGGCCAAGTGCTTGGTGCCCGGCGTGGCCGCCCAGGCGACGATCGAGTCGTACCACAGCAAGCGCGGCGGCGACCCGTTGGACCCGAACAATCCGATGCGGGAGGACATCGAGGAGATCGCCCGGCTGGTCGGTGTCGATTGGATCGTCAACGCGGTTCTGGACGGGGAGCGACGGATTGCCGGGCTGTTCGCCGGGGACGTCGTCGCCGCTCATCGAGCCGCGGCCGATTTTGTCAAGCAGCACTCCCTCTTTCCCTTGGTTCCCGACGCGGAGATCGTCATTAGTAACGCCTACCCCTTCGACACGAATCTGCGCTACGCCTGGCGAGGGGTCTGGCCGTTTGGGTTTCATCTGGACGCGGTTCATGTGCTGGTGGACTTCTCGCCAGAGGGGGGTGGCTACCATCAGTTCTTTAAGGCAAGGGGCCGTCCGTTCGCCGTTCGGAGCGACGAGCCGCCTCGGTGGTATCTCTACTCGCCGGAGATCGGTCCCAAGGAGGCCTACGAGGTCCACCCAGAGTGTGAGCACTTCCGACGCTGGGAAGACCTGATCGCCCGCGTCCAGCGGGAGCGACCCGGAAGGCGTCGCGTCGCCTTCTACCCGCACGCAGGGATCGGGTGGCGGAGGTGAACTCGCTTTTCTGCTGATAACTCCTTCATGCGACTGAGGCGGCCTTGCCTACGAAAATTGACTCACCGATCGGTTCGGGGGTACTGTACCGGCTAAGGGAACTGTTCTTGCTTCGATGGCCCGGACAGGGGGTCCTGCTGTGGAGATGCCGCACTTAGATGACCTGCCGGAACCGGTCCGTTCCGCTTTAGGCCCGACGTCTCAGCCGGATTCGGTTCTCGCGGCGCGCTCCGATGTGACGCAGTCGGGGCGATTTGGCGAGGAGTGGCTGCTCTTGACCGAATCGGCGCTGGAGGTTCGCACTTCTAGCGGAGAGCTGATCCGGTCGGTGCCGCTGGATCAAGTGCGTGAGGTCCGCGCCGAAGCGGTCGTGGACGGGGGCGTCTTCGTCGCCCAGGTGGCCGGGGAGGCGGTCGAGCTGATCCGCTATTCCAGTGGGCTGGCGGCGAAGTTCGGGTACCTAGCTCGGTGGCTCTCCGACCTGCTGGCCTATCGGCGCGGTGAACGAGAGGAGCCGCCCCTTTGGGCCTACGAGGAGACTCGGCACTTCTGCAGACGATGCGGCCTGCCGCTAGAAAGCGAATTCTCTCCCTGCCCTGCTTGCTCCAACAAGGGAAAGGCGTTTCTACGCGTTCTCTCCTATCTGATGCCGTACCGCTTTCAGGCGGCGGTGATCGTTCTGATCATGCTCCTCTCCACCGGCCTGGGGCTGGTGCCGACCTACTTCACCCGAATTCTCATTGACGACGTGCTCCGGCTTCAGGTCCCCGGCGTGGAGGCTCCTGAGGCGACGGCGCTTGGAAGACTGTTCCGGGCGCTTCCCAGCGCGGCGACGGCGCTCCTGGTGGCCGTCGGATGCCTGACGACCGCCTATCTGCTGATCCATCTGCTGGACATCCTTCGGGGACGGCTGGGCGCTTGGCTCACGTTCAGGATGGCCGCCGACATCCGAGAGCAGCTCTACGAAAAGCTCCACGCGCTTTCGCTCCGCTTCTTCGACAAGCGCCAGACGGGAACGGTGATCTCCCACATCACCGAGGACAGCCAGCGACTCCAATGGTTCCTCCTGGAAGGGCTCCAATGGCTGGTGATCGACTCGCTGATGTTGATTGGGATTGGAGCGATCCTCTTTTGGATGAACTGGAAGTTGGCGCTGCTGATTCTGCTCCCGATTCCGGCGCTGATCTTCGGGGCCCGATGGTTCTGGGGGGTCGTTCGGACGCTCTGGCATCGCGCTTGGCGGCGGAGCTCCGAGCTTTACGACGTAGTGAACGATTCGATCTCCGGCATTCGGGTTGTCCGGGCCTTTGGTCAGCAGCGGCAGGAGATCGAACGCTTCCACGCGGCTAATGTGGACGTGAGGGACGTCAGCACCCAGGCCGAGCAGGTCTGGGCCACTTACTATCCGATTCTCGGCTTTGTCGTCCAGTTGGGGACCTTAATCATCTGGCTAGCCGGCGGTCTTCAGGTGATCGCCGGAGAGATGACCCTAGGAACGCTGATGACCTTTCACGGCTTCCTGGGGATGTTCTATGGCCCGCTCCGGCACATCAGCCCGATCGTCAACTGGGCCTCACGGGCGATGACCGCCGCCGAGCGGATCTTTGAGGTGATTGACGCAGAGCCTGAGCAGGTGGACGACGGGACGCTTGTCCCGATGCCTAACATCCGGGGAGAGGTCGAGTTCCGCAACGTTACCTTTGGCTATGAAGCCCACAAGCCGGTGCTCCGAGACATCAACCTACACGTCAAGCCCGGTGAAATGATCGGCCTGGTCGGCCACTCTGGAGCCGGAAAGTCCACAATGATCAATCTGATCTGCCGGTTTTATACTCCGGACGCGGGTCAGATTCTCATTGACGGCGTGGACATCACCAAAATCCGGCTGGAAGACCTGCGGCGGCAGATCGGCGTGGTCCTTCAGGACCCTTACCTCTTTGATGGGACGATTGCGGAGAACATCGCCTACGCCAAACCGGACGCGACGATGGAGGAGATCATCGCCGCCGCCAAGGCGGCCAACGCTCACGAGTTTATCGTGAAGTTCCCCGACGGCTACGACACCGAGGTTGGCGAGCGCGGTGGCCGTCTCTCCGGCGGTGAACGGCAGCGGATCTCCATCGCCCGCGCGATCCTTCACAACCCGCGCATCCTCATCCTGGATGAGGCGACCTCTTCGGTGGACGTGGAGACCGAACGGAAGATTCAACAGGCGATCGAGCGACTCGTCCAAAACCGGACGACCTTTGCGATCGCTCATCGTCTTTCGACCCTTCGGAACGCCGACCGGCTTTTTGTCCTGGAGAAGGGGCGCGGCGTCGAATGCGGCACCCACGAGGAGCTGATGGCGAAGAAGGGCGTCTACTACAAGCTGGTCCAGACGCAGCAGGAGGTCATGAAGCTTCGCAGCGAGGTCGAAGCCGTCCCAGGTTAATCCAAACGGCAGCTTGAGCAGGGAGAACGCGTGTGGAACGGTCGCTTCCAGAGGTTCACTCCGGCCCAACGGCCCATGTGCCTGTTGGGGCTGAGGACGACTCTCGGCCCCGTTATCTGGAAGGAAGCCGCATCCGGCTCTTTCGCTCCCCCGGTGGGACACTTCGAATGGAGATCGCCGGCGAGGCCTGCTATCTGCGGGTTGTCGTCCGGCGCCTGCGTCCACTGAACGATCCGGCCCATTGGATCAGCTTCTGGGCGAACGACGAGGTCGAGATCGGCATCCTCAAAGACCCCGCAACGCTGGACCCAGAAAGCCGCAAGCTCCTGGACGAAGAGCTGGAAAAGCGCTACTTCACTCCAACGATCCTTCGGATCTACGCCGTCAAGGAGCGGTTCGGCGTCCACGACTGGGAGGTCGAAACGGACCGGGGGCCACGAACGTTCTCCGTGCGGGGCCTTCACCAGAACGTCAAGCAGGTGCCCCCTGCTCGACTCCTCATCACCGACGTGCTGGGCAACCGGTACGATATTCCCGACGTGCGCCGGCTAGACCCCAAGAGTTACGCCAAGATCGCCCGTCATCTTTGACCAAACGGGCGCCCCTTCCCTAGCGGATCGCCTCTTGCAGGTAGGCGATCCGGGCCTGAGCCGTGTCCGTGTAGGTCCCGGCGGTGTCCGCTTCCAGCAACCGGCGCCAGGTCTCCAAGGCCTGGGTCGGTTGGCCCGCGGCCTCCTGCGCGATCGCCAAGTTGTAAAGCACCTGCGGGTTGTTCGGCTCCAACTGAGCGGCCTGCTCCAGGAAGGGAACCGCCTCTTCTGACCGTCCCGCCGAGTGAAGCGCGTAGCCATAGTTCATCAGCGCTTCCGGATCGTCCGGCGCGGTGTCCAAGACGCGTCGAAGCGCCTCGATCGCCTCCTCCCGGAGCTCCGGCCTGCGCATTTTGAGGGCGACCAGGGCGAAGTCCTTCAGAAGCTCCACGTTGTCCGGGTCCTCCTGGAAGGCGATTCGATACAGCCGAAGGGCGTCCTCCAACCGCCCCCGCTCGACGTAGAGTGGCGCCAGGTAGACCACCCCCTCCAACGCCATGAATCCTAGTCGGTCCGCCTCGGCCAGGTGCTGATAGCCCTTCTCCAGGTCGCCCAGTCGCATGTAGGCGATCCCCAGAGCGTAGTGAGCGCCGGCGAGCTTGGGGTCCAACTGCACGGCCTTCTCCAGATAGGGGATGGCGTCGTCGGAGCCGTACAGCTTGATCACCCCTTGGCCGGCGGTTCCAAAGTTCATCAAGAACCGGCCCCAACGGTAATAAATGCGCGCGTCGTTGGGGCTCAGCTGAGCTGCCTCCTCATAAAGCTTGAGCGCCTTGAGCATCCCCAGGTCGTCGTAAACGGTGGCTAGCCGGAAGACCCATTCGGGGTTGTTCGGCTCCAGCTGCTGCGCCTGCTTGTAGACCTGCTCCGCTTCCCGCAGGAACCGGCGCCAGGAGTCCCGATCCTCCTTCTGGCGGGCCTCTCGTGCAGCCCGTTGAAGGGCCTGGGCGTACTCCCCCAGCTCCTGCGCGGAGGCCTGTCCCAGCTCTAGGCGGCGGCCCTGGACCTCAATATAGGCCCGAACGTCGCCCTCCTGTTGGTAGACCTCTGCAAGGGCGGCGAGGGTGGCCGGATCGTTGACCACGTCGGGGTTGCTCTCGACAGCCATGCGAAGCTCCTGAGCCGCCCGCTCCGGCTCCTCCTCCAGGAGCAGCCGGGCCAGCTCAGCGCGAGCGCGCGCGTGGGTTGGATCGGCTGCGATCGCCTGTTCCAGACGGCGCTTAGCCTCCTCTCGGTTGCCTAGCTGCACATGAAGCCGCGCAAGGAACGTCAGCAGTTCGGCGTTGTCCGGCGTCTCGTCGGCAGCCTGACTCAACAACGACTCCGCCTCGAAAACGGAGGCCTCCTTGAGCGGCTCGATGTACTTCTCATACCGCCCTTCGATCGCCATAGCCGCCCGGACCGAAAGGATCGCAAACCGCCCGTTGCCCACGTCCAGAAAAACGTGGGCTAGATCGTACCGCGCCTGAGCGTTGTTCGGGTCGTAGTGGGCCGCCCGCCGATACATTTCGATCGCCTGGTCTGGATCGTTCATCTGGGCGTAAAGCTTCCCCAGCTCGTAGTAGATCTCCGGGTTTCGCCGTTCCCGCCGGAGCACTTGGCCCAGCTCTTCGGCGGCCTCCTTGAGCCGACCCATCCGACGGAGCAGCCCGACTAGTTCCAGACGGGTCTTCACGTCGCCAGGGTCTTCAGCGATCGCTTCGCGGAGGTAGCCGAGCGCTCCTTCCAGGTCTCGCTGTTGGAGGGCCGCCTCCGCCGCCAGCCGAAAGGCGAGCGCGCTTCGCTGGGGCCGTCCCTCTTCCGGGTCCAGGAGTGAACGGAGCAACGAAAGTGCCTCTTCGGGTTCGTTGAGCAGCAGATGGGCTTCGACCAACCGCAGCCGGGCCAGCTCCTCACTCGGATAGGCCCGGAACGCCTCGGCCAGATACTCGCGGGCCGACTCGGCAGCGTTCCCCTCCCCTCCAGAGCGGGCCAGTCGGAGAAAGGCTCCGCCAAGCCCAAAGGAGGCCTTCACCTCCGAGGGGTTCTTGCTGATACGCTCCCCAAAGAACTCGACCGCCGCTTCTAAGAGGCCCTTTTCGGCCATGCGATCAAGAATTTCATCGAGCTTCTTGAGGGAGACCTCCCCCTCTCGGTACTCTCGCGCGAGCTGCGACTTCGCGGCCTCAAGCAGCTGCATCTCCTCCTGCGTCTGCGCTCCCAGGGGCAGGAGAGCGCCAAACGCCAGCGCCCACGCGATCCCTGCCCACAACCGTCGCTGCCACCTCATCGCGCTTACACCTCCTGCTTGACGGACCCAACAGCCGGTTTCCTTGTTTATCTTAACGCCGCTGAAGCTTGAGCGTTTGACGCTATTTCGGTACACTGAAAGGCAGTCTTGTTAAAGAGAAGAGGCGCGCCTGGACGTCGTGCCGGTCGAAGGCTTGAGGATCGCGGAAAGACAGAAGAAACGAGACGATGGGACCGCTCTCCTCCGAACGGAAGGCTCTGGCAGGGCAGCTCCGCCAAGACGCGGCCCGGCTCGCCGGGCGGAGCCCCCGCTCACTGGAGCGCGTTGAGCTTGTTCCCAACGAGCCGGTCAACCGCGCCGATCGGTTCTGGGAGCGATCCGCTCAGCCCCGTTACTTCTGGGCCTGGATCGGGGTCGGGCTCCTCTGGGCGATCACCGGGCTCCTCGCGTTTGGGGCGGGAATCGCCGCGGTCTACCTGTGGACGATGCGATCGTGATCACAGCTCCGATTCGCCTGTTCCTGTTGCTCTTTCTTTTCTTAGCCGGTTGCTCCTCTGGGGCGATGCAGATGCAGCTTGCCCAGATGGCGGAACAGTCCGGAGACGCGGCGACCGCCGCCGCCCGCTATGAGACGATTATCGCTCAGGAGCCCCCCGGGCCGGTGCGTTGCGAAGCACGGGTTCGGCTGGCCCGGCTTTATCACGAAGCGCTCAATCGCCCCGAAGAAGCGTTGGCCCAATACCGTGCGGTCGTCCAAGAGTGTCGGCAGCCTGGCTTTTTAGCCGAAGCTTGGTGGCATCTCGGCCAGGAGGCCTTTCGCCGCGCGGAGTATGAGTCGGCGCGGCGGGCTTTCCTGCGCGTTATCCTGGACTACTCCGGCAGCCCCTTCGACGCGGAGGCCCGGCTTTGGCTGGCCGCCACCTACGAGCGGCTCGAGCAACCGGCGAACGCGCTTCGTGCCTATGAGGAGTTCGTCCGCGCCTATCCCCAAGACGGACGCGTCGCAGCAGTCTACCGGCAGATGGAAGCCCTCCGCAGCGGCGGAGCCGAAGTGCCGCTCGATCCGGAGGCCGTCGCTTCGGTCCAGGTGGTGCGGCAGACCGAAGCGGGCTCCTTTCAGGTGCCTCCGCGCGATGTGGACGAGGCCCGACGTCTGGACGACGCCCCGGAACGGGTCCGCTTTGGTCCCCCCTCTCGGCCCAACGCCTGGGAGGAGCTCCGCTCTTGGACCCCTTCGCCAACCTTCGGCTACAACCCGCGCGAGCTGATGTACGAGACGGGCGACCTGTTCGGCGGCGAGGACCTGAAAGAGAACCTGAGCACGACCGGTTCCAACCTGGACGATGCCCTGAAGGCCTTGGGGATGCTCTACTACCAGATCGGCGAGGTCGAGAAGGCAGGCGCCTGTCTGGAGCGCACCCTTTGGATGGGAGCGTACGATCAGGAGTTGTTGCGCACCCTGACCTTCTGTTATCTACACGTTGGCGCGACCGACTTAGCCCGCGAGACGGCCAAAAAAGCCTGGGAAGAGTACGGCCCTCCGGCGATCGAAGAGATGCTCCGCTGGGCGGACAACCGAATTGCCGAGGGACGGACCGATCTGGCCCGGCGGGCACTGAACGTCCTCCAAGGGTTCAGCGGCGATCTGGACCGACGCATTGAGCTGCTCCGTCGGAAGTTGGCCCAAAACGAGTGAACGATTGCGCACCGATCGGTGTCTAAAAGACGAGAGGCTGCGCGGCAAGGATTCAACGTCGAGGTGTCCATGAGCGCAGAAAAGGAACTCACGGCGAGCTGGGCCGCGATCGCCAAAGGGGAGACTTTGGACCAAGAGTCGCCCCAGGTGGCGGCCTTTCGGGAGCTGGTGGTGAAGCACCGCGAGCGGGTCTATCGCGTCGCTCGCCAGATGGTCGGCAGCCACGAGGACGCCGACGATGTGGTTCAGGAGGTCTTCTGCCGGACCTTCGAGCGCTTGGAGCAGTTCCGGGGCGACGCGGCGCTGACCACCTGGCTCTACCGCGCCACAGTCAACGCGGCGCTGAACCACCTCCGGGCGCGAAACCGACGGCTCCAGTTTTTGCGCCGATGGGTCCATCGGGCGAACCGTCCCGCGCTACCCTCGCCTCACTCCAAGGTCGAATGGGACGAGATGCGGGAGCAGGTCCGGGAGGCGATCGAGGCGCTCTCTCCCCGACTGCGTGCGGTGGTCGTCTTAGCCGACCTGGAGGGGCTCTCGGCGCCGGAGGTGGCCCGCATCCTTCAGATCCCCGAGGGAACGGTTCGCTCTCGGCTCTATGCCGCACGGCGCCAGTTGCGGGAACGTCTTGAACCCCTGTTCGCCTCGGATCGGGAAGGGGAAGCTCGATGAGCATTCCCGAACGCTGTTCGCGGGTGCGTGCGATGGCAGAACGTTGTGAGGTGGGGATGGCTTCGCCGGAGGAGCTCCGACGGGTTCAGCGTCACTTGAGCGAGTGCACCGCCTGTGCCCGCTGGGCGCGGGCTTCGGAAGCCTGGCTCCGCTTCTTCCGGTTAGCCGCCTGGACCGAGCCGCCGGAAGGCTACTGGGAGACGATGACCGCCCGTACGGTGGAACGAGCCGTTCACCGCACACGGCCGGGCCGAGCGATCGGGTGGATCGCCGCTGCGGCGGCGTTGCTGCTTTTGGCCCTGGGGTTGTGGATGGTCCGCGTTCCCAACTCTCCGGAAGAGGGCTCCTGGACGTCTTGGGAGTGGCTCGAGCCGGAGCCCATGACGGCCACCGCTACGACCCCCAGCTGGGCCGCGCGACAGAGCGCCCCGCAGCCCCAAAAGCGCGCCGCTGACGCTGGGGTCGTCCCCGTAGTGCTGGTTCGCCCCGACTCTCGGCCGCCGACAACCCCTCCGGTCGTTCCGGCGGTCTCGGAGGCCCCCCCGCTCAGCCCCGCTGGCGAGCTGTTGCCGATTAGCCCGGAGGCCGTTGAGATCTCCTGGAAGATTCCGGCTCACGGGCTTTCCTCACCGCTGTTGGCTTCAGCGGTTGTCGGCCCGGTCAGGGGGTGGAGCCGCCGCGGGACACGATACGCTGAAACACAACAGCCTTATGGATTGGAATCGGTCCTCCGCCGCGTCGGAGAGGTGGCTCCGATTCGTCTCCCTGGAGGTCTGGAGGGCCCCACGCCCTAAACGAAAGTCGTTTAGAGGCTCGCTCGGCGTTCCAACGCCGGCTCGAGCGTGTCCGATCACGAAAGGAGATCCGTTCCTATGAACACGAAGACCCTCATCGGGCTGGGAGTTGCCGCCCTCTTGGCCGCGTTGCTGTGGCCGACGGGGAGCTCTCAGAAGGTTAAAACGCTCTTTGAAGACGCCGAAGCGCTCCTCCAACAGCAGCGCTATCAGGACGCGATCGCCAAGTACCAAGAGGCGCTCTTGGAGGCGGAAAAGCCCCTCGTCAAAACGGAAGTGATCGATCCCGACTTCCAGACGCTGGCCAACTACAAGATCGCCTACGCCTACACCCAGATCGCCGAGCAGACCGGCGACGTGACCGCCTACGATAAGGCGTTGGAGATCGTCGAGCCGCTCTATCAACGGGCTACGCTTCCCAAACACCGGGAGGTGGTCACCTTCCTTTGGGGGTACATCCTCTTCAAGCAGGAGAAGCTCGAGGAGGCCGAGCCCAAGTTCCGGGAGGTGATTGATAACTTCCCGAACAGTCTCTACCTGGAAAACGCTTGGTATTCCATCGCGCAGATCAACTACCAGTTGAAGGAGTACGACGAGGCCCGCGAAGCCTACACGATGATCGTCAACCAGTTTCCCAACTCGACCTTCCGGGACGATGCCCAGTACATGATCGGGCAGACCTTCCTGTTAGAAGAGAACTGGGAGCAGGCCGCGCGGGCCTTTGATCAGTTGACGCCGGAGAACTTCCCCAACTCGCCGCTGCACGCCGAGGCCGCCTATAAGGCCGCTTACTGCATGCTCCAGCTGAACCGGCTCCAGGAGGCGATCGACCGGTACAACCGGTTTTTGACCAGCTTCCCGGACAGCCCGCTGGTGACGGCGGCTTACTTCGACCTGGGGACGATCTACACCCGGCAGAAGGACTACGACACGGCGATTCAGAACTACCAGCTCGCCATCGAGACGACCGAAGACATGATGCTTCGGGCCGAGATTCAGTACGAGATCGGCGACAACTACTTGGAGGCGGGCGACTACCTGAACGCTGCGGAGGCCTACCGGACGGTTGTCGAGCTGTATCCGGACAGCCCGTTTGTCCCGCAGGCGCGCTACGGCGTCGGCGAGGCCTATATGCGGCTGGCCAACGAGAACTCCAGCCCACCGGACGAGATCGACACCGAGAACTACCTGAACGCGATCGCCGCGTTCCAGGAGGTGTTGAACGAGCACCCCGGCTCGGAGCTGGAGCCCCACGCGACCTTCCAGATCGCCGAAGCGTACTACCAGCTTCAGGACTTCAACTCGGCCTTGCAGTGGTACGAGACGGTCCTGCAGCGGTTCCCGGAGGACCCGTTGGCGCCGTACGCCCTCTACGGAGCGCTGTGGAGCTTGGCCGAGCTGGGCCGTTACGACGAGTTGATCGAGCGCGGACGAGCCTTCGTTCAGGCGCACGCCGACGACCCGGACTTCGACCTCCAGGCCGCCGAGATTCAGATGAAGCTGGGCGACATCATGTTCGACCAGGAGGAGTATCTAAAGGCGGCGGAGGAGTACGCCCGGGTGATCGCCTTCCCCGACCTGCCGAAGTTCTATGCGGTCAAGCTTCGCTCCTACTATCAGCAGGGGGTTTCGTACTTCCAGGCGGCGGAGACCACCGGCGACCGTTCGTTTTATGAGCAGGCGATCCCTCCGCTGACCGAGGCGATCAACCGGTACAGCGACGACGTGTTCAACCTGGATTACGAGTTCCCGGAGCGGCGTTCGCTCTGGGAGAACGCGATCATGACCAAAGCCCACGTCCACGAGAAGCTGGAGCAGTGGCAGCAGGCGCGAGAGACCTACGCGTTGATCCCGCGCGACAGCGAGAACTACGGGCGCGCGGTGATTCTGACCGCCGAGACCTACGAAAAAGAGGGCAACATTGACGAGGCGATTAACCGCTACCGGGCGATCGCCCAAGACCAGGGGCTCAACGAGACCTGGCGCTCGCTGGGGGCCATCCGACTGGCCGACCTGCTCCGCGCCGAAGAGCGCTGGGAGGAGGCCGCTCAGGCCTACGCGGATATTATCCAGCAGTACCCGAACTCGGAGTACGTGGACGCTGCGCAGTACCTGATCGGCGTCTGTTACTACTCGATTGAACCGCGCACGGCGGAGAACCTGCGCCGTTCGATTCAGGAGTTCCAGAAGCTCCTGGAGCAGTTTCCCAACAGCAGCAACGCCCCCGACGCGCTCTATGGGATCGTCCTTTCGACCAAGGCGCTGGCTGAGATGGGTGAGGCCTCCTGGGCCGAAGTGGTTCAGTTGGCCGACGAGCTGGCCCAGCGGTTTGGCGATCGGACCGACGAGCGGGCGCGGAGCGCCGTCACCCGCGGCAACCTGCTCAAGGTGGTCGCGCTGGAGAAGATCGGCTCACAGGATATCGACAGTATGGTGGCTAGCCTTCGGCAGGTGGTCGAAAGCGACGCCGCCGATCCCGACGCCAAGCTGACCGCTCAATTGAAGATCGGGAACCTCCTCTTCCAGGCGGAACGGTACGACGAGGCCGCGCCGGAGTATGCCAAGATCGGCGAACTGTTCCCGCAGGATGAGCAGGCCCCGATCGGCTACTATCAAGCGGCCGTCAGCGCCTTCAAGCACGCCGAGCGGATCGAGGAGAGCGACGAGAACGCCGCAGCGGCCTTCTACCGCCAAGCGGCCGAGTACGCGACCAAGGCGTTGGATTACCAGCTCGATACGAACATGCTGGTGAGCGTCAACTACACCCGGGGCGCCGCACTGGCCAAGTCGGGCAACGTCATGGAGGCGATTGACGCCCTGAACGCCGCGATCGCCCTGGAGGACCAGGTGACCGACCCGCAGCGGAAGGGCCTGGTGGAGGCCGCCCGCGCGGAGTTGGCCCAGCTCTATGAGCAGCTCGGCCAGTACGACCAGGCGATCGCCCAGTACCTGGCCCTCGCCGAAAAGGGATCCACCAACGACCTGCAGACGCGGTCTTACTTCTCCGCTGCCCAGCTCTATCGAGACCAGCTGGGCGACCTGGAGAAGGCGGCCGAGGCCTTCGTCGCTGCGGCGGACATCTCTGAGAACGTCGTCCTGGCCGCAAACGGACTGTACCAGGCCGGACTCCTCTACTCCGACCTGTACGACTCGACGCAGGACCAGGCGATGGCCCAAAAGGCGATCGAGGTCTTCGAGCGATTGCAACAGGAGTACCAAGACCTTCAGGACCAGACGGTTCAGCTGATGGTGGCTGACGCGGGGGTTCGGGCAAGCGACCTGTACGTCCGGATGGGGTCGCTGGATGCGGCGATCCAACGAGCGGCCCAGGCGCGCGATCGCGCGATGCAGACGGGCGATCTGGTCCAGAAGGTGCAAGCTCAGTACCAATACGCCAATCTGCTGGCACAACAGGCACGAACGCTGTTCGATCCGGCGGAGAACGCCCCGAACACCGAGTACCGGCAGGCCTCTCGCGTGGCGATTCAGGAGTTCCTCCGAGTCGTCGAGCTGGCCGAGCCGATCGCTCAAGCGCCTGAGAGCGTCCGGTTGTTCGTCGGTCCGGCGATCTTTCAAGCCGGAGCGATTGCCTATTCGATTCACGGGCCAAACGACCTGCCGGTCGCCGTGGACGCGCTCCGGCGGTTCGTTCAACTTGCTGACAGCGGCCTGATCGAGGCGAACCCGGACGACATCAAGAACGCCCTCTACTACACCGGGGTCTCGCTCTACCGACCTGGCCCGGCACAACGAGAACGACCCGGACCTGTTCCAGCAGTCGGCTCAGGCGCTCCAGAGCCTGGTGGATCGGTTCCCGAACGATCCGGATGCGGGGCTCTGGCAGTATCAGGTCGGTGAGGCGTACTTCGCCGCGCAGATGTACCAACAGGCGCTGGACGCCTACCGGCAGGTGATCGTCCGGTATCCGAACCACTCCAGCGCGCCGGACGCGCTCTACTCGATCGCGGCCTGTTACGGATACCTGGGCCAGGTGGATCAGGTCTTTGCGACCTATCGCGAGTTGGCCGAGAAGTATCCCGACAGTCAATACGCCGCTGAGGCCTTCATCAGCGTTGGCGACCAGCTCTATAACGAGTCGATCGGGCTGGAGGGCGACGCCCAGATCGCCAAGCTGAAGGAGGCGCTCAGCTACTACCAGCGCGTTCTAGAGCTGGAGAACGCTGGGGAGCAGGCCCGGGCGACGGCTCGGCAGTACATCCACGACACCGCCGAGCTTTTGGCCTCGCTGGTCTACACCCAGATCGAGACGCGCTTTAACGAGGCGCTCCGGAACGAGGATACCGCTGGTATTCAGCAGGCGATTCAGGACTTCGAGCAGTTGATTCGGGACTACCCAACCAGCTCCTCGGCGGACATCGCCCTGACGAAGATCGGCGACGGATACGTTGCCCTAGAGCAGTGGGATCAGGCCTTGGAGGCCTACAACCGGCTGATGACCAAGTACGTGGACCCGAACACGGGCCGCCCCATCACGCCGGGGGATGAGTACGTCGACCGCGCGCTGCGCTATGCTCAGCAGCAGTACGCGGAGATCTACGCTTACGTCCAGCAGCTCCAAGGGCAGGGCCAATAGGAAGCGGTTGAAAGTCCCTGAACCACTCTCCAAAGAGGCGGGAGCCTGCAGGCTCCCGCCCTTTTTTCTTTTCTGCTGTTTTTTCTTTGGCTACCAGTGGCCGGTGCCCAAGTCCAGCCCGGTAAAGACGCTGGCAAGGCCGTAGATGCTTCGCGCAGACCCCTCCCCCAGGATCACCCCCATGAAGAACCACCCTACTCGCGTGTGGGCCCGAAGGCCAAAGAACCGAAGGGTGGTCCACTTGACCAGCCAACTCACGAACAGGCAGGACCAGAAAACCCCCATTCCCCAACTGCTGGACACGGCGTACCCAGCCGGATGGAGCGGCCACCAGACGAAACGGGAGCGCATCGCGGCCAGAAGCAGAGTGATCGTCCCGCCGATCAGATGGAAGACGATCCGCGCCGGGTCCGGCTCCCGAACGACTAGAAGCCAACTTTCCAGTCGGGTGTAGGTCTCCCGACCAAACCAGAGCGCCGGACCGACGATTTTGGAGGCCGCGCCGTAACGGTAAGCCAGGTCTAAAAACGCCCAAAACGCCGCAAAGCTCCCGAACACAACGGCCAGGATCATCGCAATCCCCAGGTGACGGTTGTTCAGCCGCACTCGTTCGGCCATTTTGAAGCCTTCCAACTGGTGGGGCATCGGATGGCCTCGAAAGGCGCGGGTCAGAAACCAGAAGAGAGAAAGCCCCGTCAGGTTCTGCGGTCCCAGCGCACGGCTGCCAAACGTCATTAACAGCATCTGCTCCGGACCGGAGTAATGAAGGTCGTGCACCGGCGTTCCCAGCTCCGCCCGCATCCGGGTAACGGCGATCACCAGCAGCGCATAAAGCGCAAAGAAGAGCACCGCCACCCACAACGAAATGCCCATGTAAAGGCAAAAGACCCACAGCGCGACCGTTCCCAGGACCAACCCCACGACCGCTGTACGATAGCGGAGCGGCTCCCGGTCCTCGTCAGGGAAGACGTTCCCGCGCACCAGGTGGCGGGCTACGTCGGAAAGATGACGGCGTGAGACCCACAACGCTAGCAGTCCCAAGGCAAGATAGCCCCCCGCGGACTGCTCGTTAATGTACGGAAATCCGGGGAGGTTCCGCAGTCCCAGCGCGGAAGCCAACACCCGTTGCAGTTGCCAGGTGAGGTAGAAAAACCAGCAGGAGAAGCTGAGGTCCAAGGGAATGAAAAAACCCAACCCGATGATATAGGGGTAAAAGGCGACGGTCATTCCGCTCATCGCGTTCCAGGGCTTTTCAGTAAAAAGCAGCCGCCCGATGTTCCGTCGGTTGTAAGGGATCATCGGGAGCGCCGGAAAGATTTTGTTCAGGCCGTTGTAGCCCTCAAGGAGGAGCCCCAACGCCAAGCCGATCCACACCTCCTTTCGAGAGAAGAAGGCCTTCGTATCGCTGGCCAACGAGACGGGAAGCTGAATGATCGGGTAGGCGAGCTTTTCCTTTTCGGTCCATTGACGGCGAATGATCGTGTTGAAGCAGAGCATCACAAACACAAGAACAGCGATAAACCCCGACCAGGCGACCATCGGCACCGACCAGGCCCGAAGCACCCTCCAGGAGTATGCCGAAGACTCGCCCAGGTAGTAGCCCTGGAGCACGTCCAGGTCTGAGACGGTCAGCCATCGCGGAAGGTAGGGCAGAATCAGGTTCGCCCAGTCGTTCTCCGGCGAGGCGAACCAGAAGGCATGGCCGATCTCCGGAACGAGAATCTCCATCATATCGTGGCTGGCGATCGCCGAGGCGATCCCCAGCATCGTATAGACGACGATCAGCTCGTCATCACGGAGCGCCAGCTGCGGAGCCACCTGCCGCAGCCCTAGATTCAACAGCGACAGGACCAACAGGACAAACACAATGTTGAAAAAGAGCGAGACGACCGTCGGATGCCCGGAGTACCAAACGATCTCAGTGGTCATGATCCAGTAGGCATTGATCGGGATGAGGAGCACCCCGAGCAGAACCGCCTTGGCGGTGATCCCTTTTCCGGATGGGGGTGGTGTGGACTTCACCAGCGCAACTCCTCCGGTGCGTTCGTCCCGATCGGACAATACCACAGTTCCGGACTCGGATGAAGGGATCGCGGCCTAAAGCTGCTCCCTGAGGGGACTGAGAGGCCCTTCCCATCGCTTTTAAAATTTGCCTGGACGGCTCCGCTGCTCTATACTCTGGGCGAGAAAACTTCACTGGTGAACCTCTTTAGGGCTCGGTCCGTTTTGATCCTGGAGCCCACGGTTGAGGGACGTGCAGGAGGAATTCAGGTCGTTATGATACCAAGTGGAAGCCGTGTGGGTCGGGCGTCGGTTTTTCTCCTGATCGGGCTGATGATCGGGGTGCTGGGCGCCACGGAGCGCCCGCTTTCGGAGCGGCTTCCGCCGTTGCCTCAAGTCTCGATGGAATCGCTTCCCCGAAGCATCCGAGAGTTGGTCGAGAAGACGGCCGCCGCTCGTCCCCCGCTCCGAAGCGATTACGCGAAACTTCTGGCGACCGCCGGCGAGGACGGCGTTCGCGGACTGGTCGCTCTCCTGCGCGCCGGGGATGTCAGCCTACGCTGGGAGGTGGTCTCCGCGCTGGGTCGAGCCAAAGACAGCCCGTTGGCCCGCACGGCGGTTCTGGCAACCCTCCGTGATCCCGAGTGGAGCGTTCGCGGCGAAGCGGCCCTAGCCCTCGGTCGTATTGGAACTGCTGAGGACCTACCCCTCCTCCGTGAGCTGGCCGCCCTTGATGAGTCCTCAACGGTGCGGCTTGCCGCCGTCCGCGGCATGGAGGCGCTTCAGCGCCGACTGGCCACCGGCAGGGTTCCCGAGGAGACGTTGCAATCGGCCGCCGTTCCGCCGGAGGCGAGCCCCATGATGGGGACGACGACCGCTCCGCCTCAAGTGTCGGAGTCCGCCGACACGACCCCCTCGATGGCGCCTCCAACGGCGCCGACCCCTCAGCCGTTGGCCCGGCCTGAGGAGGTCTCCCTGATGCCGGGCGGAGCCTTTCCGGCTCGTCCTCAAGGGCCCGACTCTCTGGGGGACGTCTCGCGCGAGACGGTACGTCGTGCCGCCGATCGGATTGACGCCTATATAGACGCTCGGCTGCGCGCTGTGGGGCTGGAGGCCTCTCCGCAGGCCTCTGACGGGGAGTTCCTCCGGCGCGTCTGGCTCGACCTGACCGGCACGATTCCCCCCGCAGAGGTGGCTGCCGAGTTCGTCCTCCAAGGCGGGGGCGGCAAGCGCGAAAAGCTCATTGACGAGCTGGTCGGCTCTGAAGAGTACTTGGACCACTGGTCCGGCGTCTGGCTCCAATGGCTCACCGGTACCCTTCAGGAGACCCGGGAGACGGCCCGACTTCGGGCTTGGCTCCGGCAGGCGCTGGCCCAGAACATGCCCTACGACGAGATGGTCCGGCGACTCCTGACCGCTCAGGGTCCCTCCCAGGAGGACGGGGCCGCCAACTACTTCCTCCGGTACGACGTGAACCCGGTCGAGCTGACCGCTTGGACCTCTCGGACCTTCCTGGGGCTTCCCCTCCAGTGCGCCCAGTGCCACGACCACAAATCGGAACCTTGGAAGCAGACCCAATTTTACAGTGTGGTAGCCTTCTTTGAGTCGGTTCGACAGGAACGAATCGAACAGGAGGTGACCGACGAGAATGGCCGGACGCGACGGGAGTACATCGGCTCCTGGCTTCGCGATCGGCCGGTGCGTCCCGTCTCGGTTCCCGACAAGGGGATCACCGTTGCGCCGGCCTTTCTGGACGGAACGCCTTACACTCCCAGACCGGGGCAGACCGCCCGTGAGGCGTACGCCGAATGGCTGACCCGTCCGGATAATCCCTATTTTGCCAAGGCGCTCGTCAACCGGATGTGGGCCTACTTCACCGGACGGGGGTTTGTCGAGCCGGTGGACTGGTTCGGCGTCAACAATCCGCCGACTCATCCGGAGCTGCTAGAATGGCTGGCGCAGGACTTCGTCGCGCATCAGTACGACCTGCGCTATCTGACCCGCGCGATTCTCTACACCCGAGCCTACCAGCGCTCGGCCCAGACGACCGAACAGAACAAGAACGATCGGCTCTACCTCTCCCACGCGCGGATTCGGCCTCTGACCGCCGAGCAATTGTTCAATGCGCTGCTGGACGCGACCCAGATCGAAAGCCGAGCCAAGCGCCGTCAGCAGGACTTTGAGACCCTGCGTCGGCAGTACCTCCAGCGCTTCCGGTTTGTCTTTGGCAACGACGAGATGAACGAAGAGGAGCTCCAGTCGGCGACGATCTCTCAGGCGCTGCTGATGCTCAACGGCCCCCTGACCAATCAGGGGAGCCTTAGCCGGGAGGGCACCCGGCTGGCTCGTATCCTGGAGAGGAACGCCGCGGAGAACCAACGCGTTGAGGCAATCTTTCTGGCGACCCTCTCCCGGCTGCCGACCGCTAAGGAGCGGAGCTACTTCCGGAACTATCTCCGCAGCAGCGGCTATCGGGACAAGAACAAGGCCTATGAGGACCTGTACTGGGCTTTGCTAAACTCCGCTGAGTTTGCTAGCAACCACTGAGCTCCCCCAACCTCGGAGGTCCGCCATGTGGGATGAGTACTCCAAGCCGGAAAACGAGTCGGACGAAGAGCACCTGCTCGAGAAGCACTTAAGCCGGCGAACCTTCTTGAAGACCGGCCTCTACGGGCTGATGAGCGCGGTCTTCTGGCGGGACATGCTCCAGCCGGCGCAGGCCGCCGCTCGGCCGGGGACTTCCCCGCGCGAAGCACTGCATCATCCTGTTTATGAACGGTGGGCCGTCCCAATTGGATACCTTCGATCCGAAGCCCACTCATCCCAACGGCGGACCGGTCCGAGCGATTCGAACCAGCGCGCCGGAGATCCAGCTCTCCCACTATCTCCCCCGCTTGGCTGAGCAGGCGCACCATCTCACTCTGATCCGCTCGATGAGCACGGGGGAGGGGAATCACAGTCGGGCTCGGTACTTGATGCACACCGGCTATCCGCCGACCAACTCGGTGACCCATCCGACCTTCCCGGCGATCCTCTCCGCCGAGATTGGCGACCCCGACTTTGACCTTCCCAACGCGGTGACGATCAACTCGCCCGCGTTCACCGCCGGGTTTTTGGGGGCGGAGCACGATCCGTTCTATGTGGCCAATCCGATGGACGGGGGTGGCCGACCTGGGCTATCCGCCGGGGATGTATCCGGGCCGTTTTCGCGCCCGGCGGGAGCTGCTCTCCTTTCTGAATCAGCACTTTGCTGAGCGCACCACGCCGGAGGTCTTGGATCGGGAGGCGATCTATGAGAAGGCCGACCGAATGATCCACTCACCGCTGACGAAGGCCTTCGACCTCTCCGAAGAGCCGATCGCTCTTCGTCAGGGCGTACGGCATGAATCGATTTGGACAGGGATGCTTGATGGCCCGCCGTCTTGTTGAAGCGGGCGTCCGGTGCGTTGAGGTCTCCCTAGACGGCTGGGACACCCACCAGGACAACTTCACCCAGGTGGAGAGTCTGTTGAACGTCGTGGACCCGGCGATGGCTACTCTCATCCAGGATCTGGAAAGCCGAGACCTACTCCATGAGACCCTGGTCGTCTGGATGGGCGAGTTTGGCCGGACGCCTCGGATTAACCAAAACGAAGGTCGCGACCACTGGCCTAACGGCTGGACGGTCGCCTTGGCCGGAGGCGGCCTCCCCGGCGGACGGATCATCGGCGCGACGGACGAGAGCGGCGAACGGGTAGTGGATCGTCCCGTCGGTGTCGCCGATTTCTACTTCTCGCTCTGTCGGCTCTTTGGGATTGATCCGACAAAGGTGAACTACTCAACCATCGGGCGGCCGATTCAGATCGTGAACGGCGGGGAGGAGATCCCCGGCCTGCTCCCGACGATGGGATGAGCGTTCCTACTGGGAGGCCGGGCGGAAGGCGATCTCCGGTGGCAGGTGAAGCCGCTCGCGCAGGCGGCGGACCCCCCTCAGTCGCGGAGCCAACGTCAGGGCGCGCAGAAGCGCCTCTCGAGCCTCGGCGGTTCGGCCAACCTGGCAATAGAGCTCCGCCAGCCGCTTCCAATATCGGGCTCGTTCCCCGCGCGTCGTTCCCAGGTTGAAGATCGCCTCCAGGGCCTTGCCAACGGGCCCTCGTCCCGATGGGCGCGGATGGCCTCCTCCAACCTCCGGAAGTACAGTCGCTTGAGCCGGTCGTGAATCTCTTCTGTGAAGGCGCGGAAGTAGGGCCGACGTCGCTCCCGTTCCAGCGCCCGTTCGTAAAGGAGGATCGCCTCCTCGGTGCGTTCGGCCGCCTCCAGCGCCTCGGCAAGAAGGAACTCGCAGTCCCGTGCGTCCCCGTAGTCCAGATAGCGAGGGAGGTCGAGCGTCGCCAGCGAGACGCCTTCGCGCTGGAGCAGCCGATCGAGAACGCTGAGGGCCTCTGCAGGCCGCTCCTCTAAGAGCAGCTCTAAGAGCGTTTCGGCCATCCCTTCGGCGGTGTCTGGCCTCGGTCGCGGCCGTCGAGTGGCGGTCTGGCGGTCGTAGAGGAGTCGCCGTTTCGGGTCGGAGAGCACCTCGTACGCTCGGCGCACCTGCTCGAAGCGCTCCCGCGCCCAAGCAGCGTTGTCGGGGTTCTTGTCGGGGTGGTACCGCTTGGCCAGACGCCGATAAGCGGCCCGAATCTCCCGAGCCGTGGCCGTCGGCTCGACCTCCAAAATCCGGTACAGGTCCTCCCAGGCCTTCGGCGTCGCCTCGATGGCGCTCCTGAAAAGAGGCCTTGCTTCTGGGAAGGCGACACACGCCGCCAGACGAACTCGAAAGCGCCTAACTGTTAAAGGTACGCGGAGCGCGGCGGAAAACCAAGGTCTGCCGCGTCGAATCCGGCCTCAGTTCGAAGGACGGATCGCTCCGTTCTCGCTGGATCGTTTAGTTGCCTCCTTGACCAGTTTCGAGCGGGAATAATCCGCTTAGAGCCAGGAAGCCGAGTGACATTTGTCGGTATCGGAGGAAGCAGGGGAGAGGGACGATGAACCGCCGCGACTTCTTGCGGACGCTACTGTTAGCGCTCTCTGCGGCGGCTTCGGCGAGAGCGAGCTCTTACGCACGCGCCGCCTCGCCGACTCGACGGGACGCGCTGGGGGAGCTGCTCCCCACGCGCCCTCTAGGGAAGACCGGCGAGCAGGTCACTATGCTGGGGCTTGGAGGGTGGCACTTTGGCCGACTGAGCTCCGATCGGGAGGCGCAGGAGCTTCTAGAGGTTGCCCTGGAAGGCGGAATCCGATTTTTCGACTCCGCCGAGAGTTACCAGGGAGGAGGAAGCGAATCGCGATACGGTCGGCTGTTGACCCCTCGCTATCGGGAGCATGTCTTTCTGATGACCAAAACAACCGCCCGCGATGCGGCGACCGCTCAGGCCCATCTGGACGGCTCGCTCAAGCGGCTGCGCACCGACTATTTGGATCTCTGGCAGATCCACGCCTTGACCGGCCCTCAAGACGTAGACAATCGGCTCAAAAACGGCGTCCTGGAGGTGCTTCTTAAGGCCAAAGCGTCGGGAAAGGTGCGCTACATCGGCTTTACCGGCCACACCAGGCCTTCGGCCCACCTGCGGATGCTGGAGCGTGCCGGCGACGTGTTCGACACCTGTCAGATGCCGGTGAACGCCGCCGATCCCTCCTATGAGAGCTTCGTTCAAAACGTCCTGCCGGAACTGGTGCGCCGGAGGATCGCCCCTTTAGCGATGAAATCTCTGGCTAACGGAGGCTTCTTCGGAGGGACTCAGCACGGCGAGCACGGTCCTAACCCGAAGGTGGTTCCCGATCGGCTGAGCATGGAGGAGGCGATCTTTTTCGTTTGGTCGCTTCCCGTGTCGGTGTTGATCACCGGCCCGGACAATGTGGACCAGCTCCGGGAGAAGATCCGTTTGGCTCGCGCCTTTCAGCCGCTGGATGAGGCCGCTCGGCGGCGGATCGTCGAGAAGGTGGCCGACATGGCCGGCCCGCACGGTGGAATTCTATAAGGCCTAGCGGCAGGCCTTCACGAAGGCATCAAAAAGCCGCTGCATCGGCTCCGAGGTCTCGATCATCAGCTCCGGATGCCACTGAACGCCGAGCACGAACCGGTGTTGGAGGCTCTCGATCGCTTCGGGCACTCCGTCGGCGGCGTGGGCGGTGATCCAGAACCCCGGCGCCGGCTGAGCGTTGGCCTGGTGGTGAAAAGAGTTCACCCGGAGTTCGACGCCGCCGACGATTTCGGCAAGTAAACTCTCCGGTTCGATGCTGATCCGATGCACCGGGTTACCAACCGGGGGCCCGCTGTTGGTGTTGAATCGGCTCGGCCACGGCAGCGTTGATGTCCTGAACCATCGTTCCGCCGGCCACGACGTTGAGCAGTTGCGCCCCCTTACAGATTGCCAGGATCGGCAGGTCCGCCGCCAGGGCCAGGGAGCAAAGACGCCACTCGAAAGTGTCCCGCACCGGGTCAATGGGCCCCAACTGTGGAATCGGCTCCTCGCCGAAGTGGTGTGGATCAACGTCTCCCCCGCCGGCTTAAAATTAGTCCTTGGACCAGTGCGCTGTAGCGGCGAATCTGGCTTTCGTCCGTCGTGGCCGGGAGCAAAATGGGCAGTCCGCCGGGCGCGGCGTACTGCCCGAACGTAGGCCTCCGGCAGGCGATGGGTTCCGTCGAAGTCCTCCGGACAGCGCGTTCCCGGTGCCAGGTCGAGTTGACAGGTCAGGCCGATCAGCGGCTCCACAGGGATCGTCTCCAACCAAACGAGGGCTACCGTGATTATCCTCCCGGCAATTGATCTGAGCAAGGGAAGATGCGTTCGGCTGCGCCAAGGCGATCCGAACCGACAGACCGTCTTTTCTGAGGATCCGGCTCAAGCCGCCCGCCACTGGGCCCTGGAGGGCGCCCCTTGGCTCCACGTCGTGGACCTGGACGGGGCTTTTTCCGGAAGCCCCCAGAACCGAGCGGCGATCGCGGCGATTCTTCAAGCGGTCTCGGTACCGGTGCAGCTTGGAGGCGGTCTCCGGAGCCTGGAACAGATCGAGGAGGGCTCTCGCCCTGGGGGTGGCTCGAGTGGTGTTGGGCACGGCGGCGGTAGAGGACCCGGAGTTGGTCCAGCGGGCGGCCGAGCGGTACCCCCGGTCGGATCGCCGTCGGCATCGACGCGCGCGAAGGACGCGTCGCCGTCCGCGGGTGGAAAGAGCTCACCGACTGGGACGCGATCGCGTTTGGCCAGCGGATGGCCCGGCTCGGCGCCGCGTGGATCGTCTACACGGACATCGCGCGCGACGGGATGATGATCGGACCCAACTGGGAGGGGATCGCCGCCTTTGCCCAGGCTCTCCAGGCTCCGGTGATCGCCTCCGGCGGTATCTCGTGCTTGGAGGATATCCATCGCCTCGCGGAGCTAGAGCCGCTTGGCGTGGTCGGGGCGATCGTCGGACGGGCGCTCTATGAGGGGGCGTTCAGCCTCCGCGAGGCGCTCCGCGCCGCCGGGGGTTAACCCTCTGAGCGGGAGCGGCCTTCCGCGACCAGCTCGACGAGGCGCTCGATTTTGCTCTCCAGGGAGGCCAGCCGCTGAAGGCTGACCGAACGGGCAAGCTCCGAGAGCCGAACGTACTTCTCGTTCAAAATCCGCTGTCGCTCGATGGCGAAGCGGATCGCGTGGGCGATCAGTGGAGGCGTCAGGTGCCCTTTGATCAAGTAGTCCTGGGCCCCCTCCTCGACCGCCTGGGCGATGGCGGCCTCATCCTCCAATCCACTGAGCACGACGATCGGGACGCCAGGGGCCAACGTCACGACCCGCTGAACGGTCTCCACCCCCCGACTGTCCGGAAGATTCAGGTCGAGGAGGATGGCGTCGAACGGCTCGCCCCCTCCTAGGGCGGCTTGAGCCGCAGAGAGACGGTCCACCGCGACCACCTCCACGGCGACTTGGGGCGCCTCCCGCAGCAGTTCCTGAATCAGCCGCACGTCGGCGGGCTCGTCCTCTACCAGCAGGACGCGAGCAAAGAAAGCGCTCATAAAAAGTCCTCACTCCGGCAGGGCCGAAACGACAAACCAGTAGTCACACATCACTTTGATGATACGAAAGAATTCGTGAAGATCAACCGGCTTGACGATGTAGCTGTTGGCATGGGCGGCATAGGCCCGCTCGACGTCCTCCGGCGCAGCCGAAGTGCTGAGGATCACCACCGGAATCCGGCCTAGCCGCTCGGACTCGCGGATCTCTCGAAGAACCTCGTGCCCACTCTTGCGGGGCAGGTTCAGGTCTAACAACACCAGGTCGGGAAGAGGTAGGTCGGCCCGGAGCAGCCGCGCCATCGCCTCCTGACCGTCTCGCGCCACTTCGACGGTAACCTCCTCGCCCGCCTCACGGAGCGCCTCGACCGTCAATCGGACGTCGGCGAGGTTATCCTCAACCAGTAAGATGCGCGGATGCCTCCGGTACAATGCGCCCATCAGCGATGCTACTCTCCGAAGCTCGGCCAGCGAATCACCCTTCCAATGATAGGGCCTTTTCGCCATTGTGACAAAGAAGTGTGCTCACTCGCCTTCAATCGAAACTACTGAACCTCGGCCCTTGAGGTTACGGTTGTTTCCCTCACATTATCCTAACTGCGAGTGTGCAGAAAAGTTCGACTCTCGGGTCGGTCTTTGTCGGTAAGAAGAGAGCACGGCAGGGGGACTTGAGAAAAAAACCTTATGGACGTTGTAACCCCGTCCATAAGGCGCTATCCCCTAAGTCTTTCGCAATCAAACGTTACTTGACTGTCGTATCGGCTATCGGCAGAAGCGGCCCCTAGCTTGAGGGGAACTTCACAGGACCGCTCGAGCGAATCCTCTCTTCGTGCGTTAAGGCGTCGAGGGGCGTGATGCCGGCTCCGTCAGTTCAAGGGCGTGCTCCTTTAGTCGTTCCCGGACCTCGCTCAGGATTTGGTGCACACGCTGGCGGCTGAGCTGGAGCTTTTGGGCGATCTCGGCTACCTTCCATCCTGCCTCTTTGAGTCTCCAGATCTCTTGTTCTCGTGCCGGGAGCCGGTTCAGAACCGAGAGGAGACCCACGATGCGCCGTTCGTCCTCCAAGGAGCCGCGCGACCGGTCGGTCGGCGCGAAGGCCACTCGGATGCCCCCAAGGGCTCCCCCATCGCCGGTGCAATGGGCCAGCGTCGCGCCGCCCAGCTCCAGAGCCGGCTCGTCCAGCGAAAGGGGGTGCAGCGCTGCGTCCAAGTCCGTCTCCCCTCGTCCCCGTTCGCGCCAGACCCGTTCGGGGATGGTGAACGGCCCGGAGTTCCTCCGGCAGTAGTGAATCACGCAGTATCGCACCGACACAGCCACAAACTGGAGGAACGAACCCCGAGTCGGATCGTACCGATCCTTTCGCCGACAGATCTCCAGGCAGGCCTCCTGCATAGCGTCCTCAAACAGGTGGGGCTGGCCGGCCTCCCGACACGCGTTATAGACGAGTTTCCGAACGGATTCCCAGAACTCTGGGCGACGAGCCTCTTCGGGAAGGGGGCTGTAACTTTGTCGATTTGCTTGATAATCTCCCATGGGATCTCTCCTCTTTTAGAGGAACGTAACGGTTCTCCGGCGGTGCACTGTTATGTTAACACATTCCCTAACTAGTAGTCAACCCGTTCAGGAGGAAAATGGCGTTGACGGGTCCGATCTTGGCGCCTAATTTAGTAGGTGAGGGATCTCAGGGCTCCAGGGGCACGCCCGACGGGAAGGAGAGCACCCCGATGGCGGCTGAAAGCCGTCCTCCGCGCGAGCGGAACGGCCAGAACGACAAGGAGAAGGAAACCTTTGAGGGCGAGCGGCTCTTTGATCTTCAGGAGGCCGCTCGAATCATCGGCAAGTCGGACGCCGCCCTGCGGATGCAGATTCGGCGCGGTTCCATCCGGGCGGTCAAAAGGCCCATGGAGGACGGCAGCGGTCGCTACAAGTATCTCGTCCCAGAAAGCGAAATCCGGCGGGAACGGGAACGGCTCGCCTCCAGAGAAGCGGCGCGGCGGCGGTACCTCCAAGAGGCGACCACCGTCGCCAGCGAATTCGCTAGCAGAGAAACATACCAACTGGCGAGGCCATCCGCTCGCTACTCGGACCTCTCTCGGGAGCGCGCCTTTTTTTCAGAGCTGTTCGATGAGATTGCAGATCTCACCGATCGGATGGACCGCCTGGAACACGCCTTTGAGCGCCAGAGCGAGGATACGCGTGCTCTCATCCGTGCCCTGGAACAACAGATGGAACTGTTGCGAACGCTCGTCACCGCGCTTCTGGACGAGCAATCAAAAAAAGACAAACCGTCGGACGACTGAGCCTGGGCCAACCGGTTCCCCGGTCGGCCCGCCGTGAGAATTCGCTTGCGAGCGATTCCTATCCGCGACTATCCTAAAGCTTGGCGCCAGGATCGAAAGAGACGAACCATCGGGGATGGCCAGCGCAACGCGGTCCACAGGTATCGGCGTATTTCTTTGTGTAGTCCCGCAGTCCGCTTCTTCAAGCCCACTCAGCAGGAGCCTTAACCTCTGATTAGACCACGTCCAGGGGAGCGAGGGAAGATGGCGGCAAAGATGATCTTCGTAACCGGCGGCGTCGTGTCCTCGATCGGAAAGGGGATCACCACCGCTTCGTTAGGACGGGTGTTGATTAACCGAGGGTATCGAGTCCACGCGCTCAAGATCGATCCGTATATCAACGTGGACGCCGGGTTGATGAACCCTTTTCAGCACGGTGAGGTATTCGTCACGAACGACGGCGCCGAGACCGATTTGGACCTGGGCAACTACGAGCGCTTTTTAGGAACCGACCTGACAGGAAGCTCCAACCTGACCAGCGGCGCCGTCTATCGGGCCGTAATCGAAAAGGAGCGGGAGGGAGCCTACCTGGGCGAGACGGTCCAATTGATCCCCCACATTACCGACGAGATCAAGGGCCGCATCTACGGATTGGCCGAGGAAAGCCGCGCTGAAGTGCTGATTGTCGAGATCGGCGGGACGATCGGCGACTTTGAGACGCCCCCCTTCGTCGAGGCGATCCGCCAAATCCGAACGGAGTTGGGTCCGGAGAACACCCTTTTTGTTCACGTCACGTTGATCGTTCAGGTCTCCCCGTGGGGGGAGATCAAGACGAAGCCGACCCAGCACAGCGTTCGAGCATTGCTCTCCCTGGGCGTTCAGCCGGACGTGCTCGTCTGCCGTTCGCCGGTCGAGCTGCCCGAGACGGTGCGGAAAAAGATTGCCGACGCCTGCGGCGTGCCGCTGGAAGCGGTCCTCAGCTCGCTGGACGTGGACTATATCGAGGAGGTGCCCCTGCTCCTGGAAAAGCAGGGGCTGGGCGACCTGGTGGTGCGCCGACTCCGACTCCCCGAGCGCGAACGCCGCGGTCAGGAGTGGGAGGAGATGGTCCATCGGCTCAAAAACCCCTCGAACTTCGTTAAGGTGGCCATCGTCGGAAAGTACACCGCCCACGGAGACGCCTACGTCAGCGTCAAAGAGGCCCTCAAGCACGCTGGAATCGCCAACGACGCCCAGGTCCAGATCAAATGGGTTGAATCGGAGGCGGTCGAGGAGGCCGATCTGGAGGCCACCCTCGCCGACGTGAACGGAATCCTGGTCCCGGGCGGATACGGATATCGGGGCATCGAAGGGATGATCCGGGCCATCCGATTTGCCCGTGAGCGGGGAATTCCGTTTCTCGGGCTGTGCCTGGGAATGCAGTGCATGGTGATCGAATTTGCCCGGCACGTTGCCGGTCTAGAGGGGGCCAACAGCACCGAGTTTGACCCCAACACTCCGCATCCCGTCATCGACCTGATGGAGCACCAGCGCCGTCAGCGGAATATGGGGGCCACCCAACGGCTGGGGATCTATCCCTGTGTCCTCCAAGACCGCTCCACTAAGGCCTTTGCCGCCTACAAGCAGACGATTATCCTCGAGCGGCACCGGCACCGGTACGAGGTGAACAACCTCTACCGGGATCGGCTGGAAGCCCACGGGATGATCTGGAGCGGCCTTTCGCCGAGCGGCGATCTGGTGGAGATCGCCGAGCTTCGAGACCACCCGTGGATGGTCGGCTCGCAGTTTCACCCGGAGTTTCGTTCCAAGCCGCTGGACCCGCACCCGTTGTTTGTGCACTTCATCCGGGCGGCGCTGGAGTTTGCGCCCGCAAAGGAGGTCTCAGGGCGATCGTGATGGGATCGCTCCGCTGTGCCATCGGCTGCTGGTTGGCCCTGTTCCTTGGAACGCTGGTCGCTCAGGCCGCGCCGGAGACCCGTCTTCTAGACCCCCCTACCGGTGAAATCCTTCAGCGGGACGTGCTCCTCTGGTGGGAGGGTATCCCTGAGGGCCCGGACGCGCCGATCATCGGCTATCGGCTCCGCGTGGACGGCCAGGAACAGTTCACGACGGCGCTATACCAGGCCCTCTTTGGGCTGACGCCGGGCGAGCATACCGTCGAGGTGGCCGCCTTCGACGCCCGCGGAGAGGTCGACCCAACCCCCGCAACGGCGCGGTTCATTGTCCTAGAAGCGGAGGCCTTCGAGGAGGAGCTCAACAACACCGAAGAGACCGCAAATGTTCTAGCCCTCTTAACAACGATTACCGGAATATCCGACGTGGGAGGCGGTCCCGACCGATACCGCCTTACGCTTCCCCCTGGTGCAGACCGCTTAGCCGTCATGGTGCGGTTTAGGGAGGCTGTCAGTCCGGAGACAACCCCGATCCAGATCACAGTTCAACGGGGAACGGTGATCCTTGTGGAGGAAGAGATCGGTGGAGCCTCGGGCCCTCGACAGTTAAGCGCGGTTGTGGACGTTGGGGTGGGTCCCGCGGTCTATGCTGTTGAGATTGCTCCCAACTTTGACAACATTTTTCTCTCGGCACGTTATGCCTTGACCGTTCAGCCACTCACCTTCTCCCCGCAGGCCTACGCCGATCTGGAGCCAAACGGTACCCCCGGCTCAAGCCCGCGAGGTGCGCCTACCGGAGGGCCAGCCGATCGTCACGCTGTTCGGCACCAGCGACGCCCCAGGCGATACGGACTACTTCCGCCTGATCTTGGAGGCGCCCCAGCCCCGATGGCTCGGAGTTGAGCTGAGCCGGCTGGGCGATTCCGGCACCACGACAGCGGAGCTGTTCGCCGGGAGGCAGCCGCTTGTGAGCCGCCAGGTCGGGCGCCTGAACGCTGCTCCGGAGAATGCCCAGTTCGATTGGACCGAGGCTGGCCTTGCCCCCGGCGAGGTGTTGATTCGCATTCGCTCCGAAGAGGCCTCTGGAGTCCCTTACGTGCTTCGGTTCCGGGTTCTGGACGTGCCTGTTCCGGCGGTTCCTGAGGTGGAGCCGAACAGTCCCGACCTAGCCCTGCGCCCGACCACCCTTCAGGCCCTGCAGCCTGGCGTTCCCATCTTGGGGACCCACTGGTCCGCCGACGACCTGGACCGGTTTCAGGTGACGGTTCCGCAGAGCGGGGTTTTGTCTCTCACGCTGGAACGAGATGGGGCGGTCGGGCGGACTCGGCTTCGGCTCCTCTCGGAGATGCTTCAACTCCTCGGCGAACTGACGACGGCGCCTGAGCGGCCCACCGACACCCTCCGGGCGGTAGCGACCCCTGGAGTCTATTACGTCGAGCTGGTTCCTGAGGGGGAGGTCTCCCCCAGGGAGGGGTATCGGCTCTCTGCCGCGCTTGAGGTCCCCGGCGTCCTAGAAGCCTCTCACGACGCGACGCGTCCGCTTCGGCGGGGCGAACGGCTGACCGTCCGCGCGACCGCTCCGCCGGGGATGCGGGCCGAACTCCTTTTAGGGCCAGACGGGCGGACGGTTCCCCTTTACGACGACGGCACCCACGGGGACCCCACAGCCGGAGACGGAAGCTACCTGGGGACTTACACTGTTTCCGCTCAGGATCAGTTCTTTGATCTCTCCTTGGCCGTCCGGGTGGTCGCTCCGGATGGATCGGAGAGCGTCCTGACGCTGGCGCCGCCGGTAACGCTGGACGGCGTGCCGCCTGCACCGGTCTCCGGTCTGGTCGCCTCCGACACGCCAGGGGATGAAGGGCTCAGTCTGGAGGCCCGTTGGGACCCCTCACCGGCGGTCGATCTTGCGGAGTACTGGGTTTATCTCTCTCCGGAACCGATCGGTTCCGTTGCCGGTTTGCAGCCGGTCGTTACCACCTCCCGAACGCAGACAAGCGTTCCGGTGCCCGAGGCGGAGCGGGAGTGGTTCCTTGCAGTGGTGGCGGTGGATCGCGCCGGCAACCCTTCCGGACTTGGGACTCAGTCCACGGCTGGTCCGGTGGTGGCGGCGGACAACCGACCGCCCCAGCCGGTTCGGGGGGTTCAGCTTCTCGATCGGCCTTGGGATTTGGGAGGAACGCTCCTTGCCCGTTGGCAGCCGGTTGTCGTTCCGGACTTTTCTACTTATCGCCTTTATCTTGACGTTGAGCCGATTGCGACGACGGCAGGACGCTCGCCGGTAGTAGAGCTTCCCTATTCCTTCTGGACGGTTGCCGACCTCTCCGGCCTGGACCCGGCGCAGGAGTACTTTCTCGCCGTGACGGCGGTGGACCGCGCCGGCAACGAGTCGGCGCTTGGGTCGGAGTCGGTCGCCGGTCCGATCGCTCCAAGGCCAGAGCTTGCGGAGTCTCCAGCGGTGAACGGACTCTATCTGCCGACGGGAACGGTCCGAACCGGTCGGGTGCCGATCGCCTGGGATCTGTTCCAGCACGGCGGTGTGGTCCGACTGCGGTTGGACGGCGGTCCCGCGCGAGCGCTGGAAGGTGGTTGGGCGCTCTTGGAGGGGCTCCAGCCCGGCGACCATCGCGTTGAGCTGCTCGACTCCGGCGGAACGGTTCGGGCTTCGGCACAGATTGCCGTTGCGCCGGAGGCGCTCGTTCCTCCCCAGGACATCTCAAGCCCGGTTCCTTTAGAATCCGGTCTTCCCTGGACGGTCTTCAAGACGGGGCGGTTCCTCTGGCGCGGCAGCGGAGCTGGAGGCGTCGTGTTTTTGCTGGAAGCGCTCGAAGGAAGCTTCACGGCTCAACTGCTCCGGGACGGCTCGATGATCGGCACCGCACCGGTGGAGGCGGGTCAGGCGGCGACGCTTTGGGCTAGCGACGACGATTCTGAGCTTCTCCTCAGCGGAGAAGGGCGATTGACGTTGGTTGGGTTTCGACTCCCTGGGCTTTCCTTTGAGAGGGAGCCCAACGAGACGACCAGCGGGCGGTTTCTCCTGGGAGAGTCGCCGGAGGTTCGCTTCGGGCAGGCCGAGGGGCAGGACACCTACCGGTGGAGTCTTGACGAGACGAGCGACCTGCTCTTAGAGGCCGTTTCCGGCTCCGGGCGAACGGAGATTCTATGGCGACTGATTCAGGAGCCCGATCTTTTGGTTGCCGAGTGGGTCGGGGAGGGAGGCGCCCTAGGACGACGCCGAGAGCTTCGCCTGCGGGCTGGAACCTATCGATTGGAGGCGAGCGCTTTGGCCTCTTCGTCGACCTTTTATGGCCTCCGCGTCTCTCGGGGGACCCCTTCTGGAACCCGAGAGGTGGAGCCGAACGATCGGAGCGGTCAGGAGACCGATCTGTTGCTGGATCGGCCGGCGGTGGGGGCCTTGGACAAGCCTCGCGATCTGGATCGGTACCGGCTGACGGTGGGGAGACAGGGCTACCTTTTGGTTCGCGTGGAGCCGATCGTGGGAAACGCGGAGCTGTCCGCGGGGATCATCGCCCTGGACGGGACGCCGTTGGCCGAGGCGCGGTCCGCCGAGCCGATCGACTTGCAAGCGCTTCTCTCCGGCGCCTCGGTGCGACTCCTTCTCCAGGGAGAGGGCGGGGAGGGGAGCTATCGGGTTGCTGCAACGTTAGTTCCCGGCCTGGAGGCTCAAGGCCGATCGACGTTAAGGGCGGGGGAGTCGGTAACCGTTCGGGTTACCTGGTCCCCCGGTCGGCAGGTTGAGGCCCTCTGGGCCGGCGAGGACGGGACTCCGCTTAGCGGTCCGGCGCCGCTTTCGGAGACCCGATCGGGTCAGTACGAGGGCAGCCTTCAGGTCGCTGAGGGCTTGGATGGCGAGAGGCGACGAGTCCTCCTGCGCCTTCGGGATGGAGAGCTGAGCTATCGGCTTCTCTCCCCGACCGGCTACCGGATTGACACTGTGCCTCCGCAGATTCAGGAGGCGGCTCACAACGCCCAGCAAGCTCCGCTGGGTCTTGGGGCAACGCTGACCGTCCAGGTCCGCGCCGAGCCGGGGTTGAGCGGGACGTTCGACCTCCTCACCGCCGAAGGGGTCGCCTTTCGAGCGGCCCTTCCGCTCCCAGAGGAGGAGGCCGGCCTGTATGTCGGGCGGTATCCGGTAGACGAAAGCTCCTTCTTAGAGAACGGCAGGGTCCAAGTCCTGTTGAGGGACACGGCGGAAAACGAGACGCGCCTGACGCTTCCGGAGCCGGTGACGCTCGACGTCACGCCACCCGTCGTTGAGTCGGTCGGCCACGACGGCACGGCGCTGCTGACTGAAGGAACCCGGCTTTTAGTGCGTCTGACCGGCGAGCGCGGAGCCACTGGAAGCTTCTTCCTGCTGACAGAAGAAGGAGAGATCTTCCGAGGGCCGCTTCCTCTCTTTGATGACGGCCGACACGCAGACGGAGAGGCCGGAGATGGACACTACGCGGGGAGCTACACGGTTCGACCGGGCGATTTTCTCCGAAGCGGGCGCGTGCAGGCCGAGCTCCGCGACCTGGCCGGGAACCGGACCGCTGTAGAGGCGGCCCTTCCGGTGCGGGTAGACGCCGCCCCGGCTCGAATCGAGGAGGTCGTCCACGACGCGACCCGTCCGCTCCGCGCCGGAGAGCGGCTCCTGGTCACTGTGCGGGGGAGCCTGGAGGCCACCGCGTTCTTTCGGCTGATCGCCCCCGACGGGAGCGTCTATCGCGACAACCTTCCCATGAGCGACGACGGCACTCTAGACGAGACGCCAGGGGACGGTGTCTACGCCGGGTTCTACGAGGTCGCCGAGGGGGACCAGCTTTATGGCGGACGGGTTGAAGTGGTCCTCCGGAAGCCGACCGGAACCGAGGCCCGTCGCTCCGCCTCAGTTCCGATCGCCGTAGATGCCGTTTCGCCGGCTCCGATCCAAGGCGTTCAGGCTGAGGACCTGCCCGGCGACGAGGGGGGCTTCCTGCGGCTCCGCTGGGAGCCGACAACCGCCCCCGACTTTGTCCGCTACGAGGTTGTACCTCAGTGAGCTGGCGATCGTCTCCGTCGAGGGGGATGACGCCGCTTCCTCGCTCCCTGCTCAACCGACAAGAGACCGAGGCGTTGCTGGAGGCTCCATCAGACCGGCCCGTCTTTGTGGCTGTGGTTGCGGTGGATCGGGCAGGCAACCGCAGTCCGATCCAGTTGGGCGCCGGTGGGTCCGTCGCCGGCCCGGTTCAAGCGCTGGACAACCTCCCCCCCTCGCCGATCGAGGGGGTCCTCGCCTTCGATCGCCCAAACGACGACGGGGGGACGATCACGGTCCGGTGGAGCCCGTCTCCGGCGGCCGACTTCGCCGAGTATCGCGTTTACCTTTCCGTCCAACCGTTTTCGGAGGGGCCGGTTCCGGCGGAGGTTCCTCCTGTGGCGGTCTCGCCGGCGCGATCCCTGACGCTCCTAGACGTTCCGGCCCCCGCGGACGGGACGGACCTGTACGTCGCCGTCACGGCGCGCGACCAGACGGGCAACGAGTCGGCCCTCGGGCCGGCGAGCCATTTCGGTCCGGTTCAGTCGTTTGCCGACCTTCCCGCCCTTGCGGACGCTCCGTTCTCTTTTCTGGTCGCTCCGGTGGGGGTGGTGCGAGGGAGCGCGGCGTTTTTCCGTTGGTCGCGCACTTGGGAGGGGGAGCCCGTAGAGGTGTTCCGATACCGTCTGGACGGGGGGAACGCTCGGTCCACTCGATCGCCGGAGGTGCTCCTGAGCGGGCTTCAGCCCGGCGAGCACGTCTTTCAGGTGGAGCCCGCCGCCGACCCGTCCCGACGGTTGGTTCAGCGCTTTCAGGTAGAACCCCTTTGGGTCCCAGAACAGGAGCCAAACGAAGACCCGGTCACCGCCCAGTCGATCGCACCAACGGTGCCCGTCCGGGGGAGCCTCCGCGATAGCGCCGATCTGGACCGGTTCCGGCTGGAGCTGCTCTCCGAAGGGATCCTTACGGTCATCCTGGAGCGACAGGCCCCAGGGACAGCGCATGCGGAGGTCGTGCCGGTCCTCGGGAGTGCGACGGGCGAGCCGATAACGCGAACAACGGTTATCGGCCTGGAGCGGAGCTTGAACGCCGTCTCTGTGGGACTGAGCGCTGGAACCTATCTCCTCCAAGTCACGGGGGACCAGGGGCCGTATCAGCTCACCGTCCGCCTTTCTCCGAACCATCCGCGCTTCTCCCTTGAGGTTGAGCCGAACGATCGTTCGATCGAAGCGACTCCCTTTGGCGAAGGAACGGTGGAACTCTCCGGAAGCGGCAATCGTCCCGACGATCGGGACTGGTTTCGGCTTCCGGCGCGTGATCCTTCGGCGGCTTGGGAGCTGGTCCTTCTTCAGCCGCTGGCCTCCGGCAGCAGCGCCGTTACCGTCTGGACGGAGCTTCCCAACGGCGAGCGGCAACTGTTCACGACCGCGACGCTGGGCCCTCAACTGTCCACCTTCCGGGTGCGGTCTGGGTTTCAGACGGCGGCTCTCTGGGTGGAGGTCATCCCGGCCCAGGAAGCTCCCTATACGCTGCTCTGGCGTCCTGCTCAAGACGGCGTGCCCCGCGAACTGGAGCCCAACGATGATCCCTCGCGACCTACAGTCCTGAACGGGGGGGAGAGGGAGCTCCTCGGCGTTGCCAACCGTCCGGGAGACCGCGACTGGTTCCGCCTTCTCGTTCCGGACCGGGAGACCTCGTGGGAGCTGGCCGTCCAGCAACCGCTGAGCAGTGGCGCCGGAACGGTCGCCCTTTGGATCGAGGCTCCGGACGGCACGCGTCTTCCATTGGCCGAGGCGACGTTGAGCCCGGAACAGCCTACCGCTCGTTTCCGCGCTCGCTTCCAAACGGAAGCCCTCTGGGCGGAGGTGGTTCCTGCCCCCGAAGTTCCCTACACGCTTTCTTGGCGTCCCGTCGTGGACGGGACGATCTGGGAGCGCGAGCCGAACGACGATCCGACAAGGGCCGTTTCCCTGAGCAGCGCCGAATGGACTTACGGGGCCATCTCTCGCGAGGGGGATTCCGATCTTTTCCGGTTGGACCCCTCCGGCCCGGCGTCGGGAATCGGTCTCCTCTCGATCGAACGGATTCGGGGAGAACCGCCGACCGTTGAGTTGCAGGACGCCTTCCGCCGGCCGATTCCCTTTGAGCCGGTCCTGACTACGGACGGCCTCCAAAGTGGGGTTGTTTGGCCGTTGGCCGGCTCCTTGTTGGTTCGGGTCTCCGCTCCAGCAGGGTCGGAGTATCGAATTGGAGCGGTACGCGTGCCGGACGCGCACCACACCGCCGAGCGACCGCTTGGCCAGGGCGAGTCGTTCACCGTACGGGTTGCAGTCCCCGCGGACTGGACCGTTCGGGCGGAGCTGAGCGCCGCTCGCCGAACAGTTCCGATGAGCTTTCAAGACGGCCTCTGGCAGGGGACCTACACCGTTCGGGAAGGGGACTGGACTCAGGGAGAGCCGGTGTTGCTCTCTCTGGAGGCCCCCAGCGGTTGGCGAGGGCTACTGCCGGTGGGGCCGCCAGTTGTGCTGGACACACTGCCGCCAACGATCCTTTCGGCGGAGCATTCGGCGGTCCGGGCTCTTCGGGCAGGGGAGGAGCTCCGAATTGTTGTCCGTTCTGAGCCGGGGTTGATCGGGCGGTTCGAGCTCCAAGAGGGGAACTTCTTGGTCTCCGGCGTCCTCTTGGACGACGGAGCCCACGAGGACGGAAACCCTGATGACGGGCTGTACGTTGGAGTCTATCGCGTTCAACCGGGGGATCGGGCCGAGGCCGCGCGGGTTACCGTCTTGCTTGAAGACGCGGTAGGAAATCGAGCTCAGCGGGAGCTTCCTCGCCCCGTCCGATTGGACACGACGCCCCCCTTGATCGAGTCGGTCCAGCATAACGGAGTCGAGGTGTTGACTCCCGGCGCACGGCTGATCGTCACCGTCCGTGGGGAGCCGGGAGCACAGGCCTTCTTCAGTGTGCCTGGGCTCCGGAGCGAGGTGCCCCTTTACGACACCGGGGCCCAGGACGATGAGGTCGCAGGCGACGGCGTCTACGTAGGCGCCACCCAGATCACCCCGTCCGACCCGACGATCACTGAGCTGGTCCACGTTCGGTTGACCGACTCGGCCGGAAACGTCGCCGAAGCCGTCTCTTCGCTCCCTGTCGCCGTAGATACCCAAGGGCCAGCGATTCAATCGGTCACCCATAACGGCGATCGCCCGCTTCGACTCGGCGAGCGGTTGGTCGTTCGGGTGGTCAGCGAGCCGGACGGGACGGCGACCTTCGACCTGGGAACCGAGCGGCTCCAACTGCCCCTCTTTGACGATGGAACGGGGGAAGACGAAACCGCCGACGACGGCGTCTACACCGGTGTCTACGTTGTGCAGGAAGGGGATCAGCTGACCGAAGTCCCCTTGACGGTTCGAGTCCGGGACGCTTACGGGAACGAGACGATCGCGACGGCTCAACGACGGGTCACACTGGATGCGATTCCTCCGCCTCCGGTCCTTGGGCTGAAGGTGGAGGACGTGCCCAATGACGAAGGGAACCGACTTCGGCTCTCCTGGCAACCGATCCAGGAGGTACGCGACTTCCTGCGCTATCACGTCTATCGGGAGCGGTTCCCGATCCGGAGCGTGCAGGGACTGGCCCCCGTCCACTCGGAGCTGGTCCGCCCAGAGGCCGCGACGCTAGAGCTGGAGGTCCCCTCGAACAACGTGGACTACTACTTTGCGATCACAGCGGTGGACCAGGCCCGGAACGAAAGCCCGCTAGACCCGAGCGGCGGTTCCGTTTTTGGTCCGGTCCGCGCCGTAGACGACATCCCACCCGCTCCGGTCGCTGGCGTCAAGGCCGAGGACGTGCCGGGCGACAACGGACGGGCGCTCCGGGTTTCTTGGACCACGCAGAACACAGAGCCGGACTTTGCCGGGGTACCGAATCTTCGTCTTCCCAGCGCCTCCGGAAGAGGCCCAGTTGCGGGAGCAGGCCCCTGCTGAGGTCGTCTCCGACCGCACTCAGACTCAAGCGCTGGTTTCGGTTGCGCGGGATGAGGTTCCGTACTACGTGGCCGTGGTCGCTGCCGACGCCAACGGGAACTACTCCGCTCTGGCCGAGACCTCCGTTTTTGGGCCGGTCCGCTCGGTGGACAATGTGCCCCCCGATCCGGTTCAAGGGGTCCGCGCCGACGACGCCCCTGCTGACCGGGGCGGGCGGCTTCGGGTTCGATGGACGCCCAATGAGGACCCGACCGTTCGGGAGTACCGCCTTTACGTCCTCGTTCGGGTGCCGCAGTCTGAAGCGGATCTCAATCGAGCGTTGGCCGCCGTTGCCGTCGAATGGGAGGAGGGAAGCCTCCCCGAGACGCTGGTTCCTTCCGAAGGGGACGGGTTGGATCGTTACGTCGCCGTGGTTGCCGTGGACGGAAGCGGGAATCGCTCCGCGTTAGACGCTGGCTCGGTCGCTGGACCGGTGCGGTCCGTCGTGAACGTTCTGGAGGCGATGGGACCGGTGCGGGTCGGAGCGGGCTTCGACCGGCAAAGCTCGGTCTTTGTTCCGGCGGCTGCGGTCGTTCCGGGGATGCGGATTGATATCCTTCCGGTGGAAGAGCCCCTCTTGCGATCCGTTCAGGAGGCCAACCAAAACCTCGCAGAGGCCCACATCGATCCGGAGACGGAAGAACTACTCCTGGACACCGTTCGATGGGTGGATTCGAACCAGGAGCGATTCCGGGTTCCGCTGACGCTGACGTTGGGATATCCGATCCAGATCGAGGGGGAGGTGCTCCAAGACCTGCGCCTCTTCCGGTTAAACGACCGACTTCAACCGGCCCGCTGGGAGCTGGTTCCTGGAACCCACACTCGGAACGAACTGGATCGAACGCTCTCGGCGCCGATCGAGACGCCGGGGGTCTACCGGCTGGCGCGGTTACTCCTTCCCCGCCTGCTGGATCAGGTGGTCGTTTATCCGAACCCCTTCCGAATCCAGCAGGACGGCGTGGTGATCTTTCGGAACCTCACCCGCGAAGCCCGGATCGAAATCTTCACCCTCGACGGGCGACGGGTGAAGCGAATCCTTCCAAACGGTTCGGGCTCGGCCACCTGGGACGGGAGAAACGAAAACGGGGACCCGGTGGCGTCGGGGCTCTACCTGTTCCTGATCGTCGCTCCGACCGATCGGCGGACGGGACAACTGTTTGTGGTTCGCTGAGGGCAGAACGATGCGACTCAGACGGCTTGGACTCCTGTTGCTTGCGGCATATGGCCTCATGGGCCTTTTGAGCTGGGAAGCTCGCGGATCCGGTCGGTTGGCGCTGCCCGCGCTGAACCTGGGGGTCGGGGCCCGTGCCGAGGCGATGGGCGGTGCGTTTGTTGCTGTCGCGGACGACCCCTCGGCGCTCTACTGGAACCCTAGCGGGCTGGGAACGATCGAGCGCCCTCAGGCCGAGCTCTCCTACACCGATTGGTTGGACAGCGTCCGATACCAGTGGCTTGGATTCGTCCAACCGCTGGCGACCTGGGGGAGTCTCGGCGTCGGCGGAAAGCTCCTCCAGAGCGGGGAGATCCCCCACACCGTCGCCGCCGGTGACGGGGGTTATCGGGAGGAGGGGACCTTTGCCTACGGGACGCGTCACTTTCAGGTAGGGTTTGGCACCCGACCCTTCCGCAACGTGCGGGCGGGAGCGGCGTTGGAGATCGTCCGGGAGTCGTTGACCTTCTCCGAGCCGGACGCCGTGCTCCCAAACGAGTCCTCTTCGGTCAACGTGATCCATCTGGGAGCGCTTTGGCAGTCTCCGGTTCCTGGGCTCCAGGTGGGAGCGGCGCTGCGCAACGTCGGCGGCCCCGGTGAGCTGTACGGAAGCCGAGCGCCCGTTCCGCGCCTCTTTCAGATCGGTGTGGCCTATCAGCGTCGGATCGAACGGATCCGGGAGGAGGACGTTCCGATCGCCCCGGAGGCCGATGGCTCGATTCCCCAGGAGGTGGCTCACCGGGCCATCCTCGCGCTGGACCTGCGCTTTCTCCGAGAGGAAAAACCGGCCCTCCGGCTGGGAGTGGAGTACCGTTTCCGCAACGGCTTTGCCCTCCGAGCCGGCTACCGCAGCGACGGCCCCTTCGATCTGGTTTCGAAGCTCTCCGCCGGGATCGGCTACACGACCGGCTCCTACGCCGTGGACTACGGCTTTGTGCCGATGGAGGACCTGGGGACCACCCATCGGGTGGCCTTTACCCTTTATTTTTAGCCGGGGTTTAGAACTCCTCGGCGCCGACGGCTCGGAAGTAAAGCGCCACCAGCAACAACACGAGAGCCATCAGAACAAACCCAGCGGCGGAGCCAAATGGCCAGTCCCGGACCGCCTTAAACTGCATCTCCACCAACTCGCCCAGCATCATGGACTTCGCCCCGCCCAACAGCTTGGGGGTCACAAACGCGCTGGCGCTGGGGATGAACACGAGCACGCTGCCGGCGATAATCCCCGGCCGGCTCAGCGGAACCGTCACACGCCAGAAGGCCCGCCAAGGGCTGGCCCCTAGATCGTAGGCCGCCTCGATCAGCGAACGGTCCATCCGTTCCAGTGTGATGTAAAGCGGCAGGATCATGAAGGGCAGATAACCGTAAACCAGGCCGATAACGACCGCTGTCGGGGTGCCGTGAAGGACGAACTCGCCCAGCCCCAACCCCTGGGCCAGAGTGTCGAACAGCCCTCTCCGCCACAACAGAAACCGCCAGGCGTAGGTCCGAATCAGAAAGTTGGTCCAAAAGGGAATGACCACCAGCAACACTAGCGTGTTCCGCCAACGCAGGGAGGAACGGGCCAGCCCGTAGGCAAACGGGTAGCCGATGAGCAAGCAAAGGAACGTCGTCAACGCGGCCATCCAGAGCGAACGGAGGATGATCACCACGTAGTTGGGCGGAAACTCATCTTGGAGGGGCCGAAGCAGGCGCAGGTAGTTCCCCAGCTGGAACGTCCAGGCGATCGTGCCGTCCGGGTTGCGCGTCTGAAAGCTGTACAGAAAGACCATCCCCAGTGGGATCAAAAAGAATACCACTAGCCAAACCAGCGCCGGCACCAGGAGGATCAGATACGGATTCCGCGCAGCTCGACGGAGACGAGGGCTCATTCTTCTAGCAACCGCATGTCCTGAGGCGACCAGGCGACCAGAACGGCGGCGTCGCGCTCAAAGCGGGGAAAGGTCCCTACGTTTGGCTGAAGGACAACCCACTCCAGACCGTTCTCCAGACGCACGGTGTACTGGAAGTCGGTCCCCAAGAAGGTTCGGGAGCGGATCCGTCCGTGGGCTCGGTTCATCCCCTTCGGCGGGGCGGTATCCGGGGGCAGGAGAACGATTCGCTCTGGGCGCAGGCTGAACGTCAGGAGGTTCCCGTTGGGCGAAACGCCTTCCAGCTCGACCCAGGAGCGCAGCGGCCGCGGCGTGTCGTAGTTCCCCACCAGCTCGACAACCCCCTGCCGACCGTTTCGGTGGACTAACCGTCCTTGGACGAAGTTGCTCGTCCCGATGAAGTCGGCCACAAATCGGTTGCGAGGCCGTTCATAGATCTCCTCTGGCGTGCCGACCTGTTGGATCTTCCCGTCCTTCATCACCGCAATGCGATCCGAAAGGGACATCGCCTCCTCCTGATCGTGCGTCACATAGAGAAAGGTGATGCCCACCTCCGCCTGGAGGGCTTTCAGTTCCTCCTGCATTCGTTTGCGCAGCTTCAGGTCCAACGAGGCGAGCGGCTCGTCCAGGAGAAGAATGGAGGGGCGGCTGACCAGCGCCCGGGCCAAGGCCACCCGTTGTTGCTGACCGCCGGAGAGCTCCGCCGGCTTGCGCTCTTCCAGCCCTTCCAGGCCGACCATCTCCAGGGCTTCGGCCACCCGCTTGCGGATCTCCGGCTTGGGAACGCCTCGCATCTCCAGGCCAAAGGCGACGTTCTCCGCCACCGTCATGTGAGGAAAAAGGGCGTACTGTTGGAAGACGGTGTTGACGTCCCGACGGTGCGGCGGCAGGTGCACCACCGAGCGCCCGTCAATTCGAATCTCGCCCGCGTCCGGATACAAAAACCCTCCTAGAAGACGCAGCGTGGTTGTCTTTCCGCAGCCGCTGGGCCCCAGGAGGGAAAAGAAGGTCCCCGCTTCGATATGCAACGAAACGTCGTCAACCGCTACAACGTTCCCGTACGCCTTCCGGACGCCCTCCAGCTCGATATCGCCCCGAAAGCGCTCTGCCAACTTGCATAGGCCCCTTCTCGACTCAAATCCGCCCTGATCGCTCTACTTTGCCGGCACTTCCAACTTCTCACGCGCCGCCCGGACTAGCTCCGGGTTCCGCGCAAAGCGCATGATCGCCCGCACCAGCTCATCATGGTGACGGTACAGTTTATTTTCTATCTGGCGGATCCGATTTTCAAGATGGGGCTCGCCCAGCCGCTCGATCGCCTCCCGAATGAGACGCACCAACCGCAGGAAGAAGATATCCCCTTCGCTGGCCTCAAAGCGGACGGCCATCTCAAAGGCGTCCTCTAGCGTGTACTTCCCGGTCTGAACCCACCGTTCGTTCTCCTCCAGCAGGCGCAGCACCCGGTCGAGCGTCTCCCGTTTGACCTCCGGAACAGGGCGGTGCAGCATATTCGCGCGGGCGCACAGATCGCGGCCGAAGATCAGCACGATGTAGTGCTCCCATTCCTCGATGCTCATTCCCTGCCAGAAGTCGGCAATCCGGTCGTCTTCGGCGCCCAGACGAATCATAAAGAACGCGTAAATCTTCGCGTTGCCCAGCTCGATCCGCTCGCAGGCTTCAAACAGCTCCTGAACTGTTACCATCTCGTCTCTCCGTCAGAGGGCCCCGATTCTGGCCGCTTGGTTTCAGAAAAGTTTTGCGGTACTAAGACGCTTTAGAGAATATAACGGCTTAAGTCAACATTTTCCAGGATGTCGCGGAGCTGTTCTCGGACGTAGTCCCGGTCTACCACGATCCGTTCCCCCTGCCGTTCTGGGGCGGTAAAGGAGATCGTCTCTAAGACGCGCTCCAGGATGGTGTGGAGCCGTCGGGCGCCGATGTTTTCCATTCTGGAGTTCAGCTCGTAGGCCACCTTGGCCATCTCGGTGATGGCGTCCTCGGTGAACTCCAGCGTTACCCCTTCGGTGGCCAACAGGGCGGCGTACTGCCGAATCAAGCTGTTCTTGGGGTCGGTGAGAATCCGCCGGAAGTCCTCTTCGGTCAGATTGTTCAGCTCAACGCGGATGGGAAATCGCCCTTGCAGCTCAGGGATCAGATCGGAAGGCTTGGAGACGTGAAACGCTCCAGCGGCGATGAAAAGAATGTGATCCGTTCGGACCGGACCGTACTTGGTGGTCACCGTACATCCTTCCACGATGGGCAAGATGTCCCGTTGCACCCCCTCCCGTGAGACGTCCGGGCCAACTGTGCTCTCGCGGCCGGCGATTTTATCGATCTCGTCTAAGAAGACGATCCCGCTCTGTTCCACCCGCCGGATCGCCTCGGGAACGATCCGGTCCATGTCGGTCAGCCGTTCCATCTCCTCTTCGAGGGGGATCTGTCGGGCCTCGGCAACGGTGACACGCCGGCGCCGTCGTTGCTTGGGGAGCATGTTCCCTAGCAGCTCCCGCAAATTGATGTCCATCTCCTCGTGTCCCGCCGGCGAGAGGATTTCAATGAACGGCATGGACCGCACTTCGACTTCGATTTCGACGGGCCGATCCTCCAGCTCTCCGTTGCGAAGCATTTCGCGGAACCGCTCTCGGAGCCGCTCACGGCGATCTTCGTGGGAGTCCTCTTTGTTGCTCTCTCCTCCAAGCCCTAGCAGCTCGATGAGCGCATGGCTGGGCCTCGTCGCTCCAGTCTCCGGCAGGAGCGCGTCCAGGAGCCGCTCCTCCACGCGCTGCTCTGCGGTCTCGCGCAGCTGCTCCTGGTACTCTTGGCGCACCATCGCCACCGCCGCTTCGGTCAGGTCCCGAATGATGGACTCCACGTCGCGGCCCACGTAACCGACCTCGGTGAACTTGGACGCCCTCCACCTTCACGAACGGCGCTCGCACCAACCGGGCCAACCGTCGGGCGATCTCTGTCTTTCCGACCCCTGTCGGACCGATCATCAGGATGTTTTTGGGAGTCACCTCCTCTTGCATCTCCGGCGGGAGCATCTGTCGCCGGATACGGTTCCGCAGGGCGATCGCCACGGCCCGCTTCGCCTCCTCCTGCCCAACGATGTACTCGTTCAGCGCCTCGACGATCTGGCGCGGCGTCAGCTCCTCTTGAAGGATCGGGATCGGCTGCTTCCCCTTCTCCGCCTCGGCTGCCATGGCATTACCCCTCCAACGTCTCGATCGTGAACACCTCGTTCGTATAGATGCAGACCTCTGCGGTGATTCGGAGCGCCTCGCGGACGATCTCCTCGGCGCTCAGTTCGGTGAACTGAAGCAGCGCCCGCGCCGCCGCCAGCGCCATCGGGCCGCCGGAGCCGATCGCGATGACGTCGTCGTCCGGAGCGATCACGTCACCGGTGCCGGAGAGGAGCAGCATCGCCTCCCGATCGCAAGCGATCAACTGCGCCTCCAGGCGGCGAAGCTCTCGATTCTGGCGCCAATCCTTGGCCATCTCGTAGGCGGCGCGGACCAGGTTCCCCCGATACTCCTCCAGCCGTCCCTCCAGCTTCTCAAACAGCGCGAAGGCGTCCGCAGCAGCCCCCGCAAAACCAACCAATACCCGATCGTGATAAAGACGGCGCACCTTGACCGCTCGATGTTTGAGGACGGTGCTCCCCAGGGTCACCTGACCGTCCCCCCCGAGGGAGACCTCCGAACCCCGTCGCACCGCAAGAATCGTCGTGTGGTGCCACGCTCTTGTGTCCTGTCGAGTCATCCCAGACCGGCCCTTCCATAAAGGCGAAGTAGCGTCCCAAAGGCGATCAGCCACCATCCGATCCACCCTCCCGCCGCCCGAAGGCCTACCCCGATCGGGAAAAATCCGATCGGTACTCGACGCGAGAACGGCATCAGATAGTACCATCCCAGGAGCCCCCCGCCCAACCATTGTACCGGAACCAGCGCCCAAACCCCTGCCCACTCCGCATCGGGCATCTGAATGGCGTTCCAGCTCCAAAAGCGGCCCCCAGCCGCCTCGGTCAGCCATCCCAGGAGCCCCGGCGAGGACTGCTCCAGCGACCGTTCCCCAGAGGCGCCCAATCCGTTCGTCGAGCGTTCCAACCAGCGCTAGCCACCACGCTAACCCGATCCCCCGGGCCAGCGCATAGGCCGGGGTGTACTCTCCAAGGACCCACGCCCCACGGGTGAAGAACAGAAGCCCCCGCTGGACCAGAAACCGGTCCACCGGAACGAGGACCAGGCTGGCTAACAGCCCTCCCCAGACCGCGCCCCGGAACTCCCATCGAGGCGAGAGCGCCCCAGCGGTGACCCCAAGGAGAAAACCGACTCCCCCCAACCCGTTCGCCAGCGCTCCCCACCCGCTCCAGAGCCCAACGAGCGACAGCAGAACCGCACCACTCAAAAGCGCCCAGGGCTGGAAGAGATGCTGCTTCAATCCTATCGTCCTTCGGCCAATCGGTAAGCGTTGATCGCCGGAAGGCCCGCCTTCAGAATCCGTCGTTGAGCGCGCTCGATGTCGTAGGGGGCTCGAAAGTACTGCACCGTCCACTGCTCGGTGTCGAAGAGGAGATAGGCTGCGCGAGGATCCCCGTCTCGGGGTTGCCCCACCGAACCCGGGTTGATGAGATAGCGCGCATGCGGGGAGAGGGCTATCGGTCGTTCATCACGGGGGATCAGCTCTTCGACGGCCCCGTTCCAGGCGACATAAAGACAAGCCCGATGTGTGTGGCCAAAGAAGAGAACTCGTGTCTCCATCTGCGCGAACACTGCCGCCGCATCCTGAGGGAACAGCACATAGGCGTCCTCGTCCTGCCAGCTTCCGTGACAGATCGCCGCCTCTTTGCCGGTGACGACGGGCCCTTGGGGGAGCGTGGCCAGGTATTGCAGCGCCTCCGGGGAGAGCAGCTCGCGCGTTCGAAGGGCGGCCAGTCGCGCATGGGGGGAGAACCCCTCCGGCTCCTCAATTCCGGCAACGACCTTGTCGTGGTTTCCCCGAACCGCCGCTGCCGGCGAGGCCTCCCGCAGCCAGGCGACCACCGCTTCGGGGTCCCCACCGTATCCCACCGCGTCCCCCAGGAACCAGATCGCGTCCGCGCGATGCCCTGTAGCGTGATCCAGGACCGCCTCAAGGGCCTCTCGGTTGGCGTGAATGTCGCTGAGAACTAGTACCCCGCATCGTCGCTCCGCCCGTCCCCTGCCGTAAAGGCATTGTAGAGGACAGACCCTCTCCCGACAAGGGAGACGCTCCGCCCTGGCGACCGCCTCGCCCCGGGACGGCGTCTCGAAAGGGAACGTCCCTCAGAGCTTCTGGACTGGCGTTCTCTGAAGGTCTGAATTTTTTCTTGCATGCGATGATTTCGTAAATCAAAATCTGTACGGAGTTCAGAGCGCTTTTGATCCCTCTCTGAGGGAGGGTTTCTGGGAGGAGAGACCATGGAACGGATCGTCCTGGCCATTGCACTTTGGGTTCTGTTGATCGTCGGCGTGATCGGTGCAGTCCTTGCGGTGGTTCAGCTGGGAGGCGACGGCGACTTCGCGAAGTACGAGGGCGCTGCGGCGCTGGCGCTCACCGGCGCGGGCCTTTTGGCCTTCCTCTGGGCACGCATGACCAGAGCTTAGCCGAGGTCGGCTTCTGATCTGCAGGGACTCCGGCCGCCTGAGGCTGAGGAGGGGAGTTTCTCCAAGGTGAGGAAGGCGATCGCCTTCTGAGGGGGGTGTTTTTGTCCCATTTACAACCCCTCGCCGGCCCGAAGGAAGCCCCGCTCAGCCTGATAGGCGACCCTCCCCTCGACCATCGTTAAGACGACCTGGGACTCCTCAGCGAGGATGCGCTCGGCGATACGTCCCGACCCTGGAGGGAGCGCCACGGCGACCAGGTCGGCGTTCCATCCGGCGCGGAGCCCGCCTACCTTCGCCCGAACCCGAATGGACTTGGCCCCGTTAAGCATGGCCAACGTCAAAATTCGCTCCGGTGAAACGTGCGGGTACCGCCGGGTGAGAAATCGCATCTCGTTGAGGAGGCTCAGGTCCGGGGTGCTGGCCAAGCTGTCGGTCCCCAGAGCCACGTTAATTCCGCGCGCAAAGAGCTTCTCAAAGGGATGGTCCGGATGCCCAAAGTAGTCGTGGCTGCGGGGGCAGTAGACGACCGTGACATTCTGGTCCCGGAGGATCGGGATGTCCTCATCTCGGATGTAGTTACCGTGGATCAGCAGGGGCGACTGTCGCCAGAATCCTAACCGATCGAGATACTGGACGGGCGTCTCGCCGCGAGGGCGCCAGTGGTCGTGGAGGACTCCCAGCCGGTCCAGCAGTCGAAGCAGCGGGCCGGTTCCGCGGGCGACAAACTCCTCCTCCTCGGGCGTTTCGGCGACGTGGGAGCACATCGGCAACCGACGTTCACGGGCGTACTCGATGCACAGTTGATAAAGTCGCTCTGAAGTGGAATACGGAGCATGCGGCGAGAGGCCGACCGTCAGCAGTGGGTCTTCAGGGGCGCTGGTGATCTTTTGATCCAGCTCTGCCAAGACCGAGTCGGCCCGCCTTGGGTCAAAGCCGATCGCCTCCAGGTGGACCCGCTTTCGGATCGGAAGCCGACATAGCGGCTCCAGCGTCGCGCCGGTGTAGGTTACGTCCGCGATCGTTGTTGTGCCGCTCGCCAACGCCTGGCGGACTCCTGCTTCGACCAGGTGAGCGATTCGGATCGGATCGGTCTCCCGGCGGTGGACGATCGTCTCCAACCAGTCGGCAAAGGACTTGGGAGGGGGAATCTGTCCGGCCAAATGGCCAAGCTCCAGGTGGGTATGCGCGTTGATAAACCCAGGGAGCAGCGCTACCTCGCCCAGATCGAGGACGCGCTCGCCTCCGCCGATCTCCACGTCGCCCATTCGACCCACCTCGGCGATCAGTCCCCCCTGAATGCGGACGGCCCCATTCTCAAATACCTCGTGGCTGCTCGGCATGACGTACTTAGCGCGCAGGATCATGACGGCTCCACTCTCTCCGAGGTCTCCAAGCGAAGAAGTCGGCGGTCCACCTCGGGAACAAAAGGGATGAGCCCTTGCTCCCAGGCGAGGGTGAAGAACCACTTCAGCCCCGCCAGCTCCCAATGGCCCAGCTCGAATCGCACCGCCTCCCGAAGATACCGCCGACAGAGCTCAGTCGGAAGTCGACGCCGACGGGCCTCCCGCTTGGCGAGCTGGTCTAGCCGATCCTGACCGATTCGCTTGGCGTCCTGAAAGAGCTTGACCAGCCCTGGAAACTCCACGCCGGAACGGACGGCCCAGACGGCAAAGACAAACGGTAGGCCACTTGCCCGAGACCACTCCTCGCCGAGGTCTACTCGGACCGGATCGGGCCGACTCCAACGAAGCGCCGGGTCCCCAATGACAACGGCGGCGTCGGTCTCGACCTCCTCCATTGGAGCACCCAAGGGGGGGCGCACATACTCTGGCCGGAGGCCTAAACGCCCCTCGATCAACAGGCGGGCTAGCAGCACCGATGTCCGCGAACTGGGATCGAGTGCCACCGTCCGCACCTCTTCGAGAGGCCGTCGAGAAAAGAGACAGACGCTCATCACCTTCCCCCAACAGGCGATCGAGACACCGGGAACGATCCCAAACGTCCCGTCCACCAACGCCCCGACCGGAAGGATGGCGACGTCCAGTTCGCCTCGGCAAAGTCGCTCCGCCAACAGGCTCGGCACTGCTTCGAGCAGCTCTACATCCTCCCGCTCCTCCAAAGGGGCGCTTAACGGAACGGCGTTCAGATAGGGTACGGTGCCCACTCGCAGCTTTACCATAACACGTCCGCCACGCAGACCAACATCAAAAGCAGGCTGACCAGCCCGTTCATGGTGAAGAAGGCCGCGTTCACTCGCGAAAGGTCGGAGGGCCGAACGATCAGGTGTTCATAAAGCAGCAGCACCCCCACCACAGCGACGCCCGCCGTGTAGAGCGCCCCTAAGTGGATCCCGTACCCTCGAGCGAAGCGGGGAAGTGCCCAGAGAAGAGCGTACATCGCCGCGTGAAACGCTGCCGAAAGCGCCAGCGCCGGCCCGACCCCCAGCCGAGCCGGAACCGAGTACAACCCCTTCCGGCGGTCGAACTCCACGTCTTGACAGGCGTAAATGATGTCGAATCCAGCCACCCACAACAGGACGATCCCCACCAGCAGAAACGGAAACGGCTCAAACCGACCGCGAATTGCGATCCAGGCGCCCATCGGGGCCACCGAAAGCGAAAACCCGAGCCAAAGATGAGAAAGCGTCGTGAAGCGCTTGGTGAAGGAATAGCCCAGCACGATCACCAGCGCCAGAGGCGAAAGCGCGAGCGCTAACGGGTTGAGCTGCCAGGCCGCTACCACCAGCAACCCCGAGGAGATCGCCGTAAACAGCGCAACCGCTCGCGGCGAAATTAGCCCTGCAGGGATCGCCCGACGGGCCGTCCGGGGGTTCTCCGCGTCAAACTCCGCGTCCACCAACCGGTTAAACGCCATCGCGGCGCTCCGCGCTCCGATCATAGCCACCAAAATCCAAAATAACGAGCGCGGCTCCGGCCAACCCCCGGCCGCAAAGAAGGCGCTCATCACCGCAAACGGAAGCGCAAAGATCGTGTGCTCAAACTTGATCATCTCCAAGATGATTCGAACCTGACGGACCACTCCCATCGCTAACCCTGCCAGCGCCGAATTCGACCGATCTCGATCTCAAACTGGTCAAACAGCTTGGTCATGATGAAGTCTACCTGATCTTCCAGTGTCCTCGGTTGATGATAAAACCCCGGCGCTGCAGGAAGAATGATGGCCCCCGCCTGCGAGAGCCGCCAAAGGTTTTCCAGATGAATCGTGCTCAGTGGAGTTTCGCGGGGAACGAGGACCAGCCTCCGCCGCTCCTTGAGGCAGACCTCAGCCGCTCGGTGGATCAGGTTCTGAGCGATCCCATGGGCAAGCGCACCGGCGGTGCTCATGCTGCAAGGGACGATCATCATTCCGATCGTTCGAAAGGTGCCGCTGGCGATCGGAGCCGCTAGGTTCCGGTAGTGGTGGTAGACGACGTTTTCCGCGTCGCGACCGATCAGATCGCAGACGCGAAAGCGGTCGAGGTTGATCTGTCGGCCCCTCTCCCGCAAGAGGGTGATCGTCGCCGCGTGGGAGATTGTCAGGTGTACTTCCAGATCGTCCATCTGACTGAGGAGCTCGAGCGCCCGTTCTCCGTAGACGGCACCGCTGGCACCGGTGATCGCTAAGACGATCCGGCGGGGGCTCATAGCAGCCCCTCCGGTAGACCGTACTCCCGCCAGCGGCGACGCACCAACTCCCGGATCTCCTCGGTCATCCGAATCTCACGGGGCCACTCCCGCTGAAAGCCCTCAGAAGGCCACTTCGTCGTTGCGTCGATGCCCATCTTGGAGCCGATTCCTAGCATCGGTGAAGCGTGATCGAGGATGTCCACCGGCCCGTCCATGAAAACGATGTCTCGCCGGGGGTCTACGTTCGCCCCCACGTAGAACCAAACCTCGTTCGGGTCCTGAACGTTAACGTGCTTGTCGACCACAACAATGATCTTGGAGAACATCATCTGGCCGGTCCCCCAGATGGCGTTCATCACCTTCTTGGCGTGCCAGGGGTACCGTTTGTCGATCGAGACGAAGACGAAGTTGTGAAAGACGCCGAAGATCGGCAGGTTCATATCCACCACCTCGGGCATCTGCATCTTCAGCAGCGGTAGGAAGATCCGTTCGGTGGCCTTGCCCAGATAATAATCCTCCTGGGGTGGTTTGCCGACGATCGTCGTCGGATAGATTGGGCGCTCCCGATGGGTGATCGCGGTGATGTGAAAGGCCGGATATCGATCGGCCAGCGAATAGAAGCCGGTATGGTCTCCAAACGGCCCCTCCACGACTAACTCGTTCGGGTTCAGGTAGCCTTCGATGACGATTTCCGCGTCGGCGGGGACCTCGATGTCCACCGGAAAGCCGTTTTCACGGGTCAACGTCTTCGCCCGGACCAGCGGGACCCCCTCCTTGCGGAGGAAGCCGGCAAAGAGCAGCTCGTCAATTCCCTCAGGGAGCGGAGCCGTCGCCGCATAGGCCAACGCCGGGTCGCCTCCTAGCACGACGGCGACTGGCATCCGCTGGTTCGCTTCGCAGTATTCCCGATAATGTCGCGCCCCGTCGTGGTGCATGTGCCAATGCATCGCCGCCTCCCGAGGGCCGAAGACTTGGACCCGGTAGAGGCCGACGTTTCGGGATTCCGTCTTCAGGCTCTTTGTATAGACCTGTCCCAGGGTGATGTACGGCCCCGCGTCCTCCGGCCAGCAGGTAATGATCGGCAGCCGAAGCAGATCCGCCGTCTCCTCTTGATGGACCACCTCTTGACAGAGTCCACGTCGAACGATCTTCGGCGGGAACTTAGCGATTCGGGCCAACATCCCGGCGATCCGCAGCTTGTCCATCAACCCCTGCGGAGGGGCCAACTGGAGCATTTGAGAGATTTCAGCGGCGATCTCCTCGACGTCGGAGACCCCAAGCGCCATCGCCATTCGCTTGGCGGAGCCGTAGGCGTTGATCAACAAAGGGATCTCCGATCCTTCGACCCGTTCAAAGAGCAACGCCGGACCGCCCGCCTTGGTCACCCGATCGGCGATCTCGGAGATCTCCAGACGCGGAGAGACCGGCACCCGAACGCGATGAAGCTCCCCAGCCTCCTCTAGCCTGCGGACAAACTCCTGCAGGTCGCGGTACGCCATTCACTAGACCCTTTCGCCCTTGGGGTTGCAGCGATCGGCTCGTTAACACTGTACGCAACGGAGGAGGAGGGTTTCAATCGGCAGCGGCCGTCGGCCACTGGTCGCGCGGGACGTTCTGATAGACCGCCTCCAGCGGATGGAATCCATCTTGGATCACTACCTCGTAGAGGTTGTTCCGATCCACGGGAATAGGGTCCAGCAGGACCGAGGGGACGTCTTTCTTTCCGTTGTTCAGCGTCGTATCCGTTTGGATCGGCTCTCCCCGAGCCAGGGCGACGGCCAGCTCCGCGGCTCGTTCGGCCAGAGGCCGAAGGGGCTTGTAGACAGTCATCGTCTGGGTCCCCTCGGCGATGCGCTGACAGGCGGCCAAGTCGGCGTCCTGCCCGCTAACGGCCACCTTTCCGGCCAATCCCGCGGCCTGGAGCGCGGCGATCGCCCCTCCTGCGGTCCCATCGTTAGAGGCCACGATCGCATCGATTCGGTTCTGGTTGGCCGTCAGAGCGTTCTCGACGTGCTTGAGGGCGATGTTCGGGTCCCAGTTTTCGCACCACTGGTCGCCGACGATCTCGATCTCTCCTCGCTCGATGAACGGCTCCAGGGCCCGCATCTGCCCCCTGCGAAGCAGATGAGCGTTGTTGTCGCTGGGCGAGCCCCCAAGCAGAAAGTACCGCCCCTTGGGAACAACACGGGTCAGATACTCCGCTTGAAGGTAACCGACCCGCTCGTTATCGAAGGAGATATACAGGTCTAAGTCACAGTTTCGGATCAGTCGGTCGTAGGCCAGGACCGGAACCCCTTGGCGATGGGCCGCCTCGACGATCTGGGCGGCGGCCACGCCGTCCCGCGGGATGACGACCAGGACGTCCACCCCTTGGGCCAGGAGGTTTTCGCACTGGGCGATCTGTTTGATCGGGTCTGCGTCGGCGTTCTGGACCAGGACCTCAGCGCCTAGCTCCCCTGCCTTGGCAACGAAGAGGTCCCGGTCTCGCTTCCAACGCTCCACGCGGAGGGAGTCCATCGAAAGCCCAATGCGAATCTTCTCCTCTCCGGCGGCTTGAGGGCCTGGCGAGGAGGCCGGTTGTCCCGAGTCTCCGGAGCGGCAACCGCCCCACGCCAACATGACGGCCCACAGCAACCAGAGGGCACGTGCCCGAAAGATCTCTGAACGGTTCACCTGGACTCTCCTTCCGACGGTGGAGACGACGGATCCCCTTCTGCAGAAGACGAAGCAGCGGCGGGCAGTTTGGGGGCTACGGTCCGGACGATATCCCCTTGCTTCGCCTCCCCCCGGACGATCCGGGTCCGAGAGAGCTTAGGCCGGAGCACCTCGATCACCTCCAGGAGACCCACTTCGGTTTCGGCGCGGCCGAGCTCTTCCCCGGTTTCCAGATCGCGAATGATCTCACCCGGTCGGTAGACGCGGAGCCGCTCTCCAGGTCTCAGGTCCACGTCGCTGCCTAGATTCACGAAGATGTCCCCAGACTCCTGAAGGAGAAATGGGATGTTTCCTTCGGCAGGGAGGACCGCGGCTTCACTGGATTCCGTGCCCGGAAGCGCCGGACCGATCTGGTCGCGGAGCTCCTGAACGATCCGGTCCATCACCTGCTGGGTCACATGACCCAGGAGCGTATCCCGGTAGTTTGGCGGCGCCCCCGGCTGCCAAGGACGGTCCCACCCGGGCGTGCCAAAGCGGACGTGCTCCATCACCTCGTGGGAGGTGATGACCGGGCGCTCTTGAGCCGTATTGACCACCTCTTCGTTACTGACGTAGACCCGCGTGCCTTCCCCACTGATGCTTGCTTCGATCGGCCCAGAGAGGACGGCCCCTGCTCGGTGCGATTTGGACTCCTCGATTCGATCGGAAAACAGCTCCCCTCCGGAGCGATGGTACGCGATAACGTCCACTTCGATCGAGGCTGTATAGTAAGCGCCCATCACCCCAATCGCTCCGGCGCCCCCCGCGAGCAGCTGGGAATCGCTAGCCCCGCGGATGTCCCGACGGTACATTCCCCGGGCGCGCTCCTGCTTAAACTTCTGGATCGTCCCGACCAGCAGCACGTCGGCGTTCAGTCGCTCGGCTAGTCGGCGGCGCACCTCGACGTCTTTGAGCTGCTTCGGTTCGATTTTGAGCTCCTGAAAGGCCTGGACGACCTCACGCGGCGGAACGGGCGCGTATCCGTAGGCCTCCTGGAGGGTGCTCACCAGCATGTCCCGAAATCCAACGGAAAGATTCCAGCGTTCCTGCGCTCGACGACCGCTCCCGAACAGCCTTCCCAACGGCCCCAGCGGAAGACCACATCCGCCCGGCGAGTCGAAGCCGGAGCGATCCTCGAAATACAAAACCGCCACCCGCTTCGCCGGAGGCTCCGGTTCCTGCCCGCGAACCGGCAAAAAGACCGCAAAAAGAACGACCCACCAACTCAGCCGTCGAATAAGAGCCATCGACTGGATAAGCCACCTCCTGCCCTCACCTTCGGATTCTAAGGACGAGCTCCAAAGCGAGTCAAGCCCTCTGGGCAAGGGGGACGTTTCCACAGCCGACCAGGGGGCACGGGAGAATCACCGGTTGAACCCTCCGTCGAGAGCCGTTACAATCGGCCAACCTGGCCTATAAAGACCGGTTGCGGTTCATCAGGAGGTTTTGGAGTCCATGAAGTCCCGACCCATTCTTTTCACCGACGAGCAGATGCGACAGTTTCTTACTCACGGCTATGTGATCCTACAGTCAACGCTTCCGGCGGAGATTCACGCGGAGATTTACGAGCAGCTGGAACGCGTCTTCGCTGAGGAGGGGAATCCGGGCAACAATGTGCTTCCGCGAGTTCCGGCGATTCAACAGGTTTTCGACGATCCGGTGGTTCACGGGGCGTTCGTCAGCGTGCTGGGGGAGGACTACCTGATGCATCCTCATCGGCACTGCCACCGGAGCCCTAAAGGGCGCGATGGAGGCTGGCACAAGGACAGCTACTGGGGCTATCGCAAGGTCCGTCATCACCGCTCCCGTTGGGCGATGGCCTTCTATTACCCCCAGGACGTGCCGCCGGAGATCGGGCCAACGGGCATCTATCCGGGCACGCAGTACCACGACTCCCGGAATTTCTCCCCAGAGGAAAGCGGCGTCAACGCGCTGGGCAGCTCCGGCCTTGTGGTGATCATTCACTACGATATCTGGCATCGGGCGACGGCCAACCGGTTGGATAAGACCCGCTACATGCTCAAGTTTGAATTCGCCCGGCTGGATGAGCCTACCGCCCCTTCCTGGGACAACCAAGAGGCCGATTGGCGCCTGCCCGAGGATCTGCCTCCCTATCGTCATGAGGCGCTCTGGGAGAGCCTGTGGACCTGGATCCGGGGCGAACAACCTCGCTTTCAAAGCGGCGGTAACGGGGACCTGAAGGGGTTGGCCAAGAGGTTGAGCGACGAATCGGAGGTGGCGCGGCTCAACGCGGCCTACGAGCTGGCCCGATACGGTGATCGGGCGGTCGGACCGCTTGCTGACGCGCTTTGGAGCGAGGCGCCCCTGACAGTTCGCGCGGCTGCTTATGGACTGGCTGCGATCGGGGAGCCCGCCTTAGAGGCGCTGACGAGCGCTCTCCGAAGCGGCTCGGAGGAGACCCGGACCCACGCGGCCTTTGCGCTTGGAGAGATCGGTCCGGCGGCAGCTCCCGCTGCAGAGGCGCTCGCGGAGGCCCTTCAGGATGAATCCACAACGGTTCGCCGTCACGCGGCGGAGGCTCTGGGAATCGTCCGGCGGCCGAGCTCCCGAACGGTTCCGCCGCTGATTCAGGCGCTCGACGATCCGGACGATCAGACCCGTTTCAATGCGGTGCTTTCGCTGGCGAGAATCGGGGCGGAGGCCCACGAAGCGCTTCCTGCTTTGCAGGCCGCTCTTTTGGACCCCAACCGTTATGTGCGCGGCTATGCGGTTTCGGCGCTCCGTCGGATCGGCACCCCTGAGGCGCTCCAGATCGCCCTGGATTACTTGGAAACAGCTCGATGGTGCCCTTCCACGACGCCTAGGAGCACGTTTTAATAGAAGAGAGTCCTGAAGAAATCGAGGAGATCTCTGAACTCATTTACTTCACGGAGGAGACGACAGGCGCATGCACTCGCTGGTTGCGCTGGAGGTGCCCGCGGGACGCGTGGGCGTCCACTGGTTCGAGCAGAGCTCGTACGCCGTCAAGGACCCGGAGGGAACCCTCGTTCTAGTGGATCCCTACTTTCCCCATCAGCGGCCGGCGGAGCGATACCTGCATCCCGAGCCGCCGGTTCAGGAACGGGAGCTCCCTGCAGACTACGTGCTCCTGACCCACGACCACAGCGACCACACCCATCCGGAGACCATCCGGCGACTCGTCGAGGCACATCCGCATGTGCACTTCTTTGGTCCCAAGGAGAGCATTGCCCGGATCGTCCAGGAGGCGGGAGTCGACCCGGATCGGACCAACGTGGTTCAGGCTGGAGAGGAGTTCCAGCTCGGCACGATGACCGCCTGGGCCGTCTGGGCGAAGCCTCCCCACGGCGATCCAAATCGGGGAATTGCCCCTCCCGACGTGACCCACCTGGGCTACGTCGTTCAGGCTGGAGAGGTGCGCCTCTACTTCTCCGGCGACCCGATCCACACCTTCGCCGAACAGGAGGCACTGATCGAAGCGATCGCTCGACTCCGGCCGGACGTGGGCTTTTTGACCACCCATCCCAGCGAAGGGGAGTTCCCCTTCTTTGAAGGATCGGCTCAGATGGCCCGGAGGATCGGGCTCAAGCACGCCGTCCCCGCTCATTACGACTGTTTCGTTCGCCGAAACTACGACCCCCAGGAGTGGGCAGCCTACTTCGGGCCGGAGGATCCCCAGCCACTGATCATCCCTCGGAACACGACGATCCTTTATCCACCGGATTAGTCCGGTTCGGGGATCATTTCGTTTTCGCCTAAAAGCGGCGTCGCGACCACCTCAACAGGAACGGCGTCGCCTTCGCGCCTCCAGAGGAGTTGGTTCCCCGGCTCGGCGAGCTGGACTCGCACGTACCCCAGCCCCACCACGCAGCCCAGCGTTGGAGAATAGGCCGCGCTGGTGATCCATCCCGAACGGCGCTCCGCTTTCGGATCGGCGTACAGGTCGGTGAGGGGCTCCGGTGGCTCCTGGACGGGAAGACGCAGGCCCACAAGCAGCTTGTTCGGATGGCCGCGGAAGTGCATTCGGGCAACGATCTCTTGGCCGACGTAGCAACCCTTCTTGTAGCTGATTGCGTGGTGGAGCTGGGCCTCCAGGGGGATGATGTTCTCGTCAAAGTCCACGGTACAGCGCGGGATGCCGGACTCTAGGCGAAGGACCTCTAGCGCAGGCTCCTCCGCCTGAGGCACCCCCGCGTTGTGGAGCCGCTCCAGAACGGACGCGCTTGCCGCCGGCGGGAGCCAAAGATCGTAGCCCCATTCCCCAAATCGGTTTATCCGGGAGATGATCCACTCCCCGCGCTCGATCGAGCTGTAAGGATCGATCGGCGGAGCGGTCACCCCGAACACCTGTCGAAGCAAGTCCCCTGCAGCCGGGCCGAAAAGGTGCAACAGCCCCCATTGCTCGGTGACATCCTGGAGCTCGGCGTCTTCGGAGATGAGGAACCGGTTTAGATGTCCAAAGACCTTCTCCCGGAGGGACGGTTCAACATCAAACAGGAGGAACCCCGGCCGAACGATGAGCCGATAGTCGGAGACCACCTTCCCTCGGTCGGTCAAGATCGTCCCGTAGTTGCCGGCCCCTGGCTCTAAGTCGTTGACCGTGTTCGAGGTCATCCCGTGGAACCAACTTTTCCGCTCGCTGCCGACGACCCGGAACTTACCCCGTTCCGTCAGGTCGGCAACAGCGGCCGTCTTCCGGGCCGCTTGAACGACCTCCTGAAGCTTCTCCATCGACGGTTTCTCCTCTCCTTATCCGGACTCCGCCCGCGCCCGAGCGTCCCGGAACCGAAACCGAATCGGAACCCCTTCCAGGCCAAACGCCGCTCGCATTCGATTGGAAAGGTACCGCTCATAGGCGTCGGGAATCGCTCGAGGATGGGTGGCGAAGATTAAAAACGTCGGGGGCAACACGCCCGTCTGGGTGATGTACTTCAGGCTCGCGCGTCGTCCTTTAACCGTCGGCGGCGGTTGGTCCAAAACGGCATCCCGCAGGAATTCGTTGAGCGCCCGAGTTGGAATTCGAGTGCTGGCCGCTGTGTAGAGCTGCTGACTCAGGCGGAGTAGATGGTCCAACCGTTCGCCGGTGACCGCCGAGGTGAAGACGATCGGAAGCGGGTCAAAGGCCCGAAAGCCCTCCTGAATCCACGCGGCGTACTCCTCGCGAACGCGCGGCCCCTTTTCGACCAGGTCCCACTTGTTAGCCACCAGGACGCCGAGCTTTCCGTGCCGCTGAATGTAGGAGGCGATCGTTTTGTCCTGATGGGAGATCTCGCGCGTGACGTCCAAGACGAGCCAAGCGACGTCGGCGGCGTCTACGCTCCGAGTTGCGCGGAGAACCGAATGCTGCTCGATGCTCCCGTATTCGATTCGAGACCGACGACGCATCCCTGCGGTGTCGATCAACTCAAATAGAGCTCCCTCGAAGGCAAAGGTGATGTTCACCGCGTCGCGCGTGGTGCCCGGCTCGTCGTGCACCAGCACTCGCTCTTCGCCCAGGAGCGCGTTCACCAACGAGGACTTCCCGACGTTGGGACGCCCCACGATGGCGATTCGAAGCGGGCGTGGTTCCGCGTCGGGAGCGGCGTTCTCCTCTCTGGGCTCCGGAAGCCGCTCTAAGGTTGCGTCTAAAAGCTGACGAACGCCACGCTTGTGAACCGCCGAGACGGGATAGATCGTCTCAAACCCCAACGCATAGAGCTCCAGGACGTTCCGCTCCAGACCGGCGTGGTCCGCCTTGTTGGCCACCAGAAAGACAGGCTTGCCCGACTCGTGGAGCAGTCGGGCCATCTCCTCATCGTCTGCCGTTGTCCCCTCGATCAGGTCCACGACAAACCAGATCAGGTCGGCCTCCTGAACCGCTCGGAGGACCTGCTCGTCCACTCGACGATGGATCGGGTCCGGCGCGTCGAGCACATAACCGCCCGTGTCGACCAGCCGGAAGCGGACGCCTCGATGCTCCGCGGTCGCCTCCAAGCGGTCGCGGGTCACCCCTGGCACGTCCTCCACAACGGCTAAGTTCCGGCGGAGGACGCGATTGAACAGCGACGATTTGCCGACATTAGGCCGCCCGACGATCGCTACCGTCGGCAGCCGAAGAACGTCCATCTTTCTATCCTTAAAAAGAGAGCCGGGACACGCTTTGCCCGCTCGGGAAGGTTTAACCCTTGGACTTCTCCGGTAATTGTACCCGAATGAACAGCTCGTCGAGTTGCTTTTCGGAAACGGGAGCGGGTGCACCGGTGACCAGACAGACCCCTTTTTGCGTCTTGGGGAAGGGGATGACCTCCCGGATGGAGTCCTCGCCGGCCAGGAGCGCGACCAGCCGGTCAAAGCCTCCGGCGATCCCGCCGTGGGGCGGAGTCCCATACTGAAGCGCCTCTAGGAAGAACCCAAAGCGCAGCTGCACCTCTTCGTCGCTGAGCTTTAGAAGCCGGAAAACCTTCTCCTGGACCTCTCGGCGGTGAATTCGGATCGAACCGCCCCAGATCTCCTGGCCGTTGACGGCCAAATCGTATCCGAGGGAACGCACCTTCCCCGGATCGGTGTCCAGCAGCTCCAGGTCCTCCGGATGGGGAGCGGTGAACGGATGGTGCATCGAGTCCCAGCGGCCTTCCTCTTCGTTCCACTCAAAAAGAGGGAAGTCCACAATCCAAGCGCAGCGGTACTCCCCTTGGGGGATCAGGCTCAACCTCTCGGCGAGGTGGTTCCGGAGGGCCCCCAGCGACTGATGGACGATCTTCGGCACGTCGGCGACAAAAAGCAATAGGTCGCCGGTCTTTGCGCCCATCTTCTCTTGAATTCGGCGGAGCTGCTCCTCGGTAAAGAACTTCGCAATCGTGGACTCCGGCCCGGCTTCGGTGACGCGCATCCAGGCCAGTCCCTTAGCGCCGTAGTTGCCCACCCATCGGGTGAGCCCGTCAATCTCGCTCCGGCTGAGGGAGGCCCCGCCGGGAACGCAGAGGCCCTTGACCAGTCCGCCCCTCTCCAGGACCGATCGGAAGACGCGAAACTCCGACTCCGCCGCGATCGGACCGATGTCACAGAGCTCCATTCCAAAGCGTAGGTCCGGTTTGTCCGTGCCGTATCGTCCGATCGCCTCCTGATAAGGGATGCGCGGGAACGGCGTCTCCAGCGTCACGCCGATCAGCCGGAACACCTCGGCCATGAGCCCCTCGACCACCTGAAACACGTCGTCCCGGTCCACAAAGGACATTTCGAGGTCGATCTGAGTGAACTCCGGTTGCCGGTCGGCCCGCAGGTCCTCGTCTCGGAAGCACTTGACGATCTGGAAGTACCGGTCGAACCCGGCAACCATCAACATCTGCTTAAAGAGCTGCGGGCTCTGCGGCAGCGCGTAGAAGGCCCCCGGATTCAATCGGCTGGGAACCAGAAAGTCCCGCGCCCCCTCCGGCGTGCTCTTGGTGAGCATCGGGGTCTCAATCTCGATGAAGCCCTGCTCGTCCAGGTATCGGCGAACCGTCTGGGCCACGCGATGGCGAAGCTGAAGGAGCCGATTCACCTTAGGCCGCCGCATGTCAACGTAGCGGTACTTGAGCCGCACCTCCTCGCCGACGGTGATCTCGTCCTCGACGGGGAAGGGGGGGTGTCAGGGCAGGGTTGAGAATCTCGACCGTCTCGGCGGCGAGCTCTACCTCGCCGGTCGGGAGGTTCGGGTTGACGGTGCCGGGCATCCGCTCCCGGACCTTTCCGGCCACGGCCAGGACGTATTCGCTCCGCACGCGTTCGCCGACCCGGTGCGCCTGAGGACTGATCTGAGGGTCCATCACCACTTGAACGATTCCCGTTCGGTCCCGAAGGTCCACAAAGATCAGACCTCCGTGGTCCCGGTGACGCTGGACCCATCCCATCAGACAATGCTCCTGTCCGACGTGCTCTTTTCGCAACTGACCACAGTAGACGGTCCGCTTTGCCTGCATGGCCTTCGACCTTCTTCAGCAAGAGGGAGGATTAATTGGGGTTTGAATGGGACAGCATCTGGGCGACGGCAGGGATCAGCTCCTCCAGAGAGACCGAGCGTTGCTCGCCGGAGCGCATATCGCGCAGGGTAGCTCGCTGCTCGCGGAGCTCGTCCTCGCCCAAGAGCGCCACTAACGGGACGTTTCGCTTGTGAGCGGTCTTCATCTGGGCGCGCAGGCTGCGGCCCAAAAACTCCAGGTCCACCCGGTATCCGGCCCGTCGGAGACGGGTCGCCAACGCGAGAGCCTCTGCCCGAACCTCGCCGATCACGGCGATGTAGAGGTCCAACTCCGGCCCCGGTTCTGGAGCAACCCCTTGGGCTTCTAGCGCCAGCAGCAGCCGATCCACTCCCGCCGCAAAGCCGACGCCGGGCGTCGGCCTGCCTCCGACCTCCTCGACCAGATGGTCGTACCGCCCTCCAGCAAGCACCGCGTCCTGGGCGCCCAGCCCCTCCGCCGTCACCTCGAAGACGGTGTGCGTGTAGTAGTCCAGCCCGCGAACGATGTGAGGGTTCACCCGATAGGGAACCCCTTCTCGTTCTAGTAGACGGCAGACGGTCTCCAGATGGTGGCGGGACTTCTCCGAGAGGAAGTCCAGCACCTGAGGAGCCTCCTGAATGAGCGCGCGGGTGATCTCCTCCTTGGAGTCGAGCATCCGGAGCGGGTTTTTCTCAAACCGCTCGCGGTCCCGTGCCGGGAGCCGATCCCAGTGGGGGGCCAGGTACTCGCGCAGCGCCTGAACGTAAGTCTGTCGCTCCTCATCGCCCAAGCTGTTCAGATGGATCGTCAGCGAACGGAGGCCCAAGCCGGTCAGAAAGTCGTACGCGCACAAGATCACCTCGGCGTCCAGCGCCGGGTCGTCCGAACCGAAGGCCTCCACCCCTGCCTGCCAAAACTCCCGGTATCGACCGGCCTGGGGCCGCTCGTAACGGTACATCGGGCCGATGTAGTACAGCTTCAAGACCGGCAGCTCAGCAAAAAGGTTGTGCTCCAAGCAGGCACGAACCACCGCAGCGGTGCCCTCTGGGCGCAGCGTCAGGCTTCGGCCCCCTCGGTCCTCAAAGGTGTACATCTCCTTCTCGACGATGTCGGTCCCGGCGCCTACACCGCGTACAAACAGCTCGGTGGCCTCAAAGAGCGGCGTTCGTATCTCCCGGTAGCCGTAGCGACCGAAGACCTCCCGTGCCGTCTCCTCCACCGCGCGCCAGCGCACCAGCTCCTCCGGGAGCAGGTCGCGCGTTCCCCGAATGGCCGTCAGTCTCACGCCTGGTCCTTGAAGTCCGCTTCTGAGAAGACCTGTGCCTCAAACGCCTCGATGACGGTGTTTGGGTCCCTCCAAGCGCCTGGAGGGAGCCCCGCCTTGAGACAAGTATAGGCGAGGAACTGATCGCGATTCCAACCCTGTTCGACGGGCACTTGAGGCAGCAGTAGGCCGGAGTTCCACCCTCGACGGACGATCAGGCCGTGCCTTCCGACCTGAATTTCGGAAAGGTCCTTCACCCGGCGGGGCGGCGTCAGAACGGAGATTTCGATCTCTAAAAGCGGCAGCTCTTCCGGAAGGACGCGGGGAAAACGCGGATCCTCGGTGGCAGCAGCGATCGCCATCCGCTGGACTACCTCGGCCAAGGGCAGATCGTCCAGAATCCGACCGATGCAACCGCGCAGCGCTCCCCCGCCCTTCAGCGTCACAAAGGCCCCGCGCCGCTCGGTCTTCAACCGCTGGACCACCTCCGGCGGCAAGGCGTAGTCCTCGATCCGCGGCAAGGGGCGCCCGTTCAGGAAAGCCTCGATCGTCTCCCGTGCGAGACGCAGCAAGGCCTTCTGCGCCGTCTCGTCCAAGAACTCCGGAGAACTTACTTCGCTCATCTGTCTTCTATCTTCCTGATGCGGGGGCGTGAGTGTCGTAAAAGGCGCCACTGACGTACCCGACGACCTGGTACTTCGAACCGCCGGGGACGTCGCCGGAGTTGGCGTACTTCAGCGGCTGGAAGCCATCGGCGCCCAGGTTTTTGGCGGTATAGATCCCCGAGATCACCGGCCCGGTCCCGCACATGGTCACGTGCAGGTTGGGAATTGCCTGCGCGAGGAACTCCGCCTCTCGCCGACGCACCTCCTGGGGATCGAAGGAGACGATCGCCTCGATCATCGCTTGGTCGGAACGAACGGCGTCCTGATAGGCCGGATAGTGGGCCAGATCGGTGGTGACCAAAAGCAGCGCGTTCTTTCCCTCTAAGACACGGGTGAGCCCGTCGGCGATGCGGCGGCAGTTCTCCTCAGAAAAGTCCGACTGGAGGATCGGAACAATCCGAAACGGCGGAAGAATCCGCTGCAAAAACGGCAGCTGGACCTCAAGGTCGTGCTCCGGCACGTGCACGGCAGGGTTGTCGTGAAAGGTCTGCGGGTCGAAGGCGATCAGCTCCGCGGCGAGCTCCTCATCCACCGGCACCGACCCCAACGGCGTCCGGAACGAACCCCGTCCGTGGACCGCGGCCCCCGGAAACCGGTAGTAGTGGCTGGGGCCTAGCATGACCACCGAGTCGTATTGCTTTCCCTTTAATCGAGCAAATGCATGGGCGGCCACCGGCCCCGAATAGATGTACCCCGCATGCGGCACGATGATCCCCTCCATCGCGCCCTGAAGCGGTTGCTCCGGAACGGCGGAGAGGAAGCGATCCACCATCCTTCGGAGCTGTTCCGGGTCGTCCGGATAGAACTGACCAGCGACCGCCGGCGGCCGGTCGTAGGGTGCCGAGCGCATCGTTATCCCTCCTTGGAATCTGAAGCCGCTTTCAAGTCGTCCTCCGGCGAAGGGCCGGGGGACTCCGCACTCTGCTGGGATTTCGCTTCCGCTGTTGCTCTTTTCTCCTGGGCTGCCTTTTGAGCTTCAGCGACCCGAACGTAGGCCATCCGCAGGTCGTAGAGCTTGTTCCGGAGGTAGTTCCGCTCCGGCGCGGTCAGGTTCCCTTCCGTCTTCTCCTCGACGACCTCTAGCAGATCGATCACAAACCGGGCAAAGGGAAGGTTGATCAGCGGCTCGTCTGAGTCGGGCCGCTTGACCGCTCCCAGCCCTAAGAAGGCCTGTTCCAGGAAGAAGTTCACCAATGCCTCGAAACTTGGCTGTGGATATCCGGTCTGCTCCTGGGTGGCCATCATCGTTCCTCCCGATCGGCCTCTTCTGGGCCTTCGCTCTTAGAAAGCAAGCTTAGTTGAAGGCGCCGAACACTCCGCTCGTCGGCCTCGAGGACCAGAACCCGCACCCGCCCTACCTGAATGGCGTCGCCCGGCTTGGGGATGCGGTCCAGCCGATCCAGAACCAGCCCAGCGATCGTCTCGTAATCCCCTTCCGGCAAGCTTGCGCTCCACTCACCAAGGACCTCGTTGAGGGCCTCAACAGAAGCCCGCCCTTCGCAGAGGATCGTGCGCGTCGCGCGGTCGACCTGAAAGCCCTCCTCCGGCTCGTCCCGCTCGTCGCGGATCTCCCCAACAATCTCCTCGATCAGGTCCTCGATCGTGACAATGCCGACGACGCCTCCGTACTCGTCCACCACGAAGGCCATCGGGTTTCCACGGAAACGAAGCTCCGTCAGCAGCGTCGCGACGCGCTTGGATTCCGGTACAAAGAGTAACTCTCGCCGAATAAAGTGGTCAATGGTGTCCGCGGCGGTCGGGGAATAGATCACATCGAGCACGTAAACCAGCCCGACGATTCGATCCACCCGATCCCGATAGACCGGAATTCGGGAGTGGCCGTGTTCGGCGACGAGGGCCAGGAAGTCTTCAATTGGCGTTCCCTCCGGGACGGAGATCACCTCCGAGAGCGGCCGCATAACCGACTCAACGCGGAGCTGGGGAAGGTCCAGCACCGCGTCGATCATCCGTCGGTGTTGTCGAGCGAGGACGCCGGAGGCCTCCCCCACCTCCGCAAGGCGTCGAAGGTCCTCACGGGTGAGGATTTGGGGTTGCCCCTCCTGGCCGGTCAGCCGCATCAACAGGGAGACGATCCCCAGCATCGTCAAGCTGATCGGCCGGAGCAACCGATCGATAAGCAGCAGCGCCGGTCCGACGCCGGTCCAGAGAGCATCCGGGCGGGCCCGGGCGACCGCTTTGGGGAGAATCTCGGCCAGCAGCAGGATCAGCGGGGTCATGACCGCGGTGTTGATCAGGTCTCGGCTGTCGGGGTCCAGCGCAGGGAAGGCCACGTCCAGGAACTTGAGCGAGCCGGCCGCGGCTAGAACGTTGGCAAAGTTGGTGCCCAGCAGGAGCATCGCTTGCGTCCGTTCCCGATGTCGGCTGAGCCGCAGCGCGGCGCTCGCCCGCCGGTTGCCCGCTTCGGCCAGGCTCTGGAGCCGGGCGCGGTTGGCTGAGAGAAACGCCGTCTCCGAGCCCGAAAAGAAGGCCGAAGCGAGAATTCCCACCAGAACCAGCCCCAGGTAGACGAGGAGCACCCCGTTCCTCACCGACTGGGGAAGAGGGGTGGTCTGAGCTAGGACGGCCGTCCCCAGCCCCCCCAACAGCACCCAGGCAGCGAGCAGCCCGCGCGCCGCTAGCCCAGGACCGATTACTGGCGCCCTGTCGCTCACTCCTCTTCCTCCTCAGGGGGACGAAGGCGGCGAACCAGAACCCGTTGAATTCGCGCTCCGCTCATCGCTATGACGGCGAATTCAAATCCCTGCTCGTCTTGAACGGTCTCCCCGGGAACCGGCACCCGCCCAAGGAGGTGGTAAACGTACCCACCGAGCGTGTCGGCCTCTTGGGAGTGCAACGGAGCGCGCAACAGCCGCCGCGCCAGCCGTAGGCTCATCCGTGCCGGAAGTTGAATGCCCCGCTCCAGCGCTTCGCCGGTCAGCTCCTCGCCTAAGTCTTGCTCGATCAGCTCGTCGTACTCGTCCACGATCTGACCGACGATCACCTCAATCACGTCTTCCAGGGTGACCAGTCCAGCGGTCCCGCCGTATTCGTCCACGACGATGGCCATCTGAATGCCCGCTTGGGAGAAGTCACGCAGGAGCGCGTCTAAACGGCGCGACTCCGGCACGATCAGCGGGCTATGGAGCAGTGTTTCGCGCGTCCTGGGGGAACGGCTCAGCTCCTCCAGGAGGGTCCCGAGGCTCTTCTCCATTAGTCCCGGGAGATGGCGCACCCGGGGCAGGGCCTTTACCACGAAGATGGCGACGACCTGATCGAGCGTCTGTTGATAGACCGGCAGTCGGGAGTGCCCGGCCACCTTGGCCACCTGGAGCGCCTCTTCGACGGAGGTCGTAATCGGAACGGCGACCATGTCGGTCCGGGGAACCATGATGTCCTTCGCCGTCATCTCGCGCAGCTCTAGGATGCGTTCGATGACGCGTCCCTCCGTCTCGGCGAGTGCGCCCATCTCCTCACCGGAGCGGACGATCTCCCGAATCTCCTCCTGGGTCACCGTCCCGGAGACCTCCATTCCCTGCGCCCCGACCACGCGAAGCGTCAGGTCTACGGCAAGACGGACCAGCCACCGGAGGGGCGTCAGGAGCCAGGAGAACAGCCACAGCACCGGCGCCACCAGCCGGGCCATCCGGTAGGCGTAGCGAATCGCGTAGGTCTTAGGGGCGATCTCGCCAAAGAGCAACAGCAACGCCGTCGAGCCGACGGTCGCAACGGTCAGCGCCGTTGACGTAGCCGCTCCCATCCGATCGTGAACGATTCGGAGCGACAGCGACGTGAACAGCGTCGCAAACCCGATGTTGACGAAGGTGTTTCCAATTAGCGAGGTAATCAACAGGCGACGAGGGTTGTCCACCAGCCCAAGAAGCATCCGGTTGATCCCGACGGGACGCTCGCGAAGGCGATGTACTTCCCAAGCCGAGAGCGAAAAGACGGCGGTCTCCGCACTCGAAAAGAACGCCGAAAAGAGAAGCAAGATCGGCAGAAGAAACGGACTGAAACTAAAAAGTGTCGAGGGATCGTCCATCGCTGGATTTGTCTGGTGGTCCTCTCCTCTCAAACGCCCTGGGCTGCGGGACGCCCGTTACTCCGGGGTCTCATCTCCGCTTGGTCGAGCGAGCTTCGGGTTCTCCCGATGTCGTCGAGCGTCCCGCTGCGTCCGTGCCGCCATCTTCTGGCGAAAGGCCGCTTCCAAGTCCACGCCGGTTTGGTTCGCTAGACAAAGCAGCACAAAGAGCACGTCGGCGAGCTCCTCCGCCAACTCCATGGGGGGCTCGTTCTGCTTGGGGACCTGGTCGCCGTACCGCCGGGCGAAGATGCGGGCCACCTCCCCGACCTCCTCCATCAGAATCGCCAGATTGGTCATCTCCGAGAAGTACCGCACCCCGACCGTCCGAATCCAGCGGTCCACCTCTTCTTGAAGAGCGCGTAATCCCACCGCCTCTGCTCCTGGAACTCCGCTCCGTGCCCAGAGAGAACCACATCCTCTAGCGATTGGCAAGGGAGATCCCCAGACGCCCCCGGATCGGTCTGCCGCTAAGGGTTCCAGACCCGTCGAAAGTCCGAGCTCTCAAAACGGAGCCATCGCACCCTGACACCCTCAATCGGCGGAAGCGCTCATCCCGCCAAGCCGTTCTCGTCCGTGCGGCTCCCAGAGATCCAGCTCCGGCCCGATAGGAACAAGGCGCGTTGGGTTGATCTCCGGATGGGTCATGTAGTAATGCCGCTTGATGTGGTCGAAGTTAACCGTCTCGGCGATCCCCTCATGTTGATACAGGTCCCGGAGGTACCCCCAAAGATTGGGGTAGTCCACAATCCGGCGAAGGTTGCACTTGAAGTGCACGTAGTAAACCGGATCGAAGCGGATGAGAGTTGGAAAGAGCCGCCAGTCCGTCTCGGTCATCCGATCTCCCATGACGTACCGCTGCCCGGAGAGCCGTTCTTCGAGCCAGTCAAGCGTCTCAAAGACGGCACGGGCCGCCCGCTCATAGGCTGCCTGAGTCCCTGCGAATCCGGCCCGATAGACTCCGTCGTTTAGATTGTGGTAAAGCCGCTCGTTCACGCGATCTATCTCCTTCCGGAGCGGCTCCGGGTAGAGGTCCAAGTCGCTATCGGTGAAGTCGTTAAACTCGCTGTTCAGCATCCGGGTGATGTCGTCTTCGGAGTTGTTGACAATCCGGCGGGTCCGCGTGTCCCACAGCACCGGAACGGTCGCTCGGCCCTCGAAGTGGGGATCGGTGGCCCGATAAGCCTCGATGAGATACCGGAACCCGTTGATCGGGTCCCGCGAGTGGCCCGGCCCGTCTCGGAAGGCCCACCCCCGTTCGTCTCGAATCGGGTCCACGACGGTCATGCCGATCACCCCTTCGAGCCGTTTCAGCTTCCGAACGATGATTACCCGGTGGGCCCAGGGGCAAGCTAGCGAAACATAAAGGTGATACCGCCCTGGCTCAGCGGGGTACCCTGAAGAGCCGTCGCGGGTGACCCACTCCCGGAAGGCATCCTCCTGTCTCACGAATTCCCCCATTTCGTTTCGCTCCCGTGCGATCTGCATGGTCGATCTCTCCCTCCGCTCCAGGCCGGTGGGTAGAAGATCCCCTGCAGAAAAGCCTACTACTGAGTGATCGGTTGCGGCGAGACGGCCACCTGCTCGGCCAGGATCGGCTCACCGTTGACCAGCAAGGGGCGAGCGGTCTGGGTTTCTAAGTCCACCGTCCAGAGTTGGCCGTTGGTGCGGTAGACCAGGCCGGAGCCGTCCGGGAGCCAGGAAGGGTCCTCGCCACCGAAGCGGGTGAGGCGCTGTTCGGCGATCTTCCCGTCCAGCGCGATGCGAGCCGTCCATATCTGAGCGCGTCCCTCCTCCATTCGAACGAAGGCGAGCCGTTCCCCGTCTGTGGGGGACCAGCGGGGCGAAAAGTCCTCGGTGGAGCCTTCTAGCAGCGGCTCAAGGTGGTCGCTTGCTGCATCGTACAGGTAAAGGTTTCGACCGGCTTCGGGCCGTTCCGGATCACGAGCCGAGAAGGCCAAAACGCGTCCGTCCAGATGCCATGAGAGTCCTTCAACGCCCTCTAGAGGGAGCATCGGCGCCCGCTCTTCACCGGTCGCCAGAAGGCGGAAGCGCAGCTCCCCCCGACGCGTGTAGGCGATCAGGCCGCCGTCGGGCGAGAGCGCCAGCTCCCCCACTCCCATCGCCGCTGGAAGAAGCACCGCCGAAGAGCCTCCGGCGAGGTCTATCCGAACGACGTTTCCGCTCTCGTCCCGACAGATCAACCCCCCAGGGGCTGGAACGGGATCGCCCCCCGGTGCGAGCGGCTCCTGAGAGCCGTCCGGAAAGAGCGCCCAAACGGCATGGTCAATCGTGTAGTAAACGACCGCCGGAACGAGCGATTGGGCTACAAACGAAGGCGTTAAGTCCAGGTCCTCCGGACGAAGACGCTCCAAGGCCTCTAAGTTCGGAGTGAACCGCTCCACGTCGTCCAGGTGCCAACCGGGGCCTTCTGCAACAAACCGGAACGAAAAGCCCCGGAGCCAATAGACCCACTCCTCGATGGTCTTTCCGTTTCGCGTGTATCGGAACCGATCGTTCGGCTCGCCGTACCGGCGGCGGATGTACTCCCGCTGACCGTCGTCCAGGACGGCGTACCCTCCCTCACTGTCGGTGGCGATCGCCCGGACCCAGAAGAACACGTACGGCGTGACTCGGCCTTCCCAGACGGTCACCGGTTGGGGCGTGCCAGAGAGCACGTCCCGAGTGCCGTAGACGGCGATCCCGTCCCCCATTCCTACCTGTTGATCTCCAGGCCCTTCGACGATAGCCATCAGATAGTATTCGCCGGGAGGGAGGGAGAGACGGTAGTTCCCAAAGGCGTCCAAAAGCACCGGATAGATCGGCGCGTCGGAAAAGTCCGGCGAGGAGGCGGCTAAAATCCACGCCTGAGCCGGTTGCTGGCCGTCCCAGAGGATGCGCCCGGAGATGCCGCTAGGAGGAGGGGCGCTCTCCTGCTCTTCCGGGTTCAGTCGAACGATCTGACCCCGGTCGTCGTAGGCGTTGGCGATCCGGATTTCGACTGTAACCTGCTGGCCTTCCACCCGGACCGGCTGGGGTGGACTCTCCAGGATGTCCGCCGTCCCGTAAGCCCCCACCGCGTCCGTCGGACTGATCAAGCCATTGTGGTCCCGATCCACGTTGGCAATCAAGTAGTAGCTTCCCGTCGGTAGCTCTGCTCGAAAGGTGCCGTCCGGCTCCACCCGCACCGAGGCGACCGGGCTCATCAGCGCAGGGCTGTCGTAGACCTCGACGACCGTCCACTCCTCTTGGCCTTCAGCCCCCACCACTCGGCCTTCGATCGTCCCAACGGTCGCCGGCGGGGACTCTTGAAGCTCCCCTTCACGGAGCGGGCGCAACCGGCCCTCTGCGGTCCGAACGGCGACCGTCCCGATCGAGAGCCCTTCCACCCGATCGTCGGGGAGCACCGTGACCGGATGCGGGGAGCTAGGCGTTCCGCTCTGCGGGTCCACCCGAACGCCGTAGACGCCAAACAGGTCCCCTTCGTCAAAGAGATTGCTGCCGTTTCGATCGACCACTACGCTCAGGTAGTACCGCCCAGGCGGAAGCTCGATGGAGAACGTTCCGTCCGGGGAGACGGGGGCAGAGGCGACCTTCTTGGTCCAGGAGAGATCAGTGTAGGCAAAGACGTAAGCCGGCGTGGCGCTGAGGTCCAGTTCTGGCGGGAGCAGCGCCCGTCCGGTCACCAGCCCGGAAGCCTCCGTCCCCGGCAGAGCCAGCGCCGACGGGTCCGCGACGTTGATGCCGACGATCCGGGGGCCGTTTTCGTCCTCGATCCGAACGGCGGAGATGTGCAGTCGCACGTTGGTGGCCTTCTTCCCGGCGGGGACCTCGATCGAGCGCTTTCCTTGTCGAGCATCGCTCCAGTCCTGAATGCCGTAGATGCCCATGACGTCACCAGCGTCGAAGCTTCCGCTTCCGTTCCGGTCGACAACGGCGACCAGATAGTAACGCCCCGGCTCGACGTTCAGGCGGAACCGGCCGGTGTCCGACAGCAGCGGTGCCGCGCCGTAGAGGTCCTTCAGCTCGGGGTCCCGATAGAGATAAAGGGTCGTATTGGCCAGCGTTCGCCCCTCCCAGAGGACGGTTCCCTCGATGGCGCCGCGCTCCTCGCCGGGAAGGGGCAGCGCCAGGTTGCGAACGGTGACGCCCCAACCGCTTCCGGCCATCCAGAACAACACCAGCGCCCAGCCCAAAACGGATCGGTTTCGCATCACTCCTGCCTTTGGTGAAACTCGGTGCGAACGGTTCTTCTCTGGGAGCCTCTCCGGCAGAGATCGTACCGGATAGACGATGCTCCCCTCAAGAAGGGTGAACGCTGTGATCCAGCGCGGAGAGTCCCTAGGCTTTCTCCCCTCTTTGTTTCGTGGCACAATGAGAATAGCCCGTCGGTTCGAGCAGAAAAGGGGAGTGGCCAAATGATCTCGATCTCCGTGGAGAAGGTGCGCTTTCCGCGCATGGTGCGCGTTCACCAGGAGTTTCCTCGGCCCCGTGTGGAGGACATTCCGCAAACGGTCGCCGAACAGCTTGGAGCGCTGGGTCTGGAGTCTCGAATTCGCCCCGGCCAGACCGTGGCGTTGACCGCCGGTTCGCGGGGGATCGCCGACATCGCCACGGTCCTTCGGGCCGTGGTGGACTTCGTTAAGTCTCTGGGCGCTGAGCCGTTCATCGTTCCGGCGATGGGCAGCCACGGGGGAGCCACCGCCGAAGGGCAGCTGGAGGTCCTCCACCACTACGGCATCACCGAAGAGGCGATGGGGTGTAAAATCCGCTCCTCGATGGAGGCGGTCAAGATTGGCGAGACGGTCTACGGAACGCCGGTCTACTGCGACAAGCACGCCTTTGAGGCGGACCACATCGGCGTGATCAACCGAGTGAAGCCCCACACCGATTTCCACGGCGAGATCGAGAGCGGCCTTTGCAAGATGATGGCGATCGGGTTGGGAAAGCAGTACGGGGCGAACCATTATCATCGCGCCTTTCTTCACTACCCTTACCAAGAGATCCTGGAGGGCGCTGCTCGGGTCTATTTGGAGTCGGGGAAGGTGGCCTTTGGGCTGGCTATCGTGGAGAACGCCTACGAAGAGACGGCCCGGCTGGTTGCCGTTCGGCCTGAAGAGTTGATCCCCACCGAGAAGAAGCTACTCAGCGAGGCGCGAACGCTGATGGGTCGGCTCCCCTTTGACGAGTTGGACTGCCTGATTGTGGACCTGATGGGCAAGGACATCAGCGGCACCGGCATGGACATGAACGTTATCGGTCGGGAGATGTTCCCCGGCCTCTATCCGCTGCCGGAGGGGGCGCCAAGGATTATGCGCATCTTCGTTCGGGACCTCAGCCCGCTCTCCTATGGCAACGCGGCGGGGATCGGGTTCGCCGATGTCACCACCACCCGCCTGGTCCAAAAAATTGACAAGCACGCGACCATGATGAACACCTTTACCTCGCTGACACCGCACGGGATGAGAATCCCCGTCTGGTTCGACACCGACCGAGAGGCGCTGGCGATGATCCTCAGCACCCTGGGGCTGACGCCGCCGGAACGCTCCCGAACGGTGCGGATCCGCTCGACGCTCCATCTGACCGAGATGCTCGTCTCCGAGGCGTTACTCCCGGAGGTTCAAAGGCACCCGCGCCTGAAGGTCGCCGGCCAGCTAGAGGAGATCGTCTTTGATGAAAACGGCAACCTGTTGCCCCTCTGAGCCGATACCCATAAGGAGCTAAAGGATCATGTTTAAGCTCGCGGTGATCTCCGACGAAGTTTCTCAGGACTTTAAAACGGTCGTTCAGGTGGCCAAGGACTATCGTCTCGCTGCGATTGAGATTCGGAGCGTCTTTAACAAACCGCCCCAGGCCCTGGACGACCGAGACGTTGAGGCGATCAAGCGGGAACTGGACGATACGGGGATCGTCATCTGCGGCATCGCGACGCCGTTCTACAAGTGTGATATCGATAATCCTCAGGAGCGCCAGGAGCACCTGCAGATTCTTCGGAACTGCGCGGCGCTGGCCCAGAAGTTGGGGACCAATCTGCTCCGTTGCTTTGCCTTCTGGAACACCGGCAGGACCGAAGAGCGCTGGAACGAAATCCTGGACGCTTTTGAGGAGCCCCTCAAGATCGCCGAAGGAGAGGGGATGATCCTGGGAATGGAGAACGAGCATTCCACCTCATTGGCGACGGCGGCGCTGACCCGTCGGTTCGTTGAGGAGATCGACCGGCCCTATGTCCGAGCGATCTGGGACCCGGCCAACGAGCTCTACGCCGAAGGGGGCGTCACCCCCTACCCGGATGGATACGAGCTCCTCAAAGACGTGATGGTCCACGGCCATATTAAGGACGCTGATCGCAACGCGTCTGGCGAGCTAGAAAGCGTGCCGGTTGGTGAAGGGCTGATCGATTGGAAGGGTCAGTTCCGGCGCTACCTTGAGGACGGGTACACGGGCTATTTAAGCCTGGAGACTCACTGGCGGCCCAAGGTTCGGCTTTCGGAGGAGCTGTTGAACCGTCCCGGCGGAGCGGCCTTCTCAGAGGCGGGGGAGGAAGCAACCCGCTACTGTCTGGAGAACATCCGGAGAATGCTGGATGAGCTGGGGGCCGGCTGAGCCCAGCTCCGAGCGACTGAGGGTTGAGAGGCGATTGTTGGGGTACAAGGATGGGCGCGCGCCGATGGGTTCCGTTTCTGCTGACCACCTCACGGATTCCGCTCTCGGCGCTGTTGTACTCTTGGCTCTCGCGCGAGATGCTGGAACAGGCGCTCGGGGCGCTGGTGGTCGCTCAGGCTACCGATTGGGCCGACGGAGAGCTGGCCCGCCGCTGGCGGCTTGGCTCCCGTGCCGGAGAGATCCTCGAACACCTCGTCGACAGCCTGATGATGCTCCTGGTCGGTCTGGGGCTGGTTCAGGCGGCTATCCTTCCAGCCTGGCTCTATGTTGCAGGCGTTCTCTACGCGGCCTTGACCTGGATCACTCCCCGCGCCCTCCGGCGGTTCACCCCGCTCGACTTCGTCTTGAGCCTCCGGACGATCCTTTATGGCGTCTCGCTGGTTGTGATCCCGTTCCTGCTCTTCCGGAGAATCGCCGCAGAGCGGCCAATGTGGGGCATTTGGATCTTAATCGGACTGATCCTGTGGGGAATCCTCTCCCTTTACTGGAAACGAGGACGGATCGCGTTTTACCTTCGCGAGTTTTGGCACCGATTTACGCCCTCACACGCGGATTCACACGCGGAGTAGTCTTATGCCTCGCTGGAGTCTCGGACGGCTGGGAGCGGTTCTCGTCCTCGGGGGACTTTTCCTGTTTGGGTGCGCTCAGCTGGAGCCGCTGCTGACGACCAACTGGACGGAGAACTTCGCCCTCGCCGACTTGGGGACGCGGGCGACCGATCCGGCGATCATTGACGGGAACCCAGAGACCGTCGGCCAGACGCCCCCTCAGGCCGACCCTCGTATCTTTCTCATCGAGTTCCCCGAACCAAAGACCGTCCGGAGAATCCGCATCCTGAACGACAACCTTTACCGGTTTCGGGTGGAGTACTGGGACACCAGACGGGGCGACTGGCGAACCCTCAAAACCGTCTGGCAGCGGCGCGACGTCGAAGGGGACGAGCGGATCGTTCAGCCGATCTACGACATCCGGGGGATCAACTTCACGACCGATAAGATCCGCCTGGTGGTCACCCGAACGGTGGACGATCGGATCGTCGCTAAAGTGGCCCCCGATCGGGACGACAAGATTTTGGATCACGTCCGGCAGGTGATCGGAAATACCTGGGTGGAGTACTATAAGATCATCGTCGAGCTGCCCGCCCGAGTCCGTGAGGTCGAGGTCTACGGGGTTGCCTCCGGATAGTCTGTTTGCCCTCCGTTGGAACGGTTCGCTTCGCACCGGGTGGTCTTTCTGAGCTATAAACGGAGCGAGGTCGCCCGCTCCCTTCGTTCCCAAACTGGAAGCCAACCAAAGGAAAAGAACATGTCGGAGCACGACGCCCCCTCTACTCCAAGGCGAAACCGGCTGGCCGAGGCGACCAGCCCCTATCTCCTGCAGCACGCGGACAACCCGGTGGACTGGTACCCCTGGTGCGAGGAGGCCCTCGAACGCGCCCGAAGGGAGGATAAGCCGATCCTGTTGAGCATCGGCTACGCCGCGTGCCACTGGTGCCACGTGATGGAGAAGGAGTCGTTCGAGAACCCGGAGATCGCCCGGATCATGAACGAGCATTTTGTTTGCATCAAGGTGGATCGGGAGGAGCGGCCCGACCTGGACGCGCTCTACATGATGGCCGTTCAGGCGATGACCGGCCACGGAGGCTGGCCCCTTACCGTCTTTTTAACGCCGGACCTGGTGCCGTTCTTTGGTGGTACTTACTTTCCCCCGGAGGACCGGCAGGGAATGCCCGGTTTTCCTCGTGTGCTCCGGGCCGTCGCCGAATACTACGCTACCCAGCGGGAGGAGCTTCGGGAACGCGCCGCTCAGATCGCAGAGGTCTTGCGCGGAGCCGCCGAGATGCAACCTGCGGACCGGCTTCCCGGTTTAGAGGCCTTGGACCGGGCCTTTCAGCAGTTCCGGGCTCGGTACGACGTCCGTTACGGCGGTTTTGGCTCGGCGCCGAAGTTCCCCCAGCCGACCGCGCTGGAGTTCCTCTCGGTGGTCGCCGTCCACCGCCCCGACTCCGACGCCCTGGAGATGCTGCTGAACACGCTGGACCACATGGCCCGTGGGGGTATCTACGACCAACTCGGGGGCGGATTCCATCGGTACTCCACCGATGAACGCTGGCTCGTCCCACACTTTGAGAAGATGCTTTATGACAACGCTCTGCTCCCGCCGGTCTATTTGGCAGCTTATCGGCTCACTGGCGAAGAGCGCTGGGCAACGGTAGCCCGCGAGACGCTGGACTACCTCCTTCGAGAAATGCGCGATCCCGCTGGAGGGTTCTACTCCAGTCAGGACGCCGACTCAGAAGGGGAGGAGGGAAAGTACTACGTCTGGAGCCGAGCGGAGATCGAGGCGGCGCTTGGAGAGGCGGCCGGGCCGTTTTGTGCCTATTACGGCGTTCGAGAGGGGGGCAACTGGGAGCCGGGGAAGAACATTCTCTTTGTTGCCCATCCTCTTGAGGAGGTGGCCGCCGCCGAGGGGATGAGCCCAGAGGCGCTGACCGAGCTACTCCGTCAGGGCCGCGAACGACTCCTCCAGCTTCGCGCCCAGCGGACGCCGCCGGAGACGGACGACAAGGTGCTGACCGCCTGGAACGGGTTGGCGCTCTCGGCGTTTGCGCAGGCCGCCGGAGTCTTGGGTGAGACTCGCTATCTTCAGGCCGCCCAGGAGGCGGCAGCCTTCCTTTTAGAGAAGATGTTTCAAAACGGGAAGCTGCTCCGCAGCTATCGGCGCGGCGTTGCCCACATTCCTGGGTTTCTGGAAGACTACGCCTATCTGGCCAACGGTTTGCTGGACCTGTTCGAGGCCGACCAGGACCCGCGTTGGTTGAGCGCGGCCAGGCAGCTCGCCGAGCGGATGGTTCAGCTCTTCTGGGACGAGAGTGCCGGAGGGTTCTTTTCTGCCGAAGCGACCCACCGGGTGCCGTTGACCCGGCTCAAGGAGGCCCACGACGGCGCGACGCCCAGCGGCAACGCGATCGCAACGCGCGTTTTGCTCCGTCTTTATCACCTCTTTGGCGAGGAAGAGACCCTCCGGCGGGTTGAAGCCGTTCTTCGGCTCTTTGCTGAACCGATGGCTCAGCACGGGACGGCTTATCCGGAGATGCTCCTGAACCTGGCCGATTACTTGGACCCAGCGCCGGAGATCGTCCTGGTCGCCGCCCGCTCGGACGCTCAGGCCAAGCGAGCCTTCCGCGAAGTCTGGAGGCGTTATCTTCCTGGCCGCACGCTGGTGTGGATTTCGGAGGACATTTCGAGCCATCCGCTGGCCGGCTCACCGCTGGTTCAGGGAAAACGCTCCCTCGATGGGCAGGCGACGTTTTACCTTTGCAGGCGCTTTACCTGTTCGTCGCCAACCGGTTCGGTCGAAGAGTTGCTTCATCAGTTGGGAGACTAGTGGGAGACTAGCGAAGAATTGCCAACTTACCGGTACGCTCCTGGGCGATCGGTTGGCCCAGGTGGACCGCTTCGAGCCGAACTTTGTAAAAGTAGACTCCGTTGGCCAGAAGTCGGCCGGAGGCGTCCCGACCGTCCCAATAGATCTCGTTCAGCCCACGCTGAACGGGACTGCTCTCCAACGTCCGGACTAACCGCCCGGCGACAGTGTATATCTTGACGATCGCTCGCTCTGCCGGTTGAGTGACCCGGAAGGTGAAAAAGGTCCCCCGTGTCTCGGCGCTCAGCGGATTGAAGGGGTTGGGTGCGTTGAGCACCATGCCGTCGAAGACCGCCGGTTCGTCGATGGTAAAGGTGATTCCAACGTTCTGCTCTCCGCCTAGGTAGCCGACGTTAGCGCTAGTATCGGCCATTTGCGCTCGAACGGTGTAAACCCCATTGGGCAGGTCTCCGTCCCAGCTCACCCGAACGACGCTGGGAGCCGCCGGGTCGTGCACCACCTCGTACCGCTCGATCGGCTCCGGCTCAGCTCCCGCCGGCTGAAGGCTCAGCTGGAGCGTCTTCACGTCCAAGCCGTAATCGTCCTGGATCGTCAGGGAGTAGCGCGCCGGCGTCTGAACCAGCACGTCGCCGGGTCGGACGGGCGCCCCGTCGGCGCTTAAACTAAAGCTTGGCGGGGTAATGTCCGGCATCTGGGTGACCTGAAAGGTGAAAAGAAGATAGGGCTCTGTCTCGGTGCCGACGCTCATCCCTGCCAGGTCCCGAACCTCCAGGCGGAGCCGGTAGACGCCAGGAAAGAGAACAGGGCGGTGGGTCAGCCGAGCGGATGCGTAATCGGGAAAATCCACGCTGAACTGGTCGGCGCGGGGGGGAGCGAAGTCGAGACCCCCCTCTGCGTGGACGCGATAACGAACCGAGTCTCGGTCGATCCCGTTCGGGTCGGTGATCAGGAACGAGATCTCCGGTCGCGGAGGGATCACCTGACCGCTTTGGACCGGTTGCTTGTCCACCCAGACCTGAACGCGGGGGGGCTGCTGGTCCCGGTCTCGAAGGAGCGCGTACAATCCGGTGCGATCGGTCTGAGCTTCGACTGAACGCACCCGTCCCACCCGGACCCGGAAGGTGTCGCCAAAGGCGAAGGGCTCCGTTCCGCTGAGCGCGACGGCCTCAAAGCGCTGGCGCGAAAAGGCTAGTCGGATCCCGTCCACAATTCCTATCGCTCGGCTGCCGCTGGCGTTCCGGAGGGGCACGCCTCGCGCGTCGCGCAGCTCGTAGTAACGATCCCCGATCAAGAAGAAGACCCAATCGCCAATCGGTGCCTCTTCGACGGAGACGTCCGGATCCAGGAACAGCTGAACCGTGCCGTTGCCCCGATTGCTGGATCGAAAGCGGGTGGTGAGGACGCGTCCGTCGTTTCCCAGTACCGTTTCAAATCCGAGCGTATCGCCTAGGACGGGTCGGAACTCCGAGTCGTTGGTCACCACTAGTGTTCGGATGCCGACGTTCGGCTCTGAGTACAGCTCGTTCAGCCGACCGGTAGAGGCCAAGCGCTGATAGGTGCCGTCGCCTGTCGTCTCCAGGAGCACTTCGTACTCTTCGGAGTTCAGGAAGAAGATGGCCCACCGCCCCAGCGGAGTGAGGTCTGGGTCCACCTCCAGGCTGCCGATTTTTAGACCCCGATCGATCGCCCCGTTCGGGACCGGTTCGGTGACGATGATCGTCTCCGCGGGGGAGCCCTCTGGGGTCAGCTGGAGGGCCCCGCCGACTTTTTTCCAGACCCCTTCATCCTCTGCCCAGCGGTAGATTCCCAAGAAGGGGTAGCTCAACCCCAGCTCTCGGTCCAATCGGGCGATGTCGGCGGGCGTCCACTCCTCTTCAAAGGGAGAAAGACCGATCTCCGCAGCTAGGTTTCGGCGGAGCGCTCCTGTATCGAAGGTGATCGCCAGCTGGATCGGCTTGTCCAGGTGTTGGGCGCCCGACTGAAGCCGCAGCCGATACGCCGACCGCTCCGGATCGGCCAGCCGGAGCGAAGGCACCGGCACCAACGGTGCCTCAGGAGCGTCGAAGGGCACCGTTGCCGGTGGAACCTCTCGGACGATCGAGAGCGTCGTCTTGGGCGTCGCGCCGGCGGGGACGAAGACCCGAGCGGTCCGATCGAGGCTGTAAGCGACCGTATCTTCGTCGCCAACGATAAAGTCGTTGATCTCGATCGTCCGGGTGATTCGGTTGTTCAGGTCTAGCGACTCGTCTACCTCTCCGCGCGGCTCCTCCGAGGGGCCCGGGTTCCCCCGTTCTGGGTCCACCCAGAAGGTAATCGTGTGGAGGCCGGATCGGAGCGGCTCTTCCAAAGGGATCACCGCGACGGCTCGCTCGAAGTCGTCCGGTTGCTTGGGGTCGTGGTACCAGTCTTCCGGCGCGATCCGGGCGGTGCCAAGCACCTGGGCGTCCGGGTCGAGCACCCAGTTGCCGTCGCGATCGGCGTCGCCGTACAGAAGGTAGACCGAGACCGGCACCTCTGGGCGTTGGTCGCCTCGGTTCGCGACGACCACTCGAAAGACCCAGCGGCCTAACGCCGTGTCGAACTCGTAAGAGACCTCCGGAATCTGGGTGCGGCCAAACTCGGCGATCCGAAAGTCCGGCCCTAACGGCATCCGGAACTCATACATCGGCGACTCGATCTCCCGCCCCGTCTGGTCGGTGACGATGACGGTGTACTTCAGCCGCTTCCCCAACCCGGGCAGTTCAATCGGCGGGTCGGTGACGTAGACCAGCCCCGCCTGAGAGACCAACTCTTGAGTCCGGAGCCGGAAGTCCTCTGTGTTGGTCCACTCTACCCGAACCGACCGAACGCCCGCGGCCCCAGAAGGGTTCGCTAACCGGACGGTAATCCGCAGCCGTGGACCCTCCTGACGGTGCTCGACGCTGAGAATGCGCGACTGGCGCAGCGAGAACCGGGCGCCGCCGATGGCGATCCCTTGAGGGGAGATCCCTAACAGGCGAACGATCCCTTCGCCGGCAGCAGTGCGGTTGGAGATCGTAAAGGCGATGTCTCCAAACTCCCCCCCAACGACTGGAGTCTCCCGCGGGGGCTGATTGATGTCGTTGGTCGCGTCAAAGTCGAGGTCGTTCGGATAGAGCACCCACGCCTGAAGGGTTCCCTGATAGCTTCCGTCCTTTTGGGGGGGTTGACGACGAACGTCCTGAACGGATCCCTGAAAGATACGGAGCTCCTGACCGGGGTTGAGCGCCTGGCTGTTGAGGATGACGGGAATTCGGTGGCTCGGCCGCTGGAGGCGCAGTGCCGGGTCGCCCAGGAGGATGTACTGCTGAAGCCCTGGCAGACAGCTCGTCCCCTCGGCGTTGGTAATGCCTTCTGCCAGCGCCGCTGTATAAAGCACCCCAAGACGGTCGTCCGGGTCGTCCAAGAAGTGGCGGAAAAGATAAGGGTCGAACTCGGCGTTACAGAGCGCATAGGTCAAGCGCGAAGCGCCCAGAGTTGCGATCGCTCCCGCGATTGCGCCCCAAGATGAACAGCTCTCCTAACGGCCGTTGGCCCAACTCCTCCGGTTTGTCGAAGAAGTTCATCTCACAGGTAGTCGCGATGACCAGTGGCTGGCGGGTTCCGTTCTGCGTCTGGGGGACGTCGGCGATGTGAAAAATGTTCTCGTCGGCCCAGATCGTCCGCCCCCCGTGGCCGGCGTACTCCAGGATCAGGGCTCCGGCCGAGATCGCTTCGCGGATCCGCGCCTTCGTCTGGTACGAGGAGCCGATCTCTCGAAGGTAGATCCGCTGGGTCTCCCAAGCTGGTGGAATCACCCGTCGGATCAGCTCCTCTCGGCTCGCCTGAAAGATGTGGTCCCCGATGTTGGTCTGCTCGTCGTCGGCCACCTGAACCAGCCTTCCCTGCCAAGGACCGGGATCAGGATTTGACTCGTAGGCGATTAGCTTCTCGACGTACTCGTCCAGCTCGCCGGGCCGCTGAATCGGTAGCCGACCGATTGCCAAGTCCGGAATCGGGTCGTCCCCCAGCACCGCCGCGAACTTGATGTCCATCGGCGTCTCTCCCCACTCGGGGGACCAGGAGTGAAACGTCGGGACAAAGTTGGGATAGTTCACCTTGTTGATTCCGAACTCTTGGTAGTAGCGCGTCTCGGCGTTCTTATAGTCGTAGTGGGCGTCCCCGACCAGCAGGACAAACTCCGGAGGGGCGGCCCAAACGTTCAGGGCGTACCGGAGGAAGTTCCGAATCGCAAACGGCGTGGCCAGTCCGTAGCCGAACTCGTTGTAGATTTCGTCTACGTCCACCACCAGGACCCGGTACCCCCTGCGACCGGCGGTAGTCGGCCAACCGCTCCGCCGGAGCGCGAAAGTCCCGGTGGGTGATGATCAGATAGTTGGCGTCGTTCGAGGGGCTACGGATCGCCGAAAAGGGCGCCGGGCGAACCGCAATGGGGCGCTTGAGGTCTGAAGGCGTCGCGATAACGTAAAAACGTCCCCCCTCCGGCGCCTGAAAGCTCAACTCATAGCGTCGGTCCGGCTGCTGAGTCAGGGTGTAACCGGTGAGCCGAGCGGTCAATCCGTACTGGTTGCGCTCATACAGATAGATTCGATCGGAAGGAAGTCCGGCGACGCGAAAGACCACCGGCTCCCCCTCCTTGGGCTCCGGATAAAGCGTCGGCGTCAAAAAGACGCCGCCGGCGACGTGGCGCATTTGCCGCCAATAATCGATCTCCAGCCAGTCTAGGTAGACGTCAAAGACGTTTGGGGCGTCCGGCGTCCCGTTGCGGTCCAGGCAGCTCAAAAAGAAGTCGGTCACATCGCCGATGTACTCCTGGGGAAACTCAAAGCGCGTCTGATAGGCCACCTGACCCAGCCAGGCCGCGGTGTTCAGAACCACCGAGCCGATCCGAATCTGCATCCGGTGGAGATTGGCGGGGTCTCCAGCCCCTTGAAAAGAAAAGCGGCCAATCGCCGGATAGGGGATGTTGTCCGCTTCTGCCGGAAAGCGGAGCTGGAGGAACATCTCTTTCTTCTCCTCCCGCACCTCCCCGCCGGTGAACCCCCTCCAGAAGTAGCGGTCGGCGTGCTCGTCTCGGACCTCCGGAAGCGCGTCGTGAATCCGGTCGACCTCGTAGAGATCCGGGGCCCGATAGGCGATCGGGCGAGACGGCGTCCGGACGGGTCACCGAGGCGTCGCGCGTCGGCAAGGGCGGCTCGGGAGAACCGCCCCAGGAGAGCAGATAGGCATTGACCGTTGTGAATCGATTGTGGCCAGGGCCTTCCCCCGTCCAAGAGCAGAAAATCCGACGGGTCAAAGCGTCCGTCCTCCCCGCCGATGAGATCAACGCCGACCGCTAAATCGCGCACCGTCAGCCGAAGGGTGGTCGGATCGATCTCCTCTGGGCGGTATCCAAGTCCGCTCAAATCGTTGTAGGTGATCCGGTACAACCCCCGTTCGCTCACCTCGATCGGACCGCTCTTGGCCGGGGGAAGGCCGCCGCCGAGAAGACAGGGCGCCTCCCAGCTCGCCAGGAAGCCGATTGCGGCGCGTTGGCCAAAAACGAACCGGCGAGCTCGTCAAACGCGGAGGGCGGATAGGGCACCGCGTACGGATCGGGAGCGCGGAGCGGAACACTCGGCCGCACCTCGACCGTGCAGGAGCGAACGATCTGGAGTTCGTTTCCCTCTACGCGCAGAGGGCGGAAGATCACCCGACCGATGTACCGATCGCGGAGATACCCGATCGGTTCGACCGAGGCAATCGGCTCCTGGGTCTCCTCGAGCTTCCAGTCGGAGGCCAACAAGTCTGGAAACCGATCTAGGGGAACCCGCTCTTCCTGGACGTCCCGGAGGACAAGGGTCGGCTGGGACTCCGGAGGAAGACCGATGGGGACGATCACCACGGCAAAGGGGGAGGCCACCTCAGGGGCGACCCTGATCCGACCGCCGTCAAACGTCAGGACCGGTTTTCCGTCCGGCCGGGTCGCCTCGCGCAGGTTCTGGACGACCAGCCGAAGCCGGATCGTTTCGTCTCCTGTAGGGATCCACTCGACCGTCTGTTGTTGAGCCTGAACAAGACCTCCTCCTAGGGTAAGCGTCGCCAGCAGCATCGTCAGTAGCCGCAACCGGTCCATGAATCCGCTTTGTCCCCCTTTCCCTTTCTGTCCTCTGGGCGACTTGGGCGCACCGCTCCAAGGATACCGTATCCCCCGAAGGAATGGGAAAGACGTCCGCTCAGGCTCGCAAAACCGTCGCCGAGGGGATGAGAGGAAAAGCAGACTCGACCAGCAGGGCGCGGTCACGAACCGCCCGCTGTCAGTTGCGGAGAAGGTCAGCAGGGCTTGTCGGATTCTTTCAGTTCCCGTGAGAGCGCCGGAACTGTTCGGCGAAGCCTTCCACCTTCCGCGAGTTGCGCACCTGGATCAGCTGAGCCACGATGCTGACGGCAATCTCGGGGACCGTTTGGGAGCCAATGTCCAGCCCGATCGGAGCATAAACCCGATCCAGAAGATGAGGGGCTACCCCCATGTCGATCAAATCGTCAAAGATCAGTTTGATCTTTCGCTTGCTCCCGATCATCCCGATGTACCCCCGCCTCCGACTCGATAACTGCGTGGAGGACAGGCCTCATCGTGCTGGTGACCCCGCGTGACGATCACAACGAAGGTCATCGGATCGATCGGCAACCGTCGGAGCGCCGAGGGGATGTCCTCCACGAGAATTCGATTGGCGGCGGGAAGGTTCTCGGCGTTGGCGAACTCTGGTCGATCGTCGATTACTGTCACGTGAAAATCACAGAAAGCGGCCAGTTCGCTGACGGCCTTTCCGACGTGTCCGGCGCCACAGATGATCACCTTTACCTGAGGAAGTACGGCCTCCAGATAGACCCGGATTCCGTCGGCGGTGTCCCAGACGATCGGACGATGGGCCGAGACGGCCCGGACGGCGTGGAGCGGCAGCTCCCGATCGAGCCCGCTCTTCGCCTAGGCTGCCCAGGCGGGTTCCGTCGGCGCCCAGAAGAGCCTTTTGTCCGATCAGCGGCTCCGGTCCGTCCACCACGACCGCTAAGACCAGCGGCACGTCCTGGGCGATCCGCTCGTCCAGCGCCCGAAAGAGAGGGCGATCCTCCGGCCGGTCGGTCATATCCACAAAGATGCGCATGCTGCCGCCACAGATCAGCCCATCGTCCCAGCCGTAGTCGCCGTCCAGTCGGAAGGAGAGCAGCCGGGGACGCCCCTCGTGCATCAGGCGCATCGCCTGCTTCCGGGCCTCGGCCTCGACGCAGCCGCCTCCTAACGTGCCAAAGCTTGTCCCGTTCGGACGGATGACCAGATGGGCTCCTGCTTTCTGAGGGGTTGAGCCGACCGTCTCGATCACGGTACAGAAGGCGGCCCGTTCCCCCGCCTCGGCGATCTCTCGGAGCTGTCGCAGTAGCTTCCGTTCCGACATTGCGCCTTCACCGTTTCTTCGGTTCGCTAAGGCCTCGAGGCCGTGGAGATCGCTTCGCTTCAGGATATAGCCCCTGGTGGGGAGCTCGATCCAGCGGATCAGGACGCCCCCCAGCCGGTTCGAGGGCCTTCCCGGCGTTCTTCGGCGGCCTTTTGGAGGTACCCGCTGGCTCGGAACGCCTCCAGGGGGTCGGGATGCAGTCCCATTTCGATCCGCACCGTCTGCAACAGCGGCTGAACGTCGGTCTCGTAGGCCTGTTGGAGCACCCGCTCGGCGCCGACGACGTCCGCGGCCTCTTGCAGCTCTCGGAGTCGATCCATCGGGACGATCAGCGCCTTGGCATACGCCGTCTGGATGTTCATTACCGACTGGATCATCGCCTCGATCTTAGGCTTAATGTTGTGGCTCTGGTCGATCATGTAGGCGATCTTCGCCTTCGAGTCTGGCTTGCGCTCCTCCTTGACCAGCTCGCAGTAGATCAAAAAACAGCTCCTGCGGGTTGATCGAACCGGTTGTCAGGTCGTCGTCGGCGTACTTCCGGCAGTTGAAGTGAAAGCCGCCCAGCTTGCCGTACTCCAGCAGGAGAGCGACGATCATCTCGATGTTGGTGCCCAAAGGGTGGTGGCCGGTATCAATCAGCACCTGCGCTTGATCCCCCAGTCGCTGGCAGACCAGTAACGCGGTCCCCCAATCGGGCAGATCGGTGTGATAGAAGGCTGGCTCAAAGAACTTGTACTCCACCAACATCCGGGCGTCCGCGGGCAGGTCGTCGTAGGCGACCTTGAGGGCCTCGACCAGGTACTGATGCCGCTTACGAAAGTCGTCTTGGCCGGGGTAGTTCGTCCCGTCGGCCAGCCAAACGCTGAGAATGTCGGAGTCCACGATTCGCATGATTTCGGTGCATTCAAGCAGGTGCTCGATCGCTTTGCCGCGGATCCGAGGGTCTGGATTGCAGACGCTCCCCAGCTTATAGTCCTGGTCCTGAAAGAGGTTCGGATTGATCGCTCCGATCCGAATCCCCAGCTCGTCGGCGTACTGCTTGAGGGCAGCCCAGTCGTCCACCTTATCCCAGGGGATATGAAGCGCCACCGAAGGGGCCACCCCCGTATATCGGTGGGTGACCGCCGCGTCCTGAAGCCGTTCGTGCACGTTGCGAGCCGCCCAGGGCTGCTGGAAGACGCCAAAACGGGTTCCCGAATCGCCGTAACCCCAGGAGGGCGTCTCGATCTGTTGTGCCTTGAGCCGACGTTTGACGTCCTCCACGTCTACGCCCCGCTCCTGAAGGTCTTCGACCAGCAGTTTGTAGCGCTCCTGAATCCGAGACTCCAGCGTTCCCATCGTTTGCATCCCTTCGTTGCCTTGGAAAAAGCCGTCCTGATCCGCTTTGGAGGGTATCGAAAGGGAAGAACGTCCGCAAGCGGACGGGTCACTCCAAGCGAAAGCTCTGGTCCTGGACGGCCAGCAGCACCTCAAGCGTCGCCTCGGGGTAGTTCAGTTGAAGGTACCGCCGGGCCTCCTCCAACAGGACGAACAGCTCCTCCTCGGAATGAGACGGCTCGTGATGACCCAGCAACAGCCGCTTGACCCGCGCCCGAACGGAAAGGTCAATCCCCATCCACGCCGAACTGTGCCCCCAATCCTCCTTGACGAACGACTCGGTCAACGTGTACTGAGCGTCAAAATAGAGCAGATCGGCGTCCCGATAGGCGTGGGTGTAGTAGAAGATCTCCGCCGCGCTGGGGTTCTGGAACTCCGAATCGGAGGAGTAAACGAAGACTCGATCCTTCCACTCGACCCGATAGCCGTAAGCGCCTCCCGGGTGCTTCAGCTCAAAGGGCGTGATCGTAAACGCTCCGACGGTGATCGGCTGATCCGGCTCCAGGGAGATAAACGCTTTCTTAGCGGCCATCACATGGAAGGGGACCGGGAAGTACTCGTAAACCTGCAGACCGACCATCCGCTCTTCTAGGTTCGGGTGCAGGCCGTAGAAATAGATCCAGTTGCCAGGAATGTAGGCGGGGGTGAAAAACGGGAACCCGTTCGTGTGGTCGTGGTGGTGGTGGGAAAAGAACAGATGGACCTGACCTTGTCCACGGGCGTAAGGGGAATCCGGAAGGCTCATCAGATGGATCCCCAAACGCCGGAGTCCTGAGCCGGCGTCGAAGATAAGGAGCGTCTCCCCGTCGGTCACACTGATACAGGTCGTGTCGCCGCGGATCACGTGGCGAACGGGGAAGTCCAGCCCTTGGATGAACTGCTCGATCCTCTCATCCGAAGAGAGATCGACACCGTGAGCGCTGAGAAGAACGCTCCGCAACTTGGTGAGGTACTCCCCCGTCGTCAACGGAGCGGGAATACTCCCCTGCACGCCCCAAAAACGGACCTCCATCGTCCTGCTCCCAGATGAGACGTTCCATCGACCTGGTCCGCCTGCCTCGGCTCCAACGGTTCCGCAATCCTTCTCGAACGTAACGGTTAACCGTCTAGGTTCCGCACCGATTGTCCCCTTCTCCCTGTTCGGTGTCAACCTCGCCGGGCTACAATTCCTACCGCGAAGGCGAAGCGGTTCTCTTCCCTTTTGTCGTTGAAGAAGAGGGGGAGGAGCTGTTAGGATTTCGCGGGCAGACGGGCACCCATGCGCCCAGAGGGTCTACCGGGATTCGGTGGGCGGATGGTGGAATTGGTAGACACGATAGACTTAGGATCTATTGGGCGCAAGCCCGTGAGGGTTCGAGTCCCTCTCCGCCCACTCAAGCTTGAGGACGGAACGCCTGACGGGTCGGTTCAGTTGGGAGGAGACGGTTGAAAGTCGAAGTGGAGACGCTGGACCCACTCCGCCGACGGATGCGGATTGCCATCCCTGGCGAACGGGTTCAGGAGGAGGTCGAACGAGCCTATCGGACGCTCCAGAAGTCGGTTCAGATTCCCGGGTTCCGGCGTGGGAGGGTTCCCCGTCCGGTTCTTCGGGCGCGATATGGGGAGTCGGTCCGCTCGGAGGTCTTGGAGGACCTGGTCGTCAAGGCGCTCAACGAAGCGATTGAGGAGCGGCAACTGGAGGTCGTCGGCGAGATCGAGTTGAATCCCGACCTGGAGGAGATGCAGCTCCCTGAAGACGGAAGCGACCTGGAGTTTGTCGCAGACTTGGAGGTGCGGCCGGAGATCCCGCTTCCGGAGCTGAGCGAGCTTCAGGTGGACAAGACCCCTGTGGACGTCCCCGAAGAGGAGGTGGACCGGTTCCTCGAGCGGCTCCGGGAGGCGTACGCCGAGCTGGTGGACCCCGAGGAGCCCCGGCCGGCGCAGGAGGGCGACGTCGTCTTTACCGATTGGAAGCTGTTCCGCGAGGACCGCGAAGAGCCGATCACCCAGCAGGAGAACTACGCCGTTGAGTTGGGCACTGGCCAGGTCCTCGAAGAGATCGAACGGACGCTGCTGGGGGCCCAGGTCGGCGAGACGCGCGAAGCTCAGATCACCTATCCGGAGGACTACCCCAACCCGGAGCTGGCCGGAAAGACGGCCCGAATGCTCTTGACCGTCAAGCGGATCGCGGAGAAGCGGCTTCCGGAGCTCGATGACGAGTTTGCCAAGACGTTGAACTACGAGAGCCTCCAGGCGCTCCGGGCCGCCCAGTGGAACCGGCTGGTGGAGGCCCGAAAACGACAAAAACGGGAGCAGCAGCGCCAGGACCTCTTGAACCAATTGATCGAACGGGCCGACTTTCCGGTCCCTGAGTCGCTGGTCCAGCGCCAGGCTAGGTACCTGGCCGCCCTGGAGCTGAGAAGACGGGAGGAGAGCGGTCAGTCGGTTCAGGAGGTGGATTTTCAAGCGCTGGTGGAGTCGCACAGAGAACAGGCCGAACGATCCATCCGGGAGGAGTGGATCTTAGAGGAGATCGCCCGGAGGGAGAGGATCGAGGTTTCCGACGCGGAGGTTCGCGCGGTGGTCGTTGCCGAAGCGCGAGGGCGCGGGGAGGACCCCGATCAGCTCGAAGACCGGTTGCGCCAGGAGGGCCGCTGGGAGAGCTACCGACAGGCGCTCCGCGACGCGCGGGTGGTGGAGCTGCTGATCGAACGCGCGGCGCAGCGCCCCACGATCGTAACGCCGTAAGGGAAGAGAGCTCACGATGTCGCTGATTCCAATCGTCGTCGAACAGACCAACCGAGGCGAGCGTTCGTACGACATCTTCTCCCGCCTCCTCAAAGACCGGATTATTATGATCGGCTCGCCGATTACCGACGAGCTGGCCAACGTGGTGATCGCCCAGATGCTTTTTTTGGAGATGGAGGACCCCAACGCAGATATCATGCTCTACATCAACTCGCCAGGAGGGTCGGTCTCGGCGGGGCTCTCCATCTACGACACGATGCAGTTTGTCAAGCCGGACGTTCAGACCTGGTGCGTGGGGATGGCGGCCAGCATGGCCGCTGTGCTCCTGGCGGCAGGAACGCCCGGCAAGCGGTACGCTCTCCCTCACTCGACGGTGCTGATTCACCAACCGATGAGCGGGGTTCGGGGACAGGCTGCCGACATCAGCATTCACGCACGGGAAATTTTGCGTATCCGGGACGAGATCTATAAGATTCTCCATAAGCACACCGGCCAGCCGATCGAAAAGATTGAACGCGACTCGGATCGTGACTTCTTCATGACGGCGGAGCAGGCCAAAGAGTACGGGATCATCGATCACATCGTCGAGCATCGCTCGTCCCCAGAACGATAAGGAGTCTCTGGTATGCGCCACGGCGACGGAGTCGCTCGCTGCTCCTTCTGCGGAAAGCCGGAACCCGAAGTCCGAAAGCTAATCAAGGCCTACTACACGCCTAACGTCTATATCTGCGACCTGTGCGTGGACGTCTGCAACGAGATCATCGCCGAGGAGCTCGAGATCGTCGCCGATCTGGGCGACCTCGCCGAGGAGGTTCAAACGGAAGAGGGCCGCGAGATTCGGTTCCACCTGCCGCTGCCGACGGAGATCAAAGCGGTTCTGGACGACTACGTGATCGGTCAGGAGCGGGCTAAGAAGATCCTCTCCGTCGCCGTTTATAACCATTACCGACGCGTTCAGGCCGGGATGACCGACTCAGACGTCGAGCTGGACAAGAGCAACATCCTCCTGATCGGTCCAACCGGCGTCGGCAAGACCCTCTTGGCCCAAACGCTGGCCCGGATCCTCCGCGTGCCGTTCTGCATCGCCGACGCGACGACGCTCACCGAGGCCGGATACGTCGGCGAAGACGTCGAGAACATTCTCCTTAAGCTCCTTCAAGCCGCCGACTTCGACGTTCCTCGCGCGGAGATCGGAATCGTCTACATCGACGAGATCGATAAGATCGCCCGAAAGTCGGAGAACCCCTCGATCACCCGCGACGTCTCCGGCGAAGGGGTGCAGCAGGCGCTGTTGAAGATCCTCGAAGGCACCATCGCCAACGTGCCCCCTCAGGGCGGACGGAAGCACCCCCACCAGGAGTTCATTCAGGTGGACACCTCAAAGATCCTCTTCATCTGTGGCGGGGCCTTCGTGGGACTGGAGAAGATCATCCAACAACGGTTGGGCCGCAAGTCGCTGGGCTTTGGTGCCGAGCTTCGCGACCGTCGAGAAGAAGGAATCGGCGAAGTCCTCCAGCACGTCGAGCCGCGCGACCTGATCAAGTTCGGCTTCATCCCTGAGTTTGTCGGCCGACTTCCGGTCATTGCCACTCTCGATGAGCTGGACGAAGACGCTCTGGTGACCATCCTCACCAAACCGAAGAACGCAATCATCCGGCAGTACCAGAAATTCTTTGAGTTCGAGAACGTCCGGCTGACCGTCCAGGAGGAGGCGCTCCGAGAGATCGCCCGCGAGGCGATCCGTCGAGAGACCGGCGCGCGGGGCCTCCGCGCCGTCCTGGAAGGCGCGATGCTGGACGTGATGTACCACATCCCCTCCCTGGAAGGGGTCCGGGAGGTGATCATCACCCCCGGCGTCATCCGTCGGGAGGAGTCGCCCCTGCTCGTCTACGAGGACCGGGCCGAGCCGCTCTCTGCGTGAGAGAGAAGTCCTCCCGCCGGGGAAAACAAGACACGTGTCTGTGGCAAAGTTTCTGCTCTACTTCTTCTTAGCAGGACTCTGTGAGATCGGCGGAGGGTACCTCGTCTGGCTCTGGCTCCGTGAAAGGCGAAGTCCGCTCTACGGGCTCTTGGGTGCTGGAATCCTCTTCCTCTACGGCATGATCCCCATCCTCCAATCGGCCCACTTCGGACGCGTCTACGCTGCTTAGGGAGGCGTCTTTGTGGTCATGTCCCTCTTCTGGGGGTGGGGCGTGGACGGCGTTCAGCCCGATCGCTACGATCTGATCGGTGGCCTGCTCTGCCTGGCCGGAATCGGCGTGATCATGTACTGGCCTCGCTAAACTCCCACCGAGAAGGGTGCCCTCTGAAGCGCTGCGCGGTCGCACTTTTGCGACGGTCGCACCAACGCAACCCTTCGTGTAGGGTGTATCTCCTGTCTATTCAGGAAACGTCATGGGCACGAACGTTGCACCTCCGGGCTCCGAACGTCTAGGGGGAGGCAACGACGATGTTCCAAACTCCGGGTCTTACGCTTAGACGCTCCGCTTTGCTGCCGGGCGCCCGTCGCCTGGGAGGCAAGCGACGTCTCGCCCTTCGGCGCTCCCGGTCCATCCGGAACCGCTCTCTGTCCCATCGAGGCCTTCGAAGGGCCGGGCGTGGGCCTTTCCGACGACGGGCTTGGCGGAAAGTCCTCCTGTTCCCTTCAGTCCCAAGACGACAACCCCTGGGCCTTCCAGGAGCTCGTTACCAAGCCGAACCGCTTGATCTCGGCACCCTAGAGTAGCGCCGGTTCGACCCTCGCCGGGCGTTGGTCTGGGCGCTGTTGTCCTCCGTTCTCGAGGGCCCAAAACAGGGTAAAATCCCACGGAGATCCACCTGCCCGACCTCGACCGGCAGGAGATTTCGCCCTTCAAGGATCGGAAGCAGAAAGGAGCCTTCATGAAGCCGATCGTGCACGCGCGATACGTCGGGCCGGACGCCGAAGACGCTCAGATCCGCGGTGCGCTCTGGGAGATGCTGGACGGACTGGACGGACTGGCTAGCTCCCTCGGGACGATGCGGAGCATCGTGATCAAATCCAATCTCGGCATTCTTGACGCTCGCACTCATCGGGGACGCCCCTGTGCGCTAGCCGACGCCGCCGTCGTTGAGGCGGTGGTCGCTTGGCTGCGCCGCCATACCGACGCGGAGATTGTCGTCGGTGACGCCTCGACCGGGATTCGCTGCGAAGCGGTTGCTGAAGCGATTGGCCTTCCTGAGCGGTTGGCGCCCCATCGGGCTCGGATCGTGGACTTCAACGACGGGCCGTTTCAGACCTACGCCGTCCCCGGCGGAGGTGTCATGTTCGATGAGTACGTGCTCTCTGATTGGTTCGCTCGGGCCGATTTGGTGGTCTCCATCGCCAAGATGAAGGCGCACCTCTCCACCGGTGTGACGCTGACGCTGAAAAACCTGTTTGGCATCCCTCCTACTTCGGTGTACGGCGCTCCGCGGAGGTACCTTCACGCGCCGGTCCGGCTGCCCCGCGTTATCGTGGACCTGGGGCTGATCCTGCGTCCTCAGCTCTGCGTCATTGACGGAGTAATCGGGCAGACTCGCTCCGAGTGGCATGGGCCGGGCGTGGACGCCGGATGGCTGTTTGTCGGAGACAACTGCGTCGCGACCGACGCTGTTGCCATGCGGGTGATGGGGATCCGCCCTCTGGACGACTACCCGGAGCCCCCCTTTCACTTTGACCGAAATCCAATCCGGATCGCCTACGATCGGGGGCTGGGCTCCGCCCGCCTGGAGGAGATCGAGCTACGCGGCGATCCCCTTCGGCCTGTTCACGGATTCTACGCCGACAAGCACATGGAGCCGGAGCTCCTCGACGAAATCCGCCGCTCGATTGCGGAGCAGGCGGCCCTGTTCCTGGAGCGGCGCGAAGAGTACCTCCGGGAGTTCTCGGGCCAGTTCATCGGTCTGTTCGACGGGGAGGTGATTCAGGTCGGCGAGACGCTGGAGGGGCTCAAGTCGCGCGGCCAGTACGCCAAAGAGCGCGGGAAGCGCAACAAGGGTCTCTACTTGAAACGGGTGGTCCCGGAGCCGGAGGACCGCGAAGTGTACGCCGTCTATCGGGAAATTCTCGACGGCGTCCGCGCGTAGGTTGCGCCTCGTTTCGTTTCTCGGTACGCTGAACCCCTACGCTTCACGTCGGATCGGGAGTCGGGGATGTCCATTCGATGGCTGACGGAGGGGATCGGTGTCTACCAAGACGGGGCGCTCCTGGTCGGCGTCCTCCGGGACGGAGAGCGGGCCGTTCTCGTCGAGTTTGGAAACGGAGAGGTCCTCGACACCCTGCGCCACGCAGGCGTCCGGCAGGTGGAGTGGGTCCTTTTGACCCATTACCACGCGGATACCGCCTACGGCCTATGGCTCCGACGAGGGATCGGCCTTCAGGTCGCTGGGCCGGAGGCGGAGCGGGACTGGATCGCCAATCCGGAAGTCTACTGGACGGATCCGCGCCGGCGCTGGCATCTGTACGACGACCGCCCGCAGCAGCCGATCCTTCCAGAAGGCGTCTCGATGACAAAAGGACTGCGCGGCGGTGAGGTCTGGCAGTGGGGACCGTTTCTCCTTCACGCCTTTGCAACGCCCGGCCATACCGATGGCTCGCTCTCTTACGGCGTCGTCAATGGAACGGTCCGGGTGCTCTTCTGTGGCGACCTGATCGCCGACGCCCAGGGCCGAATTTGGGACGCTTACAGCCTCCAGAAGGGACGCCGCGGGCTGACCGATTACCATGGATTCCTCGGCGCGCGGCGAGAGTGGGCCAACAGCTTGGAACTGCTCCGCTCCTGGGGGCCGGACTGGATTGTCCCGAGCCACGGGGAGCCGATCGAACGGCCAGCGGAAGCTATCGGACAGGCCCTCGAACGAATGGAACGATGCTATCGGCTTTACGCTGAAGCGTCTGCGCTTCGGGCCTACTTCCCCGACTTCTTCGCCGAGCTGGGGCCGTTGCCGAGCGCGCTTCCCCGCGCCGAGACCCGTTCCGTCCCGGAGTTTCTGCTCCATCTGGGCACCTCTTGGGTTCTGATCGGAGAGGACCGCCGAGCACTCGTGATGGATTGCGGCTCTCAGGGCGTTCTCTCCGAGCTAGAGCGGTTGATTGCCCAGGGACAGATCCGGGGGATCGATGAGCTTTGGATCACCCACTATCACGACGACCACGTGGACGCGGTGGAGGCGTTTCAGTCTCGGTTTCCCTGTCCCACTCGAACCCATCGCGTCGTTGCAGAGGTGATCGAAAGTCCAACCGCCTGGCGGTTGCCCTGCATCTCCCCTACTCAGGTGCGGGTAGACCATCGGACGGAGGACGGAGAGTCCTGGACCTGGAATGGGTTTCGCCTGACGGCCTACGCCTTTCCCGGTCAGACGAGGTACCACGCGGCGTTGCTGGTCGAAGGACGGGGCGATCGGCTCTTTTTCATCGGGGACTCCTTCACGGCGACCGGCATGGACGACTACTGCACCGCCAACCGGAACCCGATCGGTTCTGGAAGGGGATACCACATCTGCTTGCGCCTCCTGGAGCAGCTCGATGGGGTATGGCTGCTCAACTGTCATGTAGAGGTACCATTCCGCTTCACGTCGGAACAGATTCAACAGATGCGGAAGAACCTGAACGAACGTCAGGAGGCGTTCGGTGCTTGGCTGGCCTGGGAACATCCCGACTTTGGGCTGGATCCTCATTGGCTTCGGCTGGACCCGTACGAGCAGCGAGTCCGTCCCGGCGAAGCGGCTACCCTTTGTCTGGTCTGGACGAACTACGCCCCGGAGCCTCGAACCCTTCGGGCGCGGGTCCTAGGGGTCGGCGGCGAACGGACCGAAGGGGACTCGATCCTTCCTGGTGGCGCTGAAGGACGGATCCCCTTTCGCCTTTGGGTCCCTGAGGATCGGGATTACGGTCCGGTTGTGGTGCCGGTGGAGGTGTGGTACCAGGGTCGGCTGCTAGGGGCGATCCGGGCCGGAATTCTCCACGTCTCACCGGAGTGAGAAACATGGGACGGCTCGACCCTTAAGCGGTGCCGGTCTTGATCAGTCGGGCACACCGGTGGACTTTGATGCGCTGAGCGAGCTTGTCGCCTGAAGCTGCTCATCGTCCGGATTAGCCTCCTGAACGCGCGGTCCGCCGACTCGAGGGGTGCGGGCGGTTTTAGCAGAGATGGTCGCCCGGCTGCAGCGGCTCCACACAAAACGCCAACAAGGCCACCTCAGAAAGGAGAACCGACTCATGAGCTGGGAGTTTGAGCTGGTCGCCGGTCCGTTTCGATTCACCGAAGGCCCCGCCTGGGACGGCGAAGCAGTCCTGTTTACCGACATTCCAAACAATCGGATCATGCGCTACGACCCTCGCACCGGGAAGTGCGAGGAGTACATCACCAACACCGGCGGCACCAACGGGCTGATGTTTGACGCCAACGGCGTCCTTTACGGTTGTGCCGGCGGCGATCGGGCGATCGTTCGGTTTCGTTCCGACGGCACCAAGGAGATCGTCGCCGACCGCTTTGAGGGGAAGCGGCTCAACAGCCCTAACGACTTGGCTTTTGACCTCAAGGGGCGACTCTGGTTCTCAGACCCGCGCTACGGCGAAAAGCGGGACGACATGGAGCTGGACCACGAGTCGGTGTACCGCCTCGACCCTCAGCCGGACGGCTCCTGGACGATTCACCGAGTGACCTATGACACGACCCGTCCCAACGGTCTTTTAATCACCCCAGAAATGGACCGGCTTTATGTCGCTCAGAGCGAATACGGAGAGAACAAAAAACGGGAGCTCCGCGCCTATGAGGTGTTCGAAGACGGTTCGGTCGGCGCCTACGAAGTGCTTCACAACTTCTATCCGCACCGAGGCATCGACGGGATGTGCCTGGACGAGGAAGGGAACATCGTCGCCACCGCTGGGTGGAAGCAGAGCGGGCCAGGACCGATGATTTACGTCTTTGCCCCCAACGGGCGCGTTTTGGAGACCCATCCGATTGACGCGCATCCGACCAACTGCACCTGGGGCGACGACGATTTGAAGACGCTCTATGTAACGGCCAGCGGGTGTCTCTTTCGGGCGCGGACCGATCGTCGAGGCTATCTAATCTATCCCCGTTGAGGGGCTTTAGCCGCCGGAGCCCCCTCCGGCAATCCGGAGCAGATATTCTCGGTTGGAGAGCGTCTCCCAGCCGCGCAGGGCCTCCAAAAGGGCGAAGGCACAGGCGCGCTCCTCCCAATCCTCTCCCAGCCGCTGGGGCTGGTAGGCCTCCAAGAGGCCCTCGCGTAAGGAACGGTAGGCCCCATGTCGCTCAGCGCTGGCTCCGACCGCCCAGCGGTGGTGAAGGATTCCGAGCTCCGCCTCCGGGCAGAGCAGAAGCGCCTCATCGAAGTCTATGAGGGCGCGAAGGGGGCGCTCCCGGTCGTGGGTGACCACCAGTAAGTTGCCCGGGTCTAAGCCGCCGTGAATCAGTACGCCCGCGCTCGCTTCGCACCTTTCGACCAGCGGCATCCGTCGGACAAAGACCGACTCCACCTGCAAGCGAAGCTCGTCGGGAAGCTTTCCAAGGTGCCGCTCGACGGCTCCAGCGTACAGCCCAGCGAGCGAAGGGGCCCAGCCCCACTCCGAGGCGGCCAACAGCTCCGAGCCGACCGCCTCCCCGACCCGATCAAAACGGATCGCATGCATCTGGCGGAGCCACTCCCCTAGCTGAAACCCAACTCGCCAGAGCCGGTCGCTGGAGAGAAAGGAGAAGTTCGGACCGACCGGATCGGCGTCCACGTACTCTAAAATCAGATAGTCGAACGCCTCGTTTGTTCCCTCGTAGGCGTAAAATCCATGGAGCGCGGGGACGGGAAGGTGAATCTTCCGGAGCGCCTCGCGGGCGGCCACCTCGCGCAGGCAGCAGAGCCGAGCCAGCTCTGCTCCTGCAGCCCGTCGAAAGACCTTGACCACGACGCTGGAGGGCGGTCCGTCGCTCAAGAAGACCCGGTAGACTTCGTTCTCCCCTCGACCCGGGAACCGCTCGACAAACCGGACTCGGCGGTCGGGAAAGGCGGGGTTCACCAGCGTTTGAAACAACGCCAGCCGTTCCGGGCTCACCGACGCCGACCGGCTCGACGGCGGCAGCGTTCGCCAGCTCACCGAAAACAGTACCCCTCTCCTTACTGGATTGTTGACTCTTCTTTTCTATCGGGAGGTTCGGCCGGACGGTTCACCCAAAGAAGGGCTTGAGCCACTCCTCTTTGACCTCCAAACCAAACCCTGGCGCGTCGGTCGGAAAGATGAAGCCCGCCTCCGGAACGACGGTGGCCAACAGCGGCTTAGTCTGGTTCAGGGGAATCCCCGGCGGACTCGCAATGAAGTACTCCGCCCAGGGCGTGTTCGGCATAGCCGCCGTCAAGTGGAGCCCATAAGGGTGCATCCCTCCGCCGTGCAGGATCACCGCGACGTTCGCAGCGTTGGCGATAGTGCAGATGTGCCGGCAGGCGGTCAGGCCGCCGACCCAGAAGATGTCCGGCTGAAGCACGTCCAGCGAGCGGTCTTCGATCAGCCGGCGGAAAGGCCAAGGGGTGAACAGGTGCTCGCCGCCGGCCAGCGGTTGCCAAGGGATCCGCTCCCGAACGGCGCGGTGTCCCTCAAAGTCCTCGGGAAATAGAAACTCTTCGATCCAGCGCAGGTGATAGGGACGGAGCTGCTCCGCCAGTCGGACGGTATAGTCCACGTCGAAGGCCATGTAACAGTCGAGCATCAGTTCGGCCTCGTCGCCGATCTGCTCCCGCGCCCTGGCGACCAGCTCCTCGTTGGCTTGGAGGCCCTCCCAACCGTCCGCAGGACCATAAGGACAGGCTAACTTGAAGGCTCGAAAGCCACACTCTTGGTACCAATCCACATCGTTTCCGGTGGCATAGGTAAAGATCCGCTCACGCGCTGGACCGCCCAGCAGTTCATAAACAGGACGGTCCAAAAGCTTCCCCACCAGGTCCCAAAGGGCTAAGTCGAGCGCAGAGATGGCGCAGCAGGCCAAGCCGGAGGTGCCGTACGGCTTGGTGGCGCGGTTCATCAGGTCCCAGCACCGTTCGACGGCGAAGGCGTTCTCCCCGATCAGCAGCGGCCCTAAGTGGTCTTCGATGATAGCCGCCACCGGGCGCCCGTGGGAGGTCATCCCGAGTCCCCAGGTGCCGTCTTCGGCAGTGACCTTCACGAAGACCGGCGGCCACTTGGGCAGCCAGAGGCTCCGATGACGCTTGAAGCGCTGGAACTTGGACATCGGATTGGCCACTTCAGCGTGGACGGCCCATGGCTCCCGCCGGGGGGTTGCAGGCTCCGCGCTCGCGTCCGGCGGCCGCTCCAGACGACACACCTCGACCGAACGGATGCGCATCGTTCCGCTCCTACTTGAGGTCCACCGTCTCCGGATGGGGTGAGCTGAAGCCCACCAGGATGATCAGCTCCCCATCCCCTACATTTCTTGTGTAGTGGACGGCCCCCTGCGGAATCAGAATACAGTCCCCCGGTTCCATCTCGAACTCCTGGTCTTCCAGCCCCTGTCGGGCCTTCCCTTGAACGACGTAGATGAACTCCTCGGCGTTTGGGTGATAGTGACGGTCGTGCCCTCCGCCCTTGGGAAAGGTGGCGGTTCCCAGCGCCAGGTGTTGGGCCGGGGTGTTCTTCCCGTGACAGTGCCACTGCAACACGCAATGGGGGAGCCGTTCGACAAGAACCTCAGAGGCTCGTACCAGGGACCGTTTTTCCATCGGTCGCATCTCCTTCTCTTCGCGCAGTTTTTGGGGCTAGCGGCCGGTCGAGCCGAACCCTCCGCTGCCGCGCCGGGTCGCTTCTAGACGCTCCGCCTCGACCAACTCGGCGCGCTCGTAGCGAATCAGGATCAGCTGAGCCACTCGCTCGCCGGGCTGAATCGTCTGGATCTCGTCTCCGTAGTTGGTCAGGACGATCTGAACTTCACCGCGATAGTCGGCATCGATCACTCCGGCGCTGGTGCGTAGCCCGCGCAGTGCCCAGGAGCTGCGATCCTTGATCAGCCCGAAGTGCCCGGCGGGAATTTCTAGCGCCAAGCCGGTGGGGACCCGTACCGTCTCCCCCGGCTTTAGGAGGATCGGTTCCTCGAGCGCCGCGTATAGATCCCAGCCGGCGGCCTCCTGGCTGCCGCGCGTCGGAAGTCGAGCGCCGGGCCGGAGCCGCTGAACTCGAAGTTGCACCGTCGTTGTCCTCGGTTTACCGTAAGAGGTACTCCTCAGCGATCCGACCTCAGTGTAGGAGAACGTTCTGTGGGGAACAAGACGCCCGTTCTTTTAGACACGGATATCGGTTCCGACATTGACGACGCCGTTTGCCTGGCCTACTTGCTTCGGCAGCAGGCGTGCGAGTTGCTAGGGGTCACCACGGTGAGCGGGGACACCGTTCAGCGGGCGGCGCTGGCCGATGCGGTCTGCCGCGCCGCCGGAAAAGAAGGGGTGCCGATCTATCCCGGATCACCAGGGCCCCTTTGGCACGGGCCAGGACAGCCCCACGTGCCTCAATACGAGGCGATCCAAAATCGCCCCCACCGTTTGGAGTTCCCCTCGTTTCGGGCGGTTGCGTTCCTCCAGGAGGCGATCCGTTCCCGTCCTGGGGAGGTGGTCTTGCTAGCGATCGGCCCGCTGACCAACGTGGCGCTGTTGTTTTTGACCGATCCGGAGATTCCGGAGATGCTCCGGGAGTTAGTGTTGATGAACGGCGTCTTCACGGCGCGAGGGGGTCACGGCCCTGGCGCGCGGGAATGGAACGCACTCTGCGACCCGCTGGCCACCGGGATTGTCTATCGGGCAAAGACGCCCCGCACCGTCGCTATTGGGCTGGAGGTGACCACTCGTTGTGTGCTGGACGCGGACACCTGCAGGCGGCGCTTTCGGGAGGCCGGTGGTCCGCTTTCGATAGTTGCCCAGATGGCCGAGGTTTGGTTCCGCGGACGCTCTCAGATCACCTTTCACGACCCGCTGGCCGCCGCGACGATCTTCCGGCCGGAGCTGTGCGAATATCAGGACGGAGAAGTGCGCGTTGAGACGGGTCCGGGGCCGCTCGCTGGATTGACCCAGTTCCTTTCTCATACCGACCAAAAGCGGCATCGAATCGCCGTTGAGGTAAACCCGGAAGCCTTCTTCGAGCATTACTTTGCCGTCGTCTCGGGGAGCGGAAGGGATGAGGGAACGGCCTCGTGATCGCATCTTTGAGGTCGGACCGGAGGCGCTCTCCGTTGCAGAGCTCCTGGCCGCGCTGATTGGCAACTCCACTGAGGCGGTGGAGCGAGTCCAACGCCTGCTTCGTCACTACGATGGAGATCTTCTACGCCTGGGGGAGGAGAGCCCTCAAGGACTGACCCTTACCATCGGGATCGGTCGGGCGCAGGCGGCCCAGATTGCCGCCGCTTTTGAGTTGGCCCGCCGGTGGAGTCAGTTTGTGCCCTCCCGACGCTTGCAGGTGCGTAGCGCCAAAGACGTGGTCGAGTTCCTCACCCCGGCCGTCCGAGGGGTTCAACAGGAAATACTTTATGTCCTGGCACTCAACGCGAAAAACGTTGTGACCAACTACCGACCGATCTTCATTGGAACGCTCAACGCCAGCGTGATCCACCCGCGCGAGATCTTCCACTTTGCGATCGATAATTCGGCGGCCTCGCTGATTTTGGCCCATAACCATCCCTCTGGGGATCCGGAGCCAAGCCGCGAGGACATCGCCGTGACGAAGCGGGTGGTCGAAGCCGGGCGACTTCTGGAGATCCCCGTTTTGGACCACATCATCATCGGCGAGGGGCGCTACTGCAGCCTCAAGGAGCGGCTTCTGCTCTGAGAGGGCCCGCTCACGAAGGCGTGCGGGCGATGCGCTCGGCGTAGGCGACGATCGCGTCGGCTACGTCGGCGCCGGTTGCCTGTTCGAAGCCCTCAAACCCTGGTGAAGGGTTCACCTCCAGGACGACTGGTCCCTCGTGGGTCAGCAGCAGATCCACTCCGGCAACGCCCAGTCCGACCGCCCGTGCGGCGCGGACGGCCAACTCAGCGATCTCCTCCTCGATTGGGATCGCGCGGCCCAGCCCGCCGCGGTGAAAGTTGGCCCGGAACTCCCCCGGTGCGGCCACCCGCTGCATAGCCCCCAAGACCCGATCGCCGACCACCAGTACCCGCACGTCGGAACCGGCGCTCTCGGCGTAGAACCGCTGTGCAACGTAGTCCTGCCTTAGGTTCCAAAGGGTGTCCAGCGTCAGCGCCGCCGTGGTGGCCGTCTCCAAAAGGATCAATCCGTTGCCCTGAGTTCCCTCGAACGGTTTGATCAAGAAAGGGTACCCCCCGATGCGGGCGACCGCTCGTTCCAATCCTTCAGTGGAGCCGGCGGCAAAGGAGGCCGGAACCGGCACGCCGGCTTCAGAGAGGGCACGAAGCGCGCGCCATTTGTTCCGCGCGGTGGCGATCGCCTCCGCCGGATTGACCGAGGGAACCCCGACCCACTCGAAGTGGGCGATCACCTCCAGGCCGTAACGAGCCGTCGCGCTGCTCAAGCGCGGAATCAGGACGTGGAGCCCCTCCACCGATCGGCCGCGGTGGAGGATGCGGGGCCTTCCAGCGGCGACGAACATCGTGCAGTCGAACGGGTCCATCAGCGTCACGCGGTGCCCGCGTCGGTTGGCCGCTCGGCCCAGCCGGCGGGTGGAATAGTTCAATCGGCCCCGCGAGAGAATTCCGATTCGCATCCGGCTTTGTTTCTCCCCGGATCAGGACGCAACGAACACACCCAGACGACGAGGAATAATACCCCACGGCTTTCACGGCGAAACGGGCAAAGCAGAGGTTTTTGCAGAACCTCGCCTTGTCTTCCCCCGTCCGGTTCGGAACACTCCCTGTGATGAGGAGAGGAGCTGACCTGAGGTGATCACTCAGACGGGCTGGGCCGTCCTTGTTGGACTAACGGCGATCGGGGGGACGCTTCTCCTCTGGAGGACGGGACGGCGCCAGCGGAACCGCCGGGAGCGCTTTGGAGTTCTCCTGCGAGTCCTTGGCCTAGCCTTCCTGGCGGCCGCGCTCAGCGGGCCGTACTGGCCCCGCTCTCGTGTCGAGGCGACCGCCGTCCTGCTCGTGGACGTTTCCGAAAGCTGCCGGAGCGCAGTGGCCAGGGAGCTTCCGGCGCTTCGCAATTATCTGGACCGGCTTCCAAAAGGGGCGCGAGCAGCGACTCTGCTGTTTGCCGAAGAGCCGGTTGTTGTCATCCCGCCGGGGGCGCCGGAGAACAACGCCCCAGAGCGTTGGGCCGATCGGCTCCGGGAGCCGCCGGTCCCAACCGAGGGAACCTCGCTGGAGCGGGCCGTTCTGCAAGGCCTCGGGCTCCTGCCCCCCTGGGGAGAGCGGCGGATTCTGCTCCTGAGCGACGGCGCCGAAACGCTCGGCCAGGTGGAGCTCCTCCTGCCGCGCCTTCAGGCCGAGCGGGTGCCGATCGACGTCCTTCCCCTGCGACCGGAACCGATCCCTGACGCCCGACTGCTGCAGATTGAGGTGCCCCCCAAAACGCGAGAGGGGGAGTCCGTCCCCGTCCGGTTGATCTTGGAAAGCACCCAACGGGGAACGGGAACGCTCTCCCTTCTGGTGGACGGACAAACGGCCCTCACCCAGACCCTTTCTCTGAGCGTCGGTGTGCAGGAGTGGGAGGGAAGCCTGCCCCCGCTCGTTAGAGAGTCCGCAGAGATCGTTGCTTTCCTCAAGGCCGACTGGGACCACCAACCGGCGAACGATCGGATCGGAGCGATCGTCGAGCGAGCCGAGCCGCCGGTCCTGGCGTTTGTCCCGGGCCCGGCGGGTCCCTCCCCGCTGGCCCGGCTCCTCCAGGAGGCCAAAGGGTACCGATGGATCCAGCTCTCACCCGAAGCGCTTCCTCGATCAGCGGCGGAGTATCGGGCTTGGACCGCCCTGTTGCTGGACGATCTACCCGCCGAAGCCCTGGATCCAACGCAGCAGGCGGCACTCCGAGACGCCGTTCAAAACCTTGGTGTCGGTCTCCTGAGTCTTGGCGGTCCGCACACCTACGGCCTAGGGGGATGGCAGGGCACGCCGCTTGAGGAGCTGACGCCGGTCCGGATGGTCCCTCAGGATCGGCACCTTCCTTTGGGGCTGGTGCTTGTCCTAGACAAGTCGGGGAGTATGGCCGGAACGGCGGAGGGATTATCCAAGCTGGACCTGGCCCGAATTGCTGTCCGTGCAGCGATGGAAGCGCTCCAGCCGCAGGACCGTTTGAGCGTGGTCGCCTTCGATCGAGAGCCGGAGGTTCTTTTGCGCTGGCAGTCGCCGGAGGCTTCAAGGCCCCTTCTTGACGCGATCCGGCGGTTGCGCCCTGGCAACGGCACCGACATTCCAGCGGCGCTGGAGGCTGCCGCTCGGCTGTTTGAGGGAGTCCACTTCCCGCGTAAGCAACTGTTACTCCTCTCCGATGGCTATTCGATAGGGGACTTACTCGCGGCGGCCCGTCGGGTCGAGGAGGCCGGAATAACTCTTTCCGTCGTCGGAATCGGCGAGGCTGCCCACCCGGCCCTTGAGGAGATGGCGGCGCTCACCGGGGGTCGTTACTATCCGCTCAGCGACGCCCGAGCCCTTCCGCGGATCGTTGCCGAGGAAAGCCGCCAGGAAGGTGAGCTTTGGAATCCCGGGCCGGTCTCGGTTGTTCCGGCGATGGATCATCCGCTGGCCGTTTCTGAGCTCCCACCGGTCGAGGGATATCTCTCAACCGCTCCTAAGCCGGCCGCGGAGGTCTACCTGCGCACCCCAGCGGGGGACCCGATTCTGGCCGGATGGTGGTTCGGCCTAGGGCGGGTCCTGACCCTGACCACCGACGGAGGCCGATGGAGCCGCCGTTGGCTAGCCGATCCTCGCGCGCGGGGGGCCTTTCGTGCTTGGGTGGAGGCCGTTCTACCGGCGGTGGAGGAGCCGTTCGATCTAACCACGAACCTGAACGGGGCAAGGCTCGAAGTGCGGGCGTTTTTCGCCGAGGCGAACGACCTGGCGGAATTTCTCCTCCGCGCCCCTGAGGGGACGGTCCAGAAGGTACGCGCCCCAGTACGCCGGGGCGTCGCGGCGGCCGGCTTCGACCTTCGGAGGGTCGGCACCTACCGGCTAAGCGTTCGGGCGCCACAGGGCGCAACGGTCCGGCGAGAGATCCTCTTCCTGGGAGGGGCGGAGTACCGGGTACCTCCCGACCCTGAGCGGCTTCGACGGCTGGCTGAGGCGACCGGAGGGCAGTACTACAGCCCTCCCGCGAAGGGATGGGCGCCGATCCGTCCTCGCCCCTGGGTGCAGGAGCGGCCGTTGCGCTCCTGGCTGCTTGGGCTGGGGCTACTGCTTGTCTTCTGCGAGTGGGTCGTGCGACAATTAGGCGTCCCCCGGCGTCGTCGTCCCAGCGCAGAGCCGACGGTTGAACTACTGGCGCGGTTGAACGCCCTTCGTCGGGAGCGGTGGAGACGAGCCCAAGACTCCGTCTCTGTCTTGGAACACTGGGAACGTCTCCGGACGGCGCGGGAGCGGGCACGGTCCTAGGGGGTTTCGATGCGTCGCCGCGTTCGTCGTCCATCCGTTACCTATACCGCTCGACTGATCGAGCCGCCGGAGCCGGTGCGTCGGCTTGCCGAGCAGCTGGTGCAGAACCTCGGCTATCACACCTATCAGGAGCCGTTCGAGATCGCCTCGATCCTGCGAGCGTACGGCGTTCGGGTGATCGCCGCGCTGGGGGAACACGCCCTGGAGGTGGTGCGCTCTTTTACCGAGCATCGGGACCCGCGCGTCCGGGCCGCGGCGGCCGATGAACTCCGGCGCCACGGGGACGTGGCTGCGTTGGACATCCTCTCGCGACTGGCCTCCGAGGACCAGGCCCCGGAGGTGCGCGAGGTGGCCCAGCAGGCGGTCCAAGAGCTCCGCCAACTCGCCGAGAAGCTCGAAGCCCAAGAACGGGCCGCTCGGCCTTCGCTCGATGAGCTCTTGGAGCAGGTCGCCCACGACCTAGAGGCCGAAGCACCCGCGGCGGTCGGCGAGACCGGCGAAGATGCCACCCCTCCCCAGGAACCCCAACCGGCGAGGGGCGAACACGCCCCATCCCAGGCGTCTCAGGCGCCTGTTGCTGGTCCTGCCGCTCAGGAGGCGCCCCCTCCTCAGGAGTCGCCGCCAGAGCCGCGACCTCAGCCCTCGACACCCTCGGATTCGGGGCCCTCCGCCCCGCCGCCCCGTCGCCGAGAGCGAGACGCCTTCGACCTCGATCGGCTGGCTCAGGAGCTGGCCGAAGTCGCCCGATCCACGCGAGGCCGCTCCCGGTCTTGAGCCCACGGCAACCTCAACCGCACCGAGGGAGAACGCGATGAGCCATCCGCAATGGACACCTCTGCCTGACGGCTTTCATCCCTTCTGGTTCTGGAACGCGGCCTTGGACCCCCAAGAGATCCGATGGCAGGTCCAGGAGATGGCCCGTGCCGGCATTCGGGGATTCTTCGTTCATCCGCGGCAGGGGCTGGGCACCCCCTATCTCTCGGAGAGCTTCTTTCAGGCGGTCGCCGTCGCCCTGGAAGAGGCGGAGAAACACGGCTTAATCGTACACCTTTACGACGAATACCCCTATCCCAGCGGGGTCGCGGGAGGAAAGGTGCTCTTGGGTAATCCCCACTTCTGGGCTACTCGCTTGATCCAGCGCACCTACGATCTCGAAGGGGGCTGCGTTCGGTTGGCGTTGCCGCGGGGAAAGGTCCTCAACTGCACGGCCTATCCGCTTCGAGAGAACGGCCCCGACTGGGGTCGACCGGTGGACCTGCTCGCCCACGTCGGACCGATCCTAACGGACGAGTCCTTTAATGAAACGGGTCTGACTGCTTACAATCGGAAGCGTTACTTCGCCAGCAATCCGACACCGGTCCTGGAGGTGGAGCTTCCCAAAGGACGCTATCGGTTGTTCGTGTCGGTTCAGGCGGTCGTCGAAGGGCATAAGTACTGGGGTCACTTCGCGGATGTGCTAAACCCAGAGGCCGTGAGCGAGTTTTTGCGGCTCACGCACGAGGAGTATCGCCGCCGATTTGGGGACCAGTTCGGGAAGCGGATCGGTTCGATCTTCGTGGACGAGACAGCCCCCGGCTGGTCGGAGCGGCTTCCAGAGGCCTTTCGCGCCGAGTATGGCTATGATTTGATCCGGTCGCTGCCGGCCCTTCAGGATCGAGACCACCCGGAGCATCTGCGGGTCGCTGCCGATCTGTACCGACTTCGTTACCGGCTCTTCTGTGAGAGCTTTGAGGAGCCGGTCGCTCGATGGTGCCGAGCTCAAGGGTTGCGGTACGCCGGCGAGAAGCCCTCCCTCCGGCTGAGCCAGCTCCGATTCATGGACCTTCCCGGCTGCGATCCGGGGCACACCAAGGCGGGGGCACCACTGGACATTCTCCGCGCCTCGATTCGAAGCAACGCGCGGGCCGTCGCCTCGGCGGCGTACTTCTACGGCAAAGAAGGGGGGCTGTGTGAGTGCTATCATAGCCTGGGCTGGAGCGGCACCCTCCAGGACGCCAAGCTGATCGCTGAAGGGTTGCTCTGGGCCGGAATCCGCTATCTGGTACCTCACGGCTTCTTCTACACCACGCACGGACTTTCTAAACATGACGCGCCCCCCTCCTTTTTCTTTCAAATGCCTTATTGGAAGCTCTTTGCCTGCCTGAGCGAGCGTGTGGAACGAATCGCTCGAGCCTTTGAAGGCACACATATCGAAGCGGAGGTCCTCGTCCTGGACCCTCACGCGGGGCTTCCCGGAGCCGAACAGCTCCGCGCCTACGAGCGGCTGCTCCAGACGCTGGCCGGAAATCAATATGAGTTCCTGATCGTGGACACGGAGATTCTGGAATCGGGCATCATCGAAAACGGGCGGGTTCAAGTGCGAGGGGTCTCCGCTCCGGTCCTTCTCCTTCCCCCGATGCAAACGGTCGAGGAGCCACTCCAGCGATGGCTGGAGGCCTTCGAGCGCAAGGGCGGAGCCGTCCTCCGTTTGGAGCTGGACTGGGAGGAGGAGGCGCTTCTCACCTGGCTTCAGGAGCGTGTCTTCCCAGCGCTGGAGTTGGAGGTCGAGTCGGGTCCTCGCGAACGGCTCTGGGTAGTCCGGCGAACAGACGGCTCCCGCCGGGTCTGGTTCCTTCTGAACACTTCTGACCAAACCCTTTCGCTGACGATTCGTCACGCCCAACCGCTTCGGGAGGTGCCCTTGGACGATCGGTTGCCCTCCCTGTTGGAACGAAGCGGAGGACGTTATCGGCGGCGTCTGGCGCCCTTCGAGTCGCTCCTCTTGGCGGAGGGGATAGAAGGAGAGGAGAAGGCGGAAGGGCCGACCGAGTTTGTGCCTCGCGTCCGGGTGCCCGTTGCCCCGAGGGTCCAAGTTCGCCCGCTGAACAGCAACCTGCTCCGGATGGACCCTTGGGAGATGGAGCTGCTCGGTGAGGACGGAACCGCCTTTCAGCGGGCGACGGTGCGGGCGATGCCACTGGCCAATCAGCTCGCTGAGGGGGCATTTCGATTCTCTCCGCGCTTCCGGTTTACCTTTGGGGTGATGCCCCAGATGGAGATTCCTCCGCTGGTCGTTCGTTATCGCTACCGGTTCTTGAGCGAGTGGGAGGGACCCTGCGAGCTGGTCCTCGAACCCGGATCGATCGGAGGAAGATGGACGATTCAAGTCAACGAGAGGGCGGTCCTCCGTCCGGAGGACTTCCGGCCGACCGATGCGCACGTTCGCGGGAGTCTGGGAGCTCCGATCGCAGATCAACTTTTGGCCGGCGAAAACGTCATAACGGTACAGGTGGAGAGCGATCGGCTGGACGGAGGGTTGCGGAACCCCCTCTATCTGGCCGGACCGTTTGGCGTTTGGCTGGACGGAGAAGTTCCCCGATTGGCTTCCCGTCCGGAGCAGGGGGAGTATGAAGCCTGGCGCAAGAATGGCCTTCCCTACTACGCCGGCGCCGTGGAGTACCGGGCGCAGTTCCGACAGCGGGAGCTCCCACCGACCAAGCAGGCGATCCTGGAGCTGGATCACGGCGTTCCGTTTCAGGACGCCTTGGAGCTGTCGGTTAACGGGGGGCCGTGGCGTGCGCTGCCCTGGTCGCCCTATGCGCTCCAGCTGCCCACCGCTGAACTGCGGGAGGGGGATAACGTTCTCCGCCTGCGGGTCTATACGACGCTGATCCGGGCCTTCGAGGGCCAATGGTTTGATCCTGTCGAGCACCGTTCCCGCGACGTCCGCGAAGGCCCGTGAAGCCCAGGAGGAGTTGACCGGTGAGGAGAGGGATTTCTTTTGCGCTGGGATGGCTTCTGTGTGCGCTTTCTACGGTTCACGCCGCGCGGCAGATGGAGACGCTAGGACGTGGCCTGGTCGTCCTTCGGGACTCCGAGCGGAGCGTCTTTCTGAGCTGGCGGCTGCTGGGGAGCGACCCGCCAGAGATTGCGTTCCACCTTTACCGTGCTTTAGGCGGGGGGCGCCCGAGCGGCTCACCCGCGAGCCGCTCGAAGCGGTCACCTGGTTCCGAGACAACCCGCCCGACTTCAGCCGACCGTTGCGCTACTTCGTTCGCCCCGTCCTGAACGGTCAGGAGGGCGAGCCGAGCCGCTCCGTGGTGCTTCCCGCTGGAGCGCCGGTCCAGCCGTACCTTTCCATCCCCCTCCAAACGCCGGAGGGCTACGCTCCGAACGACGCTTCAGTCGGCGATCTCGACGGGGACGGCGAGTACGAGATCGTCCTTCACCAGGCCGGACGAGGGCGGGACAACTCCCAGGACGGATGGACCGATCCACCCATCCTGGAGGCTTATCGGTTGGACGGAACCCGGCTTTGGCAGATTCAGCTAGGGATCAACATCCGGGAGGGGGCGCACTACACTCAGTTCATGGTTTACGACCTGGACGGGGACGGGCGAGCCGAGGTCGCCTGCAAAACTGCCGACGGCACCGTGGACGGTCTGGGTCAGGTGATCGGCGATCCGAACGCTGACTGGCGGAACCCTCAAGGACGCATCCTCGACGGACCGGAGTATCTGACCATCTTCGACGGGCGAACCGGCGCTGCACTGGTCACCACCGACTATCTCCCTCCACGCGGAAACGTCTCCGATTGGGGCGACAACTACGGCAACCGAGTAGATCGGTTCCTGGCCGCTATCGCCTATCTGGACGGGGAGCGGCCCAGCCTGATCATGGCGCGGGGCTACTATACCCGAACCGTTCTGGTCGCCTGGAACTGGCGCGACGGGAAGTTGGCCCGCGTTTGGACCTTCGACAGCCACGGAGGAGGTCCGGAGAACCGCCGCTACGCCGGTCAGGGGAACCACAACTTGGCCGTCGGCGACGTGGACGATGACGGGCGGGACGAGATCGTGTACGGCGCCTGTACCATTGACGATAATGGCACAGGGCTTTACAGCACCGGCCTCGGGCATGGGGACGCCCTCCACCTGGCCGATATTGACCCGGACCGCCCCGGGCTGGAGGTCTTTGCCATTCACGAGAACCCCCGCCATCCGCACGGGATCAACCTCCGGGACGCTGCGACCGGTGAGATTCTTTGGAGCGTCCCCTCCCCGGACGTCAGCCGGGGGCTGACCGCGGACATTGACCCGCGCTATCGGGGCTACGAGTGCTGGGCCTCCGGACGGGGTCTCGACGCCCTCTACAGCGCCAAGGGCGAGCCGATCTCTGAAGTCAAGCCCCGTTCCTGCAATATGGCCCTCTGGTGGGACGGCGATCTGCTCCGTGAGCTTCTCGACGGGACCCAAATCCTCAAATGGAACCCTCAGACCCAGGAGACGGAGCTCCTGCTAGACGCTGCGGAGTACGCCTGTGTCCGGAACAACGGCTCCAAGGCAAATCCCTCGCTGAGCGCCGACATTCTGGGCGACTGGCGGGAGGAGGTGATCTGGCGCACGCGGGACAACACCGAGCTGCGAGTCTTCGTCTCCACCGCGCCGACGGAACACCGACTGGTCACCCTGATGCACGATCCGATCTACCGGCTGAGCGTTGCCTGGCAGAACGTCGGGTACAATCTTCCCACGCAGGTCGGGTACTACCTTGGCGCTGGGATGGAGGAGCCTCCCCGGCCGGAGTTGGTTTTCGTTCCTCTGCCGGCTGAGTAGGCGACGGAACATCCCAGACCGACTACCAGATCACAGCGAGTTTGCCCGCCCTGTGCCGTCCGTTCCACTCGAGGACGTAGAGGTAAACGCCCGGAGCGACCAGAGTTCCGGCCTCGTTGACCAGCGGCCAGACCCACCGGTCTTCCCCCTCCGGAATTCGTCCGGAGGCGACCGGCCGCCCGGCGGTCGAGTAGATGCGGACCTCCGTCCCGCTGGGAAGTCGGTCGAAGCTCACCCGTGCCGGATGGCTCCGAGAGGGACGTACCGGGTTAGGATAGACCCGGCCGGTCTCCAGCGAATAAACGGGGGAGGGGTTGGACTCGACGAACAACCGAACCTCGGCTCCAGCTGGATCCAGGGGGGCCCCATCTCGACTTCGGAGGTGAAGCGGAGCGACGACCTCAACGCGATACTCGCCCGGAACCAAGGGCCGATCAAGTGTCAGGAGGACGGCCCTCCCCCCTTCTGTCCGAACCGCTGAGCGGACCGGAACGCTTGCTCCTTCTAGGCGAACTACCCGATAGGCCCAGGCGTAAGTGGCGGAGACCCCCATGGGCTCGGAAAACCGGAGTCGCACTCGCAGCGCATCCAGAGGCGCCGCTTCCTTCAAACGGGGCGGGGAGGCGACCCATATCTCCGTCGCGTCGGCGAGCGTCTCTCCAACCTGAAGCCGATAGGTCACCCGCTCCCCGATCGGCGCGGAGCGGTCGAGCAGCTCTGTGGCGAAGGTGTCTCCCAGGACCGTCGTACGACCGTTCGCCGTCTCTCGGACGACGCGGACGGCCCAGACCGGGCGGTCATTTCGCCACCAGAGGCGCACCAGGCCCGACCCAACGATCTCTGCTTGGAGGTGGTAAGGGAGGCTTGCATAACGCGGTTGTTCTTCGGCGAAGACGGCCTGAAGCTGCCCTTCCTGGGCGAAAAACAGGACCTCCCTTTCGCCAAGGGGGAGAAACGTCGGTTCGCCCACCTCCCGGCCGCGGCGGACCCACTCTGGGACGAGGAAGCTTCGCCCCTCCTCCCAAAGGAAGGTGTAGAGTGTTGTGCCTGTTGTCAAGGCCACTCGGACCCCGCGAGGGGTCGAAGAGAGCGCCAGTTGGGGTTGGGACTTCGAGGAGAGAAGCCGAATCGGTGCGACGCTAGCAGGGGCCAGCTCCGTCCCTCTTCGGACGTACCAGCGCAGGGCCCAGAGCTCTCCCGCCTCTGGGCGCTCCGGGTCGAGGGGTTCTGCTCCCAGGACGGCGACAGCGGTGCCGGACGGCCCCGCCGTCGCCTTGAGGGCGTTGATTCTCGTCAGCCCGGCGGCGCGGAGGGTGCTCGCCTGAAGCCCCGATCCGGCCCATCGCCAGAGGATCAGGTCTCCGTCCACGTCTCCCGCGACGATCTCCACGGAGGAGCCGTCCTCGGTAGGGAGCAGCGCCGGTGCGCCGGTTAGGTGATTCCGCCCCTCGGAGGGGTTCTGCCCGACCGCCAAGAGCGAGGGGGGATCGGTTCGCCAGTCGAGGGCGGCCACGCCGGAAGCTCCTCGCTTGACGACGAGCTCCGGCGTACCGTCGCCGTCCAGGTCGCCAAAGCGCGCGTCCGAGTAGCCCTCCATCCGCGCCCGCAATCGCAGGCTCTGGCCCACCTCCCAGAGCAGCAGCGCCCCCTTCCGCGTTCCGGCGATCAGCGTTCGCCCGTCCGGGAGGGGGAGCGCCCCCTCCGGAACGAAAGGCTCCGGAAACGTTCGCTCTAGTTGGAGCGCTCCCCCCTCCCACTCGTAGAGTTGGGCCACCTGGAGCGAGGAGTCGGACGGTGAACCGCCGACGATCTCCACCCTTCCGTCTCCGTCCTGATCCAGTACAACAGGGGCCAGCCGGAGCGCCGGCGCCGCCAGAACAAGGGGGGCGAACCGATGTGGGTTGATCGGCCGCTCCTCGACCCAAAGCGTGCCCTGAGCCCGTACCGTCCGCCCGAGGGCGTCGCTCCCCTTGAAGTGGTAAGTCCACGTTCCGGCGTTCAGCCAGGCCGCCGGGAGTAGAAAGAACAGCTGACGGGGCGTTCCAAACCGCCAGGGGCCGATCTGTTCGCCGGTCTCTGCGTGCCAGAAGGTGAACTCGGCCACGATCGGCTCTGCTGCTCTCAGGCTCCAATAGCCCGTTTCGACCCCAGAGACCCAAAGGGTGCCGATCCGCTCCGCCGCCGGAATCAACTCGTGATGGGCGATCCAGACCAGTCGCTGATCGCGAACGAGGAGACCTTCTCGGTTCCAGGCCTCCAGGCGCAGGGTTACCCATCCTTCTGGCAAGGCGGCGGTCTCCCAGCGGAATCGGAACCGCGTCTCTTGGTGGAGCCCTTCCCGTTCCGTCAGCGTCTTCCACTCGGTCGGTTGCTGAGTGAACCCGTACTCCAATCGGTAGCCGCGCACCTCCGGACCGCCGACCGCCCCGGAGACCCACATTGCCTGATCGGCGATCGAGGTGTCCAACTCTAGCCGCGCCCAAGGGACGGTGGCCATCTGCAGCGCCCGAAACGCGTTGAGTCGGGGCACGCCGACGGCCCGTCCTTCCTGGTGGAGAGGGTCGCCGGAGGCGCGGAGGATGTGACGCACCTCCTCAGCCGAGAGTCCAGGTCGCTTTGAGCGCAACAGCGCTGCCACACCGGCCACGTGGGGCGTCGCCATCGAAGTTCCGCTGAGCGTCCGCAGACCTCCTCCTAGGTCAAGGCTTAGAATCGCCAGGCCGGGGGCGGTCAAGTCCACCTCTGGCGTCGCGCTGGTGAAGTAGGCCGCGTTGTCGTTCTGATCCGAGGCGGCAACGGCGATCACCTCCGGAAAGGCCGCCGGGTAGACTACCTCGCTGCGCCCTTCGTTTCCTGCCGCCCCGACCAGCACCACGTCTCGATCGGCGGCGTAACGTACTGCGTCCGCGAGCAGTGGCGAAGCGATCCCGTCCCCGAAGCTCATGTTGATTACCTGGGCGCCGTTCTCCACGGCATACACAATCGCCGAAGCAATGTCGTCTTCGACGACGAAGGTCCCTCCGCGCTGCAGATTCAACCCGGCCCGTAGCGGCATCAGAGAGATGTTCCAGGCAACTCCGGCGATCCCGAGTCCGTTGTTGGCTTCGGCGCAAAGAATTCCGGCGACATGGGTTCCGTGGCCGCTTTCGTCCTGGGGCTCCGGGTCCGGATCGCTCAGGTCCCCTTCTCCATCAAGGGCAGGCGCGTCCAGGAAGTCCCATCCGTGGAGGTCGTCTACATATCCGTTTCCGTCGTCGTCTCGACCGTTGCCGGCGAGTTCGCCGGGGTTTCGCCACAGTCGTCCCCGCAGCTCCGGGTGGCTTAGGTCCACGCCGGTGTCGATCACGGCGACGACCACCTCCGGGGATCCTCGCTCGATCTCCCAGGCCTCCGGCGCTTGGATGGGGATCAGGTTCCACTGACGGGGAAGCTCCGGATCGTTGGGGATCAGCGCTTGAGCTCGAAGCAGCCGGTTGGGGACCGCCCAGGCAACGCCAGGGGCGCGTCGGTACTCCTCAGCGGCCCGGATGGGATTGAACGGCTCCGCAAAGCGCAGCTGCCACCATCGTTCTAGCCGACGGCCGTGCGGGCCCCTTTCCTCCCTAGATGGAGGGAGAAGAGGTCGCCGCTCAACCAGACCCCAGCGGCGATGGAGCTCCTGCAACCCCGACGCCGTGAGCGGGTCGGAGTCGTCCGCCATCCACACGAGAAGCTCTCCAGGCACCCAGAGCGGTTCGGAGGAGCCGGAGGGCTCCCCACCCCAAGCGCCTTGGAGCAGCAACAGGAGCATCCAACCGATCAGGAATGTTCTTTTGTGTCTCCGGCTCCTCAGAGCCGCCCGCCTGACGCATCTGCCTTCGTCTGGCATGACCTTGTCCACTCCTCCGGATATAGTATCGGTATTCCAAGGAGGGACCGAGGAGAAGATGGAGCGTTCCCGACGCACCTTAGGGGTGACTTGGCTCGTCAGCGGCGCAACGGCGCTTTCGCTGCTGGGGGACCAGGCGCTCTACGCCGTTCTGCCGACGGAGTATGAGCGGTTGGGCTTGGCACCGTTTCACGTTGGACTGCTTCTGAGCGTCAACCGATGGATCCGCTTTCTGACCAACTCGCTGGCCGCCTGGGCGCTGGAGCGGTATCGGGTGCGGGTGTTGTTTGCGATCAGCTGCTTCGTCGGGAGCCTGACGACGTTTGCCTATGCGCTGTTGCCGGCCTTTGGGTGGTTTCTACTGGCGCGGGTAGTCTGGGGGCTCTGCTGGTCCTTCATTCGACACAGCGGCATTGCAGAGGTCACCGCCTCCGCTGCCACCGGTCGGGAGAGTCGCAGCGTGGGCGTTTACAACGGTATCGCCCGGCTGGGCTCGCTCGTTGGAAACGCGGTCGGCGGTCTGCTGGTAGACCTGAGCGGATGGTTTTGGACCTTTCTCCTGATGGCCCTCGTTTCGCTAGGGGCGGTGCCGCTGGCTGGAGCGGCCCCGTCTCGGGCCAAGAGGCCGTCCCCGCCAGCTCCTGGAGGGCGAATGTGGCGGCGGCTTGTTCTGGTCGCCTCCAACGGTTGGCTGGTCGGCTGCGTCGCCGGAATTGTGATGTCTTCGTTGGGCGCTCTGCTCACCGAACGGCTTGGAGCTCAGCGCTCAGAGGGGGCACTGTTGGGACTGGCAACGCTGAACGGGCTTCTCCTGGCCTCCCGGTGGGTGCTGGAAGGGGTGGGAGCCCCAGGCTTTGGCGCCTTAGCCGATCGGTACGGCCGCGACCGGCTCACCCGATGCAGCCTGATCGGTGGCGGAGTGTTTTTGCTCCTCCTTTGGCGACCGTCACCGTTGCCCCTGTTAGCCGGGGCGGTGATCGGGTTTTTTGCCGTCGCCACTGCACTGAATACCATCCTGACCAGCGAGGCGGCCCTGCGCGGTTCCGCCTCCCTGGCCGCCTACGTCACCGGCTCCGACCTGGGGGCCGCCTCCGGACCGCTGCTCGCCTGGTCCCTTCTGGAGCTAGGCTTGCTTCCTTCCTCGGTGTTGCTGATCGGCGTGCTGCTTTACGGGCTGGGGTTGTTCCTTTCGGCCCGATTTTTCGTCAACCCTTCCGCCTGAGCTTGCGTTATCATAAACATGACTAGTGCGTCAGTTTTACGAGGAGTTCTGTCCGATGCAACGGATTCTCTTGGGTGTGGGAAGCTGGATCCTAGCGGTGCTTTCGGCTTTTGGCCAGGCGACCTCGACCTTTGAGCAGCTACGGGCTGCGATCTTCGAACCGAACTGTGTCAGCGGCTCCTGTCATTCGGAGGCGACTCAGGCGGGAGATCTGAGCTTGGAGGGCCCCGACGCTTACGAGCAGCTGGTCGGCGCAGAGCCGGCCAACGCTCGGGCGCGGGAGAAGGGATGGCTCCGCGTGACGCCGGGAAAGCCGCTTCAGAGCTTTCTGATGGTCAAGCTGCTCAGTCCCGGTCCTGGGATGGGTCAGCTCATGCCGCGAGGGACGCGCGGCTTACCTCCCAACCAGATCCTCGCTATTCGACGCTGGATCGAAGCGGGCGCCCCGCGGGAGGGTGTTGTTCCGGGGATGCCCGACCTTTCTGGCCGGCCGACGGTGCCGCCGGAGTTCCATCCTCCCAAGCCACCAGAGCGAGGCGTTCAGCTCCATCTGGAGCCGTTCACCATCCAGCCGGGCACCGAGCGGGAGGTCTTCTTTGCCCTTCCTCCTTTGGAGGAGACCCTTTACGTCAACCGGATCGAAGTGGTTATGCGGGAGGGAAGCCATCACTTTATTCTCTACCGGATTCGAGAGGGAGAGGTGCCGGTCGGCCGGTTTCGGGACCTAGATCCTCGATCTCCCCAGGAGCTGGAGATGCTCCGTCGGGAGTATATTATCGGAGCGCAGACGCCCGCGATCGACGTTCAGTTCCCGCCGGGCGTTGCCTTAAAGCTGCCGGCAGGGACTCGCTTTGACCTCAACTCGCACTACGTCAACCTGAACGGCGGGGAACTGTACGCCAACGAGTTTTGCGCAACCGGTCCCCTGACCGGCGAGGTGTACGTAAACTTGTATGCGATCCCCGAGTCGGAGGTTCGCCATCTGCTGCGCCCTCTCTTCGACGTGAACGAGGCAATCGAGGTTCCTTACGGGGAGCGACGGACGACGACTCGGATCTGGCGGCCCGATCGGGACGTCTATCTGCTGATGCTGACTTCGCACATGCATCGGCATGGGGTTCGGTATACTGCGGAACTGCTTAGCACCGGGGAACGGATCTACGAAAACCGACTCTGGTTCGATCCGGTCAACCTTTGGTTCGACCCGCCGCTGCTAGTTCGGAAGGGGGACGGTATTCGGCACAGCGCCACCCACGAAAACTTCGACAACCCAAAGCCGCTTCGATGGGGATTGACCTCTGAAGACGAGATGGCGATTTTGATCGGCTACTATTATTCGGTCGACTAGCCCCCTAGGCGGGAACCGCGAAGCGTGCGGTAGGCGAAGAGCCCGGTTCCTCCCAGGATCAGAACGAGGAGGAGGATCAATCCCCACCGTCCCCAGCCGGAGCGAACGTGTGCGTCGGCCAAGGCGCGTTCTGGAGAGTCGGGCGGTGCGAGTTCACGAGCGCGACGCCAATAGCGCTGCGCCTGGCGCTCCGCCCCAATTCGCTCCAGGAGCTGGGCGCAGACGATAAGGGGCCGGGCAGCCTCCCGCTCTCCCCAGCGTTCCAGGAGCAGCGCGACCAGTTCGCCGGGGAGCTCCGGCGGCTCCAGGAGCCCCTCCCGGAGCGCCTGCTCCGCGGCGGCGAGGGCCTCTTCAGTGAATCCGGCCTCAAATCGGGCCGCTGCCACCTCCCAGGCGGTGCGCTCTTGGAGAGAAACGGCAACCGTGACGTCCTGATAGCCCGTGTAGAGGAATGAAGCCGTTCCAAAATAACGATCGTCTGGCGTGGCGGCGATCAGCCGATAGGTTTCGCCGACGGTGAGCGGCTCCTCGCCGACGGAGAAGACCGCTTCGCCCAGCGTTGGGAGCGTCGTCTGAAACGGCGTCCCCGGGATCACAACGACGATCGGGCCGAGCATCTCTTGACCCGGTGCGCTCACCTGTACCCGAATGGTAACCGGTTGGAGGACGAAGCGAGCGACGTAGGCCGCTCCCCGTGCCTGTTCAACCAGGACGGTCTGAGGGTCGGGAAGTCGATATCCGGCCTTGCGGACTTGGATCGTATGGGCGCTGCCCACCCGCAGGCGTCCCAGAACGTAGGGCGTCTTGCCAACCGACTGCCCGTCCAGGAGGACCTCCGCCTCTAGCGGAACGCTCTCGACGTAAAGCCGAGCTGGAAGCGCCATCAGGACCAGGTCCGGGTTGCCGGTCCCGCCGACCAGCACCCGATCGCTGCTAACCCCGGTCGCGTAGACTCGGCGTTGGTACTCCAGAAGCACCTCCTCCCAGCGGAGGAACCCGTCTCGATCGGGATCGGGAGCCTCAGAGAGAATGCCGCTGAGGAGATCCAGAACCGGCGTGGGGAGCTCCTCGCGAGCGATTGTGACCAACCGGCCGTCGCCGATCTCCGTTCGAGCGGCAAAGTAAACCCCCAGCGACTCGTCCTGGGTTCGCAGGTCCAACAGCGTCAGAACGGTGGCCGGCTCCAGCGCCTGAACCCACTCGCTGAGCGTGGTGTCCCGGATCGCTTCGGGGTTGTTCCCCGTTCCGTCGGCCAGGCGAGCCGCCCCGGAGAAGAAGTAGATCGCGCTCTCCTGAGGTGGTCGGGTCACCTCCGCGCGGAGGTAGAGGAGCACCAGTCGGCTTGTCTCCGGCTCTTCCGGCGTCGGGGCGCTGTGGACGAGCTCGGCAAAGCGCCGGATCGTCTCGCGGAGCTCCGCCGCCGAGAGTCTCTCTTCTAGGCGAAGGACGATTCGGTCCGAGTCGGTCGCGAATCGGTCTTCCAAGAGCGCCGCGAAGGCCTCTCCGTCCGAACGGGAGGAGGGACGTGCTGGAGCGTCTGCCGGAGCGCCGAGGTCCACCAGCAGCGCCCAGACCTCCTGAGGGGCCGCTTGGGCTTTGGCCCACTCGGTTGGGAGGACCCCTCCGCTCAGAAGCAGCACGATCAAAAGGGCTCGGCCAAATGTGTCCATCGGCGGCACTTTGTTAGCTTTCCAGGGGCAGGACCACCGCCTGACCCGACTCGGCGGAGCGGTACGCCGCCTGGAGGAGCTCGGTGAGGTTCCGGCCGTCCTGAATGGTGATCGTCGTTGGAGCGCCGTCTAGGATCGCGTTCACCCACTGCTCAAAGGGCGAAGGCAGCCCCGCTGGCCGCTGCTGCAGGTACCGCTCCCGTCCGGCGTCATCCAGCTTTCGCGTCTGGAAGTGGAACCCTCCGTGGCCCCAGGCGATCGACCCCTCCGTTCCGTACAGCTCCACCATGTTGAAGCCGGAACGGTGGACCCAAGAGACGTCCACAACGCCGATCGCCTTGGAGTCGAACTCGATCAGCGTCGCGCTGTTATCGTCAATCGGGTACGCGTTGGAGAAGTTGTTGATGATCGCTGTCACCCGTCGGGGGTCGCCCCCCATCAGCCAGGGGAGGATGTCCATCTGATGGCAGCCCAGATCGAAGAGTCCTCCGCCGCCGGCCCGCTTTCGGTCGGCAAACCAAGCGCTAGGCCCCCCAAACCAGCGGTCCAGGGCGCCGGAATGGGCCCCCGCGGGCCCGTCCAAAGGTAAGCTCGCCAAGCAGGCCGTCTTCGATCGCCTTCTTGGCGAACAGCACGTTCGGATTGCACCGCTGCGGCAAGGAGATCATGAACTGAACGCCCGCCTCCTGAACGGCTGCGATGATTCGGTCGCAGTCCGCTAAGGTGACGGCGAGGGCCTTTTCGGTGAAGATGTGCTTGCCCGCTCGCGCGGCTGGAATCATGACTTCAGCGTGCATCGAGGTAGGGGCATTGACGATTACCCCGTCCACGTCCTCGCGGCTGAGGAGCGCGTCTAGGTCGGAGTAGAACTCCAAGCCGAGCTCCTCAGCGGCCTGCTTGCCGCCGTACTCCGGCTCGTCCCAGACGGCGACCAGCTCCACACGTGGGTTCTGTTGCGCCTGTCGGGCGTAGCCCCTGGCGTGTACGTGGGCGAAGCTGAGCATCGCTACTCGAATCTTGTTCTCCGAGGCCATTCGATTGGCTCCTTTGAAGAAGGCACCGTTTTAATCCGCTTTGTCCGTTGCTTTCGATTATTCCGGAACCCTGGGGGGGAGGCAACGGGATTTCAGGGCTCCGTTTAGCGCCTAGAAGGAAGGGTTTGGCCGAACGCTTAAGAAGGAGGCCTGTCGGCCTTGACCTTGACAGGTTCCGTTTTCCGACGTACACTATCGTGCGTGAAGCCTAGGATGAACGGGCTTCTTCGAAATCCATCACGAAAAGGAGGAGACTGAGGTCTCCGAGCGAGGGCCTCGGTAAAGTCTGTAAGCTTATGACAGATACGAAGCATCCTTCCGACGCCGTGGAACGGGAAGAGCACCAGCCGTCGTCTGCAGAAGATTCCCAGCAGCCAGAGCCCGCCGCCGTTGACGAAAAGCTTGAGGCGTCTCCCTCTCCGGAGGAGAGTGCCCCTGTCGAGGGCGCAGAGTCCCGGGAGGAGGAGCGCCCGGAGCCGATCGATCCCAGTCAGATTGATACCTCTGGGAGTGAGGCGCCCCCTGCGGGCGTCTTCGCTTTGGAGCTGGACGAAGAGATGCTCACCCCGGAGATGCTCGAGGAGGCCTATGAGGCCACCATGTCGCGCATCCAGGAGGGCGAGGTCGTTCGCGGGATCGTCTTGGCGGTCGGCGAAGAGGGCGTGTTAGTAGACATCGGCTACAAATCTGAGGGGTTCATTCCCGCCAGCGAGTTCGAGCGGACCGAATCGGGCGAGCTGGAGGTTCAGCCGGGCGACGAGATTGACGTTTACATCGCCCGCTTGGAGGACGAAACGGGTCAGGTGGTCCTCTCCAAGGTGGTGGCCGATCAGCGCCGCATCTGGGAGGAGATCGAACGGGCCTACGAAGAGGGGCGCCCGGTGAAGGGGGTTCCCACGCGTCGCATCAAGGGTGGCCTCCGGGTTCAGATTGGGAGCATGTACGCCTTTCTCCCCGCCTCCCAGGTGGACATTCGACCGGTTCCGAACCTGGACGACTACATCGGCCAGACCCTGGAGATGCGGGTCATCAAGCTGAACCGCCGCCGTCGAAACATCGTCCTTTCCCGTCGGGTGCTCCTGGAGGAGGCGCGAGCCAAGCAGCGCGAGGAGCTCTTGGAAACCCTCAAGCCGGGGGACATTCGCCGGGGCGTCGTCAAGAACATCACCAACTTTGGCGCCTTCATCGATCTGGGAGGCCTGGACGGGCTGCTTCACAAGTCGGACATGTCTTGGGGGCGCATCTCCCATCCCTCCGATGTGGTCGAGCGGGATCAAGAGATCGAGGTCATGGTCCTCAGCATCAACAAGGAGACCGGAAAGGTCTCGCTGGGGTTAAAGCAGTTGACCCGCGATCCGTGGGAGGGGATCGAGGAGCGCTATCCGGTCGGCAGCGACGTGAAGGGTCGGGTGGTCAACATCGTCGAGTACGGCGCCTTTGTCGAGCTTGAGGAGGGCGTCGAGGGCCTGATCCACGTCTCGGAGATGTCCTGGACCCGCCGGAACGTCGACCCGCGCACCATCCTCCGGATCGGCGAGGAGGTGACCGTTCGGGTGCTAAGCGTTGACCGCGAACGGCAAAAGATCTCCTTGGGGCTGCGTCAGCTTCAGGAGAATCCGTGGGATCGGCTCGAGCGGGAGCACCCGGTTGGCTCGCGCGTTCGGGGCAAGGTCCGCAACATCACCGACTTTGGCGTCTTTGTGGAGATCGAGGAGGGCATTGACGGGCTGATCCACGTCTCCGATCTCTCCTGGACCAAGCGGGTAGACCCCGCCGAGCTGTTTCAGGAAGGGGACGAGATCGAGGCGGTTATCCTGGACATTGACCGGGAGCGCGAGCGCGTCTCCCTCGGTTACAAGCAGCTGACGCCGGATCCGTGGCTGAGCGTGCCGGAGAAGTATAAGGTCGGCACCGTCGTCGAGGCAGAGATCGTCAACGTGACCAACTTTGGCGCCTTTGCCCAGCTGGACGACGGAATCGAGGGGTTGATCCACGTCTCCGAGCTCAGCGATGAGCACGTAGAGGACCCCGCTCGGGTCGTCAGCGTCGGCGACCGGGTGCACGTGAAGGTGATCAACATTGACCTCCAGGAGCGCCGGATCGGCCTCAGCCGGAAGGCTTACCTGATCGATCAGCAGCGGGCCGAGCTGGAAGCCCACCGCCGGGCGCAGGAGGAGCCCCGGCGTGAAGCCCCCGCACGTGAACGCGCCGAACGGCCCAAGCGCCCCGAGCGGCGTGAGGTCCCCGAGCGAACGACGCTGGGCGACTTGATTGAGATGGCCCGGCGACAGGCTGAAGAGGCCGAAAAGGAAAAAGAGGATTGACCCGTGCGCAGCGGCCCTCGACCTTTCGGGGGCCGCGCGCGTCTCCGGTTGTTTTCGTGCTCGACGACCGGAGGGATGGAGCCTGTTCCCTAACTGTGTGGATTCGATCCAATTGAAAAGGATGTCGCCTCCGTGGAGTACCTTTACACCTCTGAGTCGGTCACCGAGGGCCATCCGGACAAGATGGCCGACCGCATCTCGGACGCCGTTTTAGACGCCATTTTGGAGCGGGACCCCTTTGGAAGGGTCGCCTGTGAGACGTTGGTGAACACCGGCCTGGTGCTGGTGGCCGGAGAGATCACCACGAACTGTTACGTTCACATCCCCGACATTGTCCGGAACGTCGTGCGCGAGATCGGCTACACTGACGCGACGTACGGGTTTGATTACGAGACCTGCGCCGTGTTGACCTCGATTGATCAGCAGTCGCCGGATATCGCCTGTGGGGTCAACAAGGACGGGGCCGGCGATCAGGGGATGATGTTCGGTTACGCCTGTCGGGAGACCGAAGAACTCATGCCGATGCCGATCGTCCTGGCTCATCGGTTGGCCCGAAGGCTGGCCGAGGTCCGAAAAACGAAGCGGCTCCCCTGGCTTCGACCCGACGGGAAGACCCAGGTAACCGTTCGCTATCAGGACGGCCGTCCGCTTTTGGTTGAGACGGTGGTCGTCTCCGCCCAGCACGACGAGGATGTCTCTTCGGCGACGATCCGGGAGGCGCTGATCGAGGAGGTCATCTACCCGGTGATTCCGCCGGAGCTTCGCTCGCCAACGATTCGGTACCACATCAATCCCACGGGCCGGTTCGTTCTGGGTGGTCCTAAGGCGGACTGCGGTCTGACCGGCCGCAAGACGATTGTGGATACCTACGGCGGTTTGGCCCGTCACGGAGGGGGGGCGTTCTCCGGTAAGGATCCAACGAAGGTGGACCGGAGCGCCGCCTACGCGGCCCGTCATGCGGCTAAGAACATCGTCGCTGCCGGGCTGGCCGATCGGTGTGAGCTTCAGGTCGCCTACGCGATCGGCGTTGCGGAGCCGGTTTCGTTGGCGATCGAGACCTTTGGGACGGCTAAGATTCCCGAAGAGGAGATCCTCAAACGGGTCCGGGAGGTGTTCGACTTCACTCCGCGCGGGATTATCGAGCGGCTTCAGCTGCGTCGTCCGATCTATCAACCGACCTCAGCGTACGGGCACTTTGGGCGCAACGAGCCAACCTTCACTTGGGAGCGGTTGGACTGCGTGGACGCGTTGCGCTCCTGAAGGCGCTCGTTTCCCTCGAAGAGGAGAGCCATGGAATTCGACATCAAGGACTTACACCTTGCCGACGAAGGGCGGCGGCGAATCGAGTGGGCCGACCTCTCGATGCCGGTGCTGCGCCAAATCCGGGAGCGTTTTGCGCGGGAGAAGCCGCTGAGCGGCGTTCGTCTGGCCGCCTGTCTTCACGTCACCACCGAGACGGCTAATCTGGTTCGCACCCTCCAGGCTGGGGGGGCGGAAGTTTACCTTTGCGCCTCCAACCCGCTGAGCACTCAGGACGACGTGGCGGCGAGCCTGGTTCGCGACTTTCATGTACCGGTGTTTGCGATCGCCGGAGAGGACAAGGAAACCTACTACCGCCACATTCACGCTGTGCTCGACGCTCACCCCAACATGACGATGGACGACGGGGCCGATCTGGTGAGCGTCCTTCACTCGGAGCGTCGGGACCAACTCAGCGAGGTCCTCGGCGGAACCGAAGAGACCACCACCGGCGTCATTCGGCTGCGCAGCCTGGCCAAACAGGGGCTGCTGGGATATCCGATCGTCGCCGTTAACGACGCGAACACCAAGCACCTCTTCGACAACCGCTACGGCACCGGTCAGAGCACCTTGGACGGGATCATCCGAGCGACCAACCGGTTGATTGCTGGGATGACCGTTGTGGTCGCCGGATACGGCTGGTGCGGCCGTGGCGTTGCGATGCGCGCTCGGGGGCTGGGCGCTCGGGTCATCGTCACCGAGGTGGACCCGTTGCGGGCGCTCGAAGCGGTCATGGACGGCTATCGGGTCCTCCCGATGATCGAGGCGGCTCGAGAGGCCGACCTGATCATCACCGTGACCGGGGACATTCACGTTGTCCGCGGGGAGCATTTCGATGTGATGAAGGACGGCGTGTTGGTGGCCAACTCCGGCCATTTCAACGTGGAGATCGACATTCCGGCCCTCCAGGAGCGGGCCGAGTCGGTCCGCGAGGTGCGCCATCTGGTCGAGGAGTACCGCCTTTCGGACGGACGGAGGATCTACCTGCTGGGCCATGGGCGTCTGATCAACCTGGCCGCCGCAGAGGGCCATCCGGCCAGCGTAATGGACATGAGTTTCGCCAATCAGGCGCTGGCTGCCGAGTACATCAAGATCCACGCCGCCAAGCTGGAACCGAATGTCTACGACGTGCCCCGCGAGATTGACGAGACGATCGCTCGACTCAAGCTGGAGGCGATGGGGGTGCGCATCGACACGCTGACCGAAGAGCAGGAGCGGTACTTGAACTCCTGGGAGCTGGGCACCTGACCCCAAAGCGGTTGTTCATGTCACGGGCCGAGTGGATCGAGAGCATTCTCATACTCCTTTGCACGTTGGCGTTGTTGCCGATGATCCGTCTGGCCCGTGAGGAGGAGCCGCTCCCGTGGGAGTACCGGGCGCTCTTAGTGGTTGCCGGTCTGATGTTGGCGGTGCTGTTGGTGCGGCGGTTTTTGCGGTTGCGCCGCGCCTTTCGGGACCAGCAGAGGCGCCCGCCGGGATTTCCCTTTTAAATCAAGCGACGGGGAGAGGTCGGATGAACACGCTGATCGTCGGCTCGGTCGCGTACGACGGGATCGAGACGATCCACGGGACGGTGGATCGGGTACTCGGGGGATCGGCGACCTACGCTTCTCTTGCGGCTAGCTTCTTTGGGCCGGTGATGCTGGTAGGGGTGGTCGGTGAGGATTTCCAAGAGGAACACCTACTGGCCCTCAAGGCGCGGGGGATCGATCTGAGCGGCCTCGAGCGGCGGGAGGGGAGGACCTTTTACTGGCGAGGGCGCTACTCGCCGGATTTTCTCTCCCGGACGACGCTGACCACCGAGCTGAACGTCTTTGCCCACTTTGAGCCGGTGTTGCCGGAGGAGTACCGTTCGGCGCCGTTTGTGTTTCTTGCAAACATTGCGCCTCAGCTCCAGGCGCGGGTGCTGGAGCAGGTGGACTCGCCGCATCTGGTTCTGGCCGACACGATGAACCTGTGGATCGAGACCGCCCGGGAGGAGCTGGTGGATCTCCTCAAGCGGGTGAACCTCCTGGTTCTGAACGACGAAGAGGCGCGCCAACTGACCGGGGAGGACAACCTGATCCGCGCCGGGAGGCGGCTATTGACGCTGGGTCCGGCGAGGGTCATCATTAAAAAAGGCGAGCACGGCGCGATAGCGTTCTCAGAGGACGACTACTTTGTGGCGCCGGCCTATCCGCTGGAGCAGGTGGTGGACCCCACCGGCGCGGGCGATTCGTTCGCCGGGGCGTTGGTTGGATACTTAGCGGCTGCGGAGACGCTAACAGAGGGCACGCTTCGGCGGGCGATCCTGTACGCCACGGCGGTCGCTTCGTTGGCCGTTGAGGACTTTGGTCCCAACCGGTTGCTGAGCGCCTCGCCGGACGAGGTTCAGGATCGCGTCGAGACGATCCGGCGGTTGATGGCCGTCGAGTCGTAGAGCCAACCAAGAAGGACTTCGATGAGCATGCTTTCCTCCGATCGGAACGCGGGGATCGCTTACGACTACGCAGGGGCGATTCACATTCATTCCACTCTCTCCGACGGTTCCGGAACGGTCCCGCAGATTGTCGAGCACGCTCAGGAGGCGGGCCTTGATTTTCTCATCCTAACCGACCACGAGCACCTGCAGGCTCGGGAGCTGGGATTTGAGGGCTGGCACGATGAGCTGTTGCTTCTGGTTGGCGAAGAGGTGACGCCCCGGTTTCACAACCACTACCTTGCGTTTGACATCGAGCGACCGGTTCGAGGTCGCGGCAACTGGAACCGTCCCCAACAGCTGATTGACGCCGTCGCGGAGCAGGGAGGACTGGGGTTTATCGCTCACCCGATCGGAGAGGGTTATCCGACGCGGGCGATGGCCTGTCCCTGGCTGGATTGGACGGTCAGCGGCTTCACCGGAATCGAAATCTGGTCCTATATGCACGATTGGGCGAGGAACCTCCGCTGGTCGAACGTTGCGGCCGCGTTGGCCCGTCCCGACTCAATCGTTCGGGGGCCTCATCGAGAAGCGCTCCGGCGCTGGGATGCCATCGGCAAGTGCCGCCGCGTCGTCGGACTGGGAACGCTGGACATCCACGCCAAGAGAATCCCAGGGCTGGTCTACCCGACGGTGCTCCCCTATCGCTTTGCCTTTGGGACGGTTCGAACCCATATCCTCCTGGAAAGTCCCCTGAGCCGGAGCGACTGGCAGCGCGCCGCTCGCCAGGTGTACGACGCATTGAGGAATGGCCGTTGCTTCTTTGCCCACGACGGCTTTGGCGACAGCACCGGTTTCCACTTTGTCGCTCAGCGCCAGAACGCCGTTGTCGGATGGATGGGGGAGGAGCTGCCCTTTTCGCCCGATCTGACGTTAATTGCCTCAGCGCCGGAGTCGGCCCACCTTTGCCTGCTCCGCGACGGAGTAGTCGTCGCCGAGGGGGACGGGAAACGGCTCCGCTTCCGGGTGGATCGGCCCGGCGTCTATCGGGTCGAGGTGCGAAAGAAGTTCCGTCCCTGGATCTTCTCCAACCCGATCTACATCCGCGACGGAGAGGCGGAGGCTTTATCCGCCTAGCTTTTAGACCTCCCCGCGTTCGATCAACTCTCGGAAGTACTCGATGGTGTGTTTCAGGCCGGTCTCCAGATCGGTTTTGGGCTCCCAACCCAGGAGTGCTCGGGCTCGGGTGATGTCGGGCCGGCGCTGCTTGGGATCGTCCTCCGGCAGGGGAAGAAAGCGGATCCGGCTCCGGGAGCCGGTCAGCCGCCGGATTGTCTCAGCGAGGCGGAGGATGGTGATCTCTGTCGAGGGATTGCCGATGTTGACCGGAACGGTAACGTCGCTGAGCATCAGCCGGTAGATCCCCTCCACCTCGTCGAGCGCGTAGCAGAGGCTACGCGTCTGAGAGCCGTCCCCGTAGACGGTCAGGTCTTCGCCTCGGAGCGCCTGGGTGATGAAATTGGGAACGGCCCGACCGTCGTTCGGCCGCATTCTGGGGCCGTAGGCGTTAAAGATGCGCACGATGCGCGTCTGCAGACCGTAGGTTCGATGGTAGGCCATCGTCATCGCCTCGGCGAACCGCTTCGCCTCGTCGTAGACGCTGCGCGGTCCGATCGGATTGACGTTTCCCCAGTAGTCTTCAGGCTGAGGAGAGATCGTCGGATCGCCGTAGACTTCCGAGGTAGAGGCCAATAAGAAGACCGCCTCTTTCTGACGGGCCAACTCCAGAAGGTGATAAGTTCCCCAGGCGCCGGTACGCATCGTCTCGATGGGAAGCCGCAAGTAGTCCGGCGGACTGGCTGGACTGGCCAGATTCAGCACGTAGTCCAGCGGCCCCTCTACATCGATCGGCTCGGTGATGTCCGCCTGGAGGAGTTCAAAGCGCGGGTGATCCGTCAGATGGGCAACGTTCCGAGGGGTGCCGGTGCAATAGTTGTCCACGCAAAGAACCCGGTACCCTTCCCGGATTAACAGATCACAAAGGTGGGAGCCCAGGAACCCCGCACCCCCGGCAACGAGAACGCGCTTCTCCTTGCTCACGGCCGTCCCTTCCTTTCTATGGGGTCGCGCTGCGTGCGATGATGGTCCAACTTCCAGGACGTTGTCAATCGGCGCCGGAGACGGTCAGATCAAGCCTGGGCTTTTTTCTTTTGTTTCCAGAAAAAGCTTCAGCACCAGGGCAGCGAGCAGACCTAAAACCAGCAGCATCACCAAAAGCGGTGCCAAGACTGCTACGACGGCCCGGCCCGTGGTCGTCCGATGGACCTCCCGGAGCGCGAGCACCTCCAAGACGATGCCCCAAATCCAAGCGCCTAGCCACCCCAGAACCGGAATCCAGGCGATCCAGGCCATCGCTCCGTTGACGTACGCGATCGCCCGGAAGGTCGCCCGGTAAGGGGCGTTGCGGCCGCCCAGGACGATCAGCGCCAGGTGGTACAGAGCAGAGGCGAGAGCGATCCCCAGCAGACCGCCTACGAGACTCCCCACTAAGCCGATCCATACTCCCCCTAATCCAAAAGCGCCGGCTCCACCGCCTTCTTCTAAGCGTCCCGACCACCCAGAAGGAGAGCAATCCGGAGACCGCAGCACCAATGAGCAAGTAGAGAATCGCCGGTCCGGCGGAGTTCTCCCGTGGAAGGCGTCGGAAGGTCGTCACGGGGCGGAACGCTACTTCGCGAAAGGTCCCCCAGAAGGCGCGGAGACCCTGGCTTCGCTCCCAAACCGGAGCGATCTCCTGCTCGTAAATTGGACCTCCCTCTCCCATGTTTAGCTTCCTTAGTGCAACCCCCGCGGGCGAGGGACTAACACAAACGCGATCCCACAGACAGTGTCGTCGCCAGCGAAAGCACCGCCAACCACCCGTAGAGCGATGGGATGCCGTACGCTTCAGCAAGCAGGCCAGAAAGGAATCCCCCAAGAATTCCCCCAACGCCCTGAACCAGCGCGTAGAACGTCTGCCCGCTGGCTCGGAGCGCTTCGGGCGTCAAGCGATCTATAACATACATCGAGGCGACGTGAAAGGCGCCAAACGTGAACGCATGGAGCGTTTGGGTCAGCAGAACCACCGACCAAGGGGGTACCATCGCCCAGACGGCCAGCCGAACCGTCATCGCCACAAACGCCGACAGCAGCATCGGGACGACCCCCCACCGCCGGAGTAGCTGCCCAGAGACGGCGATCAACAGCGTCTCGGCTCCCACCGCAACTACCCAGTAGGAGCCCTTCCAGTTGTCCGGGACGCCGATCTCGTCCAAGTAGATGCTGAAGTAGGTGTAGTATCCCGTGAAGACGACAAACCGTAAGAACGAAGCTCCAAAGAAGACGATCGCAAACGGATGCAGATAGGCGCTCAGCTCACGCCAGGCAAATCGGCGCTTGGCCGTTGCCGCCCGCCGGTCAGGTAGGGCGAAAATCGTTCCTACGGCGATCAATTTGAAGAACGTAAAGCCGACGAAGATCGGCCAGAGCGAGCGGGCTGAAGCTCCTGCCTCCCCGCCCAAGACGAAGACCGAAACCGCTAACGGCGCAATGAACCCGAGCGATCCCCAACTACGAAGCCGCCCGTAGTCTCCGCCGTGCTCCCGGAGGTACCCTAGCGTCCAGGCGTCGGTCAACGGAATCGCCGGTCGAAAGCAGAAGGCAAACAGGGCCATCAGCACCGCCAGGCGCCAGAAAGGAGCCTCCGCCCAGAACCAAAAGAGCGGATAGAGCAACCCCGCGGCCAGATGGATTCCCCCCAGCACCGGCCGAAAACGCTGAAGGGCGTCCGCCGCAAGTCCCCAAAACAGCGGGGCAAAAGCGCTCACCCACGCGGAGATCGCCCCCAGGACGCCCAGTTGGTACTTCGAGACGCCGGAGCGCTCCAAGAACAGGTTGCCGTAGATTCCCGGCAGCGAGATCGAAGCGAACGAGATAAAGTAGAGCAGGCCGAATCGCCAGTGCTGGGGACGTGAAGAGGACATGGGAAAGGGTTCTCCAGCCGATCAACGGGCACGAACCGAACCGTAAAGCTGGCGAGCCATCCAACGACGCCCTCGCCGGCGTTCTCTCAAGCGCTGTTGTTCCATCACGTCCCGTTGGCGGCGGCGTAGGATGAAGTAATCAAAGCGGGTGCGCGTGGCGGGGACGTTCCCCGGCGCCAGGGCGTGTAGCCCCACCCAGACCGGATCGGACATGCCCATCACCGTCGCGCCACAGTACTGCCAAGTCGTGCCGTCGGCGCTAGCCCATCCGACAAAGACGTCGCCGGTTCGCTCCAGCCGCAGATAAAGCTCCCGCGCGTCGCGGAGCCCTGAGCCGCGTCCGACGAGCTCATAGCCCCGCCAGCGATGCCGCTCAAAACGGACGTCTCCCTGAAAGGCGTGCGCCACCGAAGTCTTCTCCAACCGCAGGAACCGGCTTTCGTTCTTCCAGACCAACAGACCGCCGTGGGGGTTGAGCGCCGGGTCCACCGGCAAGCGCGTCTCGATTGCGAAGTCCCCCCACGCCGGTCGAATCAGCCGGGGCGCGTCGAAGTTGGCGCCAAACCACAGGTCCTGCCCCGGTTCGGCCACCATCTCTAGGTACCCCTGGTGCACCTGCCACCGTCCGCCCCCTTTAGGGTCCTCCCACCGCCAGCCGTCGGCCAGCTCCGTTCCGTCGAAGCGATCCTCAAAGACCACCGCGTCGAACGGGGTCTGGTCGCTCCATCCTTCGATCTGGACCGAGGAGATCACGTTGTCGAACGTCTGCGGAAGCTGGGACAGGTCTGGGATCTCTTTTTTGTAATCGTACGGATGGATCTCGATCGGCAGGCGGCGGCCGGAGAAGTCTGGTGCCGCATAAAACGTGACCCGACAGCCACCCCGTGGGAAGTCCGGCCCCTTGAGGATCCGCACCGAGGAGATCACGTTGTTAAACCCGTAGTCGAAGGCGTTGGCCACGTCTCGGAGGAGGACCGTCTTCCGGCCGCCAAAGTTGGGACTCCAGTAGGCCTCGATGATCACCGGAATCGGACCCCACTCGGGACCGGAAGTCTCCGTTGCCGCCTCAAACCGCAAGGAGCGAACCGAGCCGAAGTGCTTGACCACGTCTTGGAGGTTCGGATAGAAACCCGGCCCGAGATAGAGTTTCTGTCCGCGAAATCCGGGGCGGTCGTAGAGCACCAAGCGAGTGTCGGGGGCTTCGCGGTAGCCGGGTCCCTTGAAGACCCGCAGGGAGAAGACGCGGTCTTCCATGCCGATCTCGCTGAGGTCGCGCACAGCGTCCACGACTACAGCCCGATGGCCGCTGAAGCCCCATCCCTCATAAAGCTCTACGATGAGACGCGGTTTAAGCACCACCATCGCTCAGCTCTTTTCCTCTTCAGAGGCCGCCCCCGTATTGTAGCGAAGGCGCTTTGACGCTGTCTATCGCCAAAGCGCCTCCGCTGAAAAGAAGCGGCCCCGCTCAGGCCGTCGCGCCCTCCTTTAGGAAGATTTCGATCACCGGCACGGTTACCGGCGGCTTCTGAACGGGTAGCTCCAAGGTGACCGCTCCGGCCAGCCCCCGCATCTGGGTGTTCTGCGGTGTGGCGTTGGGATCGATCTCCCGATAGCGGATCTCCGAGGCGTCGTTCAGGAGCTGGGCGTACTCGATCTTCCCCGCCAAACCGGGCAGATGGACATGGCGATAGGGCCAGGCGAAGAGATGGAGGTACAGCCGGTTGCCGTTTTGGGTATAACGGGCATCCGGCGGCGGGGTGAAGTCACTGGCCGTGCAGCCGTAGATGGAGCGGTTGTGAAGCCGCATCCAGTCCCCGATCGCCCGGAGCCGCTCGATCGCCTTCGGTTCAAATTCCCCCCGACCGTTCGGCCCGACGTTCAGGAGCATGTTTCCGCCCTTGGAGACGGTGTCGATGAGCATCTGGATCAACATCTCTGGGGACTTCCAGTCCAGATTGTCCCGGTGGTAGCCCCAGCTTCCGTTCATCGTCTGGCAGGCCTCCCAGACGACCGGCTTCCCGTCTACGGTGAGCCAACCGGTCGGTTGGTACTGCTCCGGCGTTTTGATGTCGCCGCCGATCTCCAAGCGGTCGTTGACGATGATCCCCGGCTGGAGCTCCCGCACCATGGCGAGCAGTCGTTCGGAGTCCCAGTCCTCCTTTCCCTTTCCTTTGGACCAGCCCCAATCGGCCCCAGAGTAGGAGAAGTCGAACCACATGATGTGGATCTTCCCAAACTGGGTTAGCAGCTCACGGGTCTGGTTGTGAAGGTACTCTCGGTACTTCCGAATATCTCGATGCGCGTTCTGCTTTCGGAACTCTTCGTTGTCTCGCATCGGGTGCAGGCCGTCTATCGGGTATTCTGGGTGGTGCCAATCGATCAGTGAATGGTAAAACCCGATCTTGAAGCCCGCGTCCCGAAACGCCTCCACAAAGGGACGGAGCACGTCCTTGCCGTAGGGGGTGTTGGGGGCCTTGTAATCCGTGTAGGCCGAGTCCCACAGACAAAAGCCGTCGTGGTGCTTGGTGGTGATCACGGTGTACTTCATCCCGGCGTATTTGGCCTCCTGCGCCCAAACGCGGGGATCGTACAGGTCCGGATCGAAGTGGTCGAAGTACTTTTGATAGACCTCATCGGGGATTCGCTCTCGGTTTTTTACCCATTCGTGACGGGCTGGGAGGGCGTAGATGCCCCAGTGGATGAACAGCCCAAAGCGGTCGTGGACGAACCAACTCGTGTCCCCAACGGTGGGTTCCGGTTGAATCGGCATGGGAGATCTCCTTTCTCGCTTGTTTGGCCCACGGGCTCCTTGAAGGCATCCTACCTGAACTCTCGAGGGGAGGCATCCGGTCTTGAGGGATATCCTTGGAGTGGCGAGTCGAGCTTTGGGCACACGAGTCCCCGTCTCGCAAGGGGGAGACGGGGAGGTGCTTCGCTCAAGGGATCGGACCGAAAGCCTAAGACTTCTCCGAATTGTCGGAGGACTTGCTGGAGCTTTGGTTCTGGGACTCCTTTTCGCGCTTTTCGGCCTGCTTATACGACTCGCTTCGGTAGTCGGTGATGTAGAAGCCCGATCCTTTGAAGATGAGTCCGGCGCCTCCGCTGATCAGTCGTCGCACCTTCCCAGTGGTTCCACACTCTGGACAGTCCTGAACAGGGGCTGCAGTGATGCTTTGGAAGCGCTCGAACCGAGTGCCGCACGCCTCACAACGGTACTCGTAGGTCGGCATGATGGCTTTCCTCCGTGTTTTCAGGACAAGCCCGATAGAACGCCTGTTCCCAATGATAGCGACCGATGGACCCTGCCGGCTCTCCCTATTCAGGGGTGAGCCGAATCGTGGGGAGCTCCAGCCGCGAGTGGGGAGGCAACGGATCGAAGGGGACGGCCAGGGGCCGGTAGCGGCGCTTCTGGACAAGCAGCTCCCCCGGCAGCTCCGGCCAGACATCGGTTTCAAAGCGGCCCATCGCGTCGGTGCGAACCTCCAAGTTAGCGCAGATGCCGGTTCGGCAGCGGACGACGATCGAGACGTCCGGGAGGGGTAGGCCGGTGATCCCGTCCACGACGCGACCGCTCAGCGTTGCCGCAGCCGCCAGCGGTCGAAGACGGACGGTCGGTGCCTGGACAATCTCCCCTTCAGAGACGACTAGCCCCTGGAGCGAAGTGTCGGTGAAGAAGCCAGCGCCGGAGACGATCAGGTTGTATTCGCCCGGGAGGAGCGCTTCGAGGAGGTAACGGCCTTCAGAATCGGTGAGCGTCGATCGGGTCTGAACGCCGTTCCGGAGGGCCAGCACACCGATTCCCGGCGCTGCTGGCTCCACCGCCCCAACGATGGCCGGAGGACGAACGCCTTCCCCCAAGACGGGAGCGGAGTCCTCCACCAGATCGGAGCGGTTGCAGCCGACCAACCCCCCAGCGAACACGATGATAAGCAACAAGGCCTCTTTTGGACGCATCGCTTTCCTCTTAGGAATACCGAAAGGGAGGCGAAAGGGTCGAACCGATCGTTCGGTGGGGCGTTCTCCTTTGCGGGAGCTTGGTTTTGGCAGTACCATACCCTCAGGAGGGACGGAGGGGCGGTTGTGCGCCCCTCCCTGTGTGTTGAATCGGCTCTTTGAGAGGGAGTCGTGGAGATTGATGGAACTGCTAGCCCCCCGACGGCTCACACGGACGGTGTACGTGGGCGAGGTGCCGATCGGCAGCAGTGCGCCGATTGCGGTGCAGTCCATGATTACTTCGGACACCCGCAACGTGGAGGCTTGCGTTCAGGAGATTCGCCGCCTGAAAGAGGCCGGCTGTGAGATCGTCCGGGTCACCGTTCCAAACATGGCCTCCGCCAAGGCGGTGGCCGAGATCAAGACCCGCCTGAAGCAGGAGGGGATTCGGATTCCGTTGGTGGCCGACGTGCACCACCAAGGGTCCGCCCTGGCCGTCGAGGTGGCCAAGGTGGTGGACAAGGTGCGAATCAATCCGGGACTGTTTGTCTACCGCAAACCCCAAAAGAACAAGTTGGACTACTCTCCTGCCGAGATCCAGGCCGAGCTGGACGAGATCGAGCGGCAGCTGTTGCCGGTCATCCGGGTCTGTAAAGAGCGAGACATCGCGATGCGGATCGGGGTCAACCATGGCTCCCTTTCCGAACGGATTTTGGTCACCTACGGGGACACGCCTGAGGGGATGGTCCAGTCGGCGCTGGAGTACATTCGCATCTGCGAGGCGCACGATTTTCGGAACCTGATCGTCTCGCTGAAGGCTTCGCGGGTGCCGGTGATGATCGCAGCGAACCGGCTGTTCGTCAAGTTGGCCGATGCGGAGGGGATGCGCTATCCGCTTCATTTGGGGGTGACCGAAGCCGGTGATGGACAGTACGCCCGGATTAAGTCGGCGATCGGAATCGGGACGCTGTTGGCCGAAGGGATTGGCGATACGATTCGGGTCTCGCTGGCCGAAGACCCGGTGAACGAGATTCCTGTCTGCTACGAGATTCTCCAGGCGCTGGGGCTGCGCAAGACGCAGGTGGAGTACATCGCTTGCCCCTCCTGCGGCCGCACTCAGTTTGACCTTCCGACGGTGCTCCATCAGGTGCGCGAGGCGACCAAGCACCTAAAGGGGTTGGATATCGCGGTGATGGGGTGTATCGTGAACGGTCCTGGAGAGATGGCCGGCGCGGACTACGGGTACGTGGGCAAGGGCGGCGGGACGATCGCTCTCTACCGCCGGGGGGAGCTGATCAAGCAGGGGATCCCTCAGGAGAAGGGCGTTGAAGAGCTGATCCGGCTGCTGAAAGAGGACGGCGTCTGGCAGGAGCCGCCCAAGACGACGGAGTAAAAGGCGTGCACGCATATCCGGCTACCGACGAGCGGGACATCGTCCGGACACTGCTGGCTCCGGAGCGAGTGCTTGTTCGCGAGTGTGTTTCAGACCGCTGGGCGGCGATCGGTTGCCTGACCGATCTGTTGGTTCAGGCGGGGAAGCTGTCTCCGGCGGAGCGGGAGACGGCCTACCGGGCGGTTGTCGAGCGGGAGAAGCAGTCGAGCACGGCGCTGGGGCGGGGGTTCGCCATTCCTCACGGTGTCCACGACGCCTTGGATCGAGAGGTCGGCGCGCTAGGGGTCTTCCGGAAGGGGGTGGACTTTGCCGCCAGGGACGGCAGACCGACCTACGTAGTCTTGCTGCTTTTGTATCCCTATCGGGCGCGGGAGGAGCACCTCTCCAACGTTGCTGCAGCGATTCGCACCCTTGCTGCGCCGACGCTGATCGAAGCGTTGACCGCTGCCGAGGACGCTGGAGAGGCCTATCGACTGCTGCGCTGTAAGGGTGCCCATGGACATTGAAGCGCTGCGCGTTCTCGACGAAAAGAAGATGTACGCCGATCTGATGAGCCTTCCCAGCCATTGGCGGGAGGCGACCCGGATCGGAGAGGAGGCTGAACTGCCGGCCGAGCTTCAGGGGGCGCAGCGCATCGTCTGGGCCGGAATGGGAGGCTCGGCCATCGGAGGGGACCTACTGAACGCCGTCGCGGGCGCGGAGCTTTCGATCCCTTTTACTGTTAGTCGGGACTATCTGCTTCCCCCCTTTGTGGACGATCAGACTTTGGTGATCGCCGCGAGCTATTCGGGCAACACTGAGGAGACCCTTTCTGCCGTCGAGGACGCCCTTGAGCGCGACGCGAGGGTGCTTTGTTTGACGACGGGAGGGGAGCTGCTCCGGCTCTGTCGAAACGAGGGGATCGCGCATATCATCATCCCTGGCGGATTGCAGCCGCGGTGTGGAGTGATTTTTCTTTCGGTTCCTGTTCTGATCGCTCTAGCGCGGTTGGGCTATTGTCGTTGGGAGACACTGGCGCCAGGCCATCAGGAGACCGGTGAGGTCCTGGAGCAGTTGGTCGAGGAGTTGGGCGCCGAGGAGAGCGAGGCCCTGCGGTTGGCCGAGCTCCTTGTTGGTCGCATGCCGGTGATCTACGGCTCTGTGCGGCTGGGTTCGGTGTTGCGCCGCTGGCAAGCTCAGTTCAACGAGAACGCCAAGACCTTCGCGCATTCGCACGTCTTCCCGGAGATGAACCACAACGAAATCGAAGGCTGGCTCTTTCCGCGCGAGGTGGTCCGTCATGGGCACGTCATCTTCCTTCACGATCGGGAGGACCATCCGCGCGTGCGGCAGCGCATGGAGCTGACCGCGGCGCTCTTGGCCGAAGAGCTAGGCTCCCGTCGCGTCTCGCAGGTGAGCTCCGTTGGGGTCAGTCGGATGGCCCGCGTCTTCTCTCTGGTCGTCTGGGGTGACTTCACCAGCTACTACCTTGCGCTTCTCAACGGGGTGGACCCCTCGCCGGTCCTTCGGATCGAGCGGTTTAAGCGCCGGCTGGCTGAGCTTTCAGCCCGGACTGGAACTTCCCCTAACGGGCTGATAGACTGATTACCAAAGTGACCCTCAAGCGAATCGTTCCAGCGGCTGAGGGAGTGATCCGAATGGATTTGGACGCCCTCCAGAAGGAATGGGCGGCGATCGCTGTCTCGCTCCGGCGCTATCTCGATCGGCTTCGGGAGCTTGGTCAGCAGCGACTTCCGACTCCCTCGCCGGCAGAGAGGGCGCCGAGCCATCCCTTGGCAGTCTCTTCGCCTCGACAGGATGCCGGACCTCAGCGGGAAGGAGAGCTGGTAATGCGGGAAAACGACGGAAGTCCTCAGGAGGAGCCCTCACTCTTTGATGCCGAGGAGGAGCCGACGCTCTTTGCGACGCCTCAGCCCTCCGAGCCCTCTCGACCCAGCCGCTGGACGCCGTACGAATCGCTGGGATGGGAGGAGCTGGAGGAACGCGCTCGGAGCTGCACCAAGTGCCCCCTTCACACGACGCGGCGGCACGTCGTCTTTGGAACCGGCAACCGGAACGCCGATCTGATGTTCGTTGGCGAAGCGCCGGGCCACGAAGAGGACTTGCAAGGGCTCCCCTTTGTTGGGCGTGCGGGGCAGCTTCTCAATCGGATGATCGCCGCAATGGGGCTACGCCGTGAGGACGTCTACATCGCCAATATTATCAAATGTCGCCCCCCGGAGAACCGGAATCCCTTGCCCGACGAGATTCGGGAGTGCTTCCCCTACCTCCTGCGACAGATTCAACTGGTCCGACCCAAGGTGATCGTCGCGCTGGGGACGGTGGCGGCCCAGACCCTGTTGGAGACCCGGCAGCGGGTCACGCGGCTTCGGGGGCGGTTTTACCCCATTGAAGGGGGAATTCAGGTAATGCCCACGTTCCACCCGGCCTTCTTACTTCGGAACCCTTCGGCCAAGCGGGAGGCCTGGGAAGACCTGCAGCTGGTGATGCGCGAGTTGGGGTTGAGACCCTCCACGCCGGATTCTCCCTGAGCGCCGATGAAGCCCTTTGCCGACGTGGCCGTTCCGGTGCCGGTAGAGAAAACGTTTACCTACGCCGTTCCGGAGTCGCTTCGCCCTTGGGCGCAGGTCGGCTGTCGGGTTCTGGTCCCCTTTTCTGGTAGGACGCTGGAAGGGGTGATCGTCGGCCTTAAGGAGCGGCCTCCGGCGGAGCTCTCCCGCCTCCGAGAGTTGACCGACCTACTCGAGACGACCCCCTTTTTTGATGAAGAGCTGTTGGAGCTCTGCCGTTGGATCGCGGATCGGTACCTCTGCGGGTACGGCGAGGCCCTCCGAGCGGCGATTCCCGGGGGGCTCCGCGTGCTTTTACGGCGGCGCGTCTTTCTCCAAGCGGGAGCAAAGGAGGCGTTTCGTCCGGACCGTGCGCCGGTCCAAGCCCGAATTGTTCGCCTTCTTCAGCAGCGCGACGGCCAGACGGTGTCCGACCTGCGGCGCGCGGTCGGAAGCGGCTCCTTTTATGTGGCTCTCAGCGCACTGGAGGCCGCTGGGTCGGTTCGGGTAGTTGAGGAGCGAGGCGCTCAGGTCAAGGCGCGGCGGATCACCGTTGCCTTTGTCTCAGAGTCGCTTCGCGCTCGACCGGAGCAGGTGGACTCTACGCTGACGGCGCTCCGATCGCGAGCGCCCAAGCAGGCGGCGCTACTCACCTATCTGCTCCGGCTAGGGGAGGCGGTTCCCGTTCCGGAACTGCTTCGGGCAACTGGCGGTTCTCGTTCCGTCCTGGAGGCCCTCCGTCAGAAGGGGCTGGTCGAGATCAGACAACAAGAGGTGGATCGCACGCCCTCGGAACTGGAGGAGGGGGAGTCGCCGTTTTCGCCTCGCCGACCGCTAGCGCTGACGCCCCATCAGCAGGCGGCCCTGAGCCCGATTCTGGAGGCGATCCGGCGGCGGGAGTTTGGATGCTTTCTCTTGCACGGAGTGACCGGCAGCGGCAAGACGGAGGTCTACCTCCAGGCGATCGAGCGGGTTCTGGAACGGGGGGAGGGGGCGTTGCTGTTGGTGCCGGAGATTTCGTTGACCCCCCAGACTGCAGAACGACTGAGCGCCCGATTTGGGGAGCAGGTCGCTGTGCTCCACAGTCGGCTTTCCGACGGGGAGCGGTTCGACGAGTGGCGTCGGGTTCGTCGTGGCGAGGCGCGGATCGTCGTCGGGCCGCGCTCCGCCGTGTTCGCGCCGATTCCTCGTCTTGGGCTGATCGTCGTGGACGAAGAGCACGAGCCGACCTACAAACAGGAGGATCCAGCTCCGCGCTACCACGCGCGTGAGGTTGCTCGGCATCGGGCGGAGCGGCTTGGGATCCCGCTGGTTCTCGGCTCGGCGACCCCTTCGTTGGAGAGTTTTCACGCGGCCCAGGTCGGGCGCGCGGTACTGCTTCCCCTGCCGGAGCGCGTGGAGGAGCTGCCGCTTCCGCCGGTGACCGTCGTGGACATGCGGCAGGAGCTTCAGGCGGGGAACCGGTCCATCTTCTCCCGGCTCCTGCAAACCAAGATTGAGGAGCGGCTAGAGCGCGGGGAGCAGGTGCTGTTGTTTTTAAACCGCCGGGGCTTTTCGACCTACGTGTTCTGTCGGGACTGCGGCGAGGCGGAGCGCTGCCCGGACTGCCACATCAGTCTGACTTACCATCGGGACGCGGAGATGCTCCTTTGCCACCACTGTGGGTATCTTCGAGCCGTTCCGCGCCGATGCAGTCGCTGTGGGAGCGAGCGGGTGCGGCATCTGGGCGTTGGGACCCAGCAGGTAGAGGCGCTGGCACGCGAGCGGTTTCCCGACGCACGGGTAGCCCGAATGGACGCCGACACGACGCGGACCAAGGGGAGTCACCAGCGCATCCTCCAGGCCTTTCGACGCGGCGAGGTAGACCTTTTGATCGGCACGCAGATGATCGCCAAGGGGCTGGACTTCCCCAACCTGACCCTGGTTGGGGTGATCCTCTCGGAGTTGACGCTCCACCTGCCCGACTTTCGGGCTGGAGAGCGCACGTTTCAGTTGCTGGCCCAGGTTGCCGGTCGTTCGGGTCGAAGCCGAAAGGGAGGTGAGGTGATCTTCCAGACCTACGAACCGGAGCATTACAGCGTTCAGGCGGCGGCCCGGCACGACTATCAAGCCTTTGCCCGTCAGGAGTTGGCCGCACGGGAGCGGTACGGCTATCCTCCCTTTGCCCACGCGCTGCGGGTGCTCCTCCGCGGCGAGGAGGAACAAGAGACGGCTCGAGCGGCTCACTGGCTCCTAGAAGAGCTGAGTGAGGAGCTTCCGCCAGGGGAGCCGCCGCGCTACACGGTCCGAGGACCAGCGCCCGCGCCGCTTTCGCGGGTGCGGGGAGTTTACCGTTGGCATCTGCTTCTTTTGGCTCAGGAGGCGGAGACGCTCCAGGAAGCCGGAGCACACCTTCGAGCCGCGCTGAGCCGGTGCCCGTACCCGCGCGTTCAGGGGATTCTGGACCGTGATCCGATGGGGACGTTATGAGGTTCCCAGTGCTGGCGCTCGACCTGGATGGAACTCTGCTCAATTCGGCGAAGCAGGTGACCCCCTCAACCTGCGAGGCGCTCAGGCGGTACGTCGCCGCTGGAGGGCGGATCGTCTTCGTCACCGGCCGGAACCTTCCCGTCGCCCGAGGGATCGCCCAAGGACTCCCCTTTCCGGTCGCGCTCGTGACCCACAACGGCGCCATCGCTGAGGACGCCGATGGCACTCGGTTCTACGAGCGGTACCTTCCCGAAGAGGCCGTCGCGGGATTGATCCGGCGCGCTCGGGCAGAGGAGTTCCACCCCTTCCTTTACGCCCTAGAACCGGAGGGCGTACGTTTGCGGCATCAGGGTCCTTCTCACCATCCGGTATTAGAGCGTTACTTTCGCTCCAACGCTTCGGTGCTCAAGCCGGTCGGAGAGCTCTGGCCCCGGGACGGGGTTCCCCGTCGGGCGATCCAGATTGTCGCGATCGAGCCGGCGCGTCGGGTCCAGGACGCCCTGAAGCGGCTCCCGGCCACTCCAGAGGTTCGGTGGTACACCTCCGGCGGTCTGCTGAACGGCGAGTACTGGTTCCTGGAGGGGGCCCATCCGGAGGCGACCAAGGAACGCGCTCTGAAAGCGCTCTGCGATCGCTGGAGAATCTCGCTGGCTCAGGTCGCCGCCGTGGGGGACAACCTGAACGACTTAGGGCTCTTCCGGACCGTCGGGCGAGCGATCGCCGTGGCCAACGCTCCAGAGCCGGTCCGCCGGGCGGCGAAGTGGCTGGTTCCCAGCAACGACGCCGACGGGGTCGCTGTCGCCGTCGCCCGACTCTTGACCGAAGCAGATCGCTGAAAGACCCCTTCCACCTGCCCAAACAAAAAGCCCTGTGTCTCAAAAGTCTGGGGAGTTACGGCTGGCAAGAGAGACACAGGGCACCGGTGAGGTGACATAAGGAGGTTTCGGATGTCTTCATTTCAATTCATAGCCATGCCGCCTCAAAAGGGGAAGGGCTCCAGAGCGAAAAAATTCAGTTCTGATGCGGGTTTGGGGAATTTTCATAGTGTTTCTCTCTTAAAAGGACTTTTTGCTCAGTGTTTTATCTCAAGAGTGCTGCGCAGCGCCTCGAGAATCTCTTGGAACTCGTGGGGGAGGGGGCTCTCCCACTGGAGCCGCTCGCCTCGGGTCGGATGGCGGAGAGTTAAGCGATAGGCGTGGAGGAGTTGGCGGTCCAGCGATCGAAAGAGGGGTCGGAGCGCCGGCGGGGCCTCATGCTCGGCCCGGCGCTTTCCGCCTCCATAGACGGGATCACCGACGACGGGGTGGCCAAAGTGGGAGAGATGGACCCGAATCTGATGGGTCCGTCCGGTTTTCAGTTCCAGCTCCAAGAGCGCAAAAGTTCCTCCGCCCTGGTTCCGGCAGTCGAATATCTCACGCGTCCAGAAGAGCGTTTGCGCCGCTCGGGGACGCAGACCCCCAACGGTAAAGCGCCTGCGATCGCGGGCACTTCGTCCGATCGGAGCGTCGATCGTTCCCTCTGGGGGCGTTCGTCCCAGGACAAGTGCCAGGTACCGGCGATGAGCGGAGCGCTCCGCAAATTGGCGCACCAGCGAAAGACGGGCCTCCTCCGTGCGGGCGACGACCAGCAGGCCGCTGGTATCTCGATCCAGGCGGTGGACAATCCCCGGCCGGTCCGGGCCGCCCACCTGGGCGATCTCCGGGTAGCGGCTTAACAGTGCGTTCGCTAAGGTTCCACCGGAGACCCCCGCGCCTGGGTGCACGACGAGGCCGGCGGGTTTGTCAACGATCAGGATCGCCTCATCCTCGTAAAGGATCGAGAGGGGAAGTGCCTCAGGGTGGAGTTGAGCCGGCTCCGGGTCGGGCCGCCGAACCCAGATGCGATCGCCGGCGCGGAGCAGATAGCGGGGACGAACCGGCTTGTCATTGACACGGACGTGGCCCTCTCGAATCCACCGCTGGACGGCGGAACGGGAGACCTCCGGAAGGCGCTCCGCCAGAAACCGATCCAGCCGCTGACCGGCCTCCGCAGGGCCGACCGGGATCTCCTCGCCGTCGGCGGCCGGGTCCGTCAACGCATCAGCGGGGCCCAGTTCTCCTCGACGATCAGCCATTGGCCGGTGCCGTACTCCCGGAAGACCAGCGTCTTGATGCCCCGATCGCCGTAGGCGGGCCGGAGGTCGTTCGGGCTGGCCCAGGCGTTGAACTCCTGATCGAAGGTGGCCACCATCCGATCCCCCTCGGGGAAAACCCGGAACCCGCGCACCGTCACCTCCATTCGGGCGTACTCCTGAGCGAGCCGCTCCATTCGCTCGCGGAGTTGGCGCTGATTCAGATTGATCCGCCGGGCCCGTCCCCCATCAATCAGGACGATTCGGGTGACCTTTGCCGTTGGGGAGTAAAGCTTCATATAGCCTTCGATGTCCTCGTTCTGCCAAGCCTGCCGCCAGGCGTCCACGGCCAAGGCGATTTCGGCCTCCAGGTCGCGCTGTGCCGGCTGCGCCTCGGGGGAGCCTTTCCCCTCGGCGGCTTCGCCTTGGGCGGCTTCAGGCGATGCGCTGGGTCGTCGGCCCGACTGGAGCGCCTCTCGGATCCGGGCGATCTCCGCGTCGAAGTTGTTAAAGCGCGAGGTGAAGTTCTTCTCCATCGAGCCGAGCGCGGCCTCCAAGTCCTCAACGCGTCCCCCTAACAATCGAAGCTCCGTCGTCGTAGCCGTCTGGGCGGCCTGAAGGTCCTGCACGTCGATCTGGAGCTGTTGCACAGTCGCTTGTAGCTGGTCCACTCGCGGGTCCATCGCCGTCACGATCTGCGGGCTCTCCTGATCGGTCGCCGCCTGCGGCTCCTCTGAAGGGGTTTCCTCCATCGTCACCACCGGCTGCTCGAGGATCGTGTCCGGCTCCGTCTGGACGTAGTCTGGCTCCACGAGAATCGTCGGCTCGGGAGCCGCGCATCCGATCAGCATTCCTCCTGCAACACCGAGCGCGAGCATCCCTTGAAGCAGTCGAGCTGGAACTTCCATCGCAGCTTTTCCCTTCCCGGTCGCAGCAGGTTCGTGAGTCCTCGTCAAACTGGAGTTTGGGGCCCTGATCGAGGAAGCCGCTGTCACAACACGTTCGAGTGTAACACCTTCTCCTGTAAAATTCCACTAGGAAGTGGAACGCTCTCTAGCCGGGAGCGGTTCCTGAAAATAAGGGTTACCGCCCGCGTCGCTTCGATCGGAGTGCCCCCGGCGAGTCGGACGCGAGGGGGTTGTAACGCCTCTTGGTCTCCTCCGTTTTCTTCAGCCACAAGAGGAATCCGCAGTTTGCCCCAAGAAGCCTAGCGTTTTCGGCTGCGGTGTGGTATGCTCAAAACGAGATGAGAGATCCAAGAGGGGACCGCGGAGGAAGGAATCGGCGTCATGGAGCGGCGCTATCCCTATCGAATTGAATTGGTCGAGACGAATCGGGTTTCGATCGAACGTGAGCTGGCCCCCGACCTGACCGTCTCGGATGTGGTGCGGGTGGACGTCCCGCTGTACCGGCGAGTGCTGACCGGCCTCCACGGACTTCCGACCGCCTTTCGGCGCCACGCGCTCCAGACAGCCCTTGAAGAGGCCAAAATGGTGGCCTACAACAAGTTTCTCGTCGTCCTCCAGGTCGCCTCGGAGAACGCGCTGAGCATCCCGCTGGAGCGAATGCGCCAGTACCCCAGCCGGGAGTACGCTGTGCTCATCTCCTCGGCGCTGTGGAGCGTGATGCGCCTGAACGTCCCGCTGCCGACAGCCGGTCGCTCCCTCCAGGCGCGCTATGACGAGTTCTACTTTGAGATTCTTCCTCATCCGCAGCTTTCTGACCGGGACGCCTACCTGGTGGACCGACGGCGGTACCGGCTTTACCTTTACGTCGAAGAGCTACCCGACGAGGCCTGCGTCTACCGAAGCGAGTTTGTCGAGAACGGAGCATCGACGCTTCGGCCGGTGCGAATTCCAACGCAGCAGCTGCTCCAGGAGCTCCAGGGCCCTCCCGCCGGCCGAAGCGAGCGGACCCGCCAGGAGGAGGAACAACCTTCAGATCATCAGCCAAGGCGGCCTTTGGGTCAGACCTGTCCCAAGTGCAACGGGCGGCTCTTCTTCCTTTCTCCTGAAGAGGCCTTCTGCATGGATTGCGACTGGGACAACTTGAAGGTGCTCCCCTTTTCCGCCGCTTACACGGAGTAGCCCCTTTACGCGGAACGTGTTACGCAGGACGTGTTAGGCGGGGACGTGGAACGGCCGACCTCTCCTATCCGTTTCCTCCGGATGACGGCAAAACGGTAAGCTTAAGAGCGAGAGCCTGCGTTCGAGACGGTACAGAGATCCGATCGGAGGAGAAGAGACGGACCAGCGATGAACGCTCTTGGGAACAGGGTCGAGGTCCGGTCTTACTTTGGGCGTCGGCGCTCAGGCTCCCGAGCCACGGCAGTGGGGTTGGCCTTTTCGCTCTTCCTACATTTGCTGTTGGTGGTTGGGGTGCTTTTTGTCCGGCTTCGCTCTCCGGAGCGGGATTCGGAGGAGGCCTTTTGGGTGCTGCTTGCGCCACCGGAGGATCGGGAGCGCCAGCGATTGCCGTCTCTTCGGCGTCCACTGAGCACACCTGCGGTCGAACGCGCTTATCCGGTCGCTGAACCGAGTCCGCAACTGGTCGTCACCTCCTGGCAGCCGACACCAAGAACGACACTCTCCGTGCCGCTAGTGATGGCTCCGCCCTCCGTCTCCGATCCGCTGCCCGCGCAGGAAGCGCTTTTGACCTCGATAGAGGGGCTCCGGACTGTGGACGGAACGGGGACCGGTTCTCGCGCCGGCCTGGGAAATGGGGAGCGCACCGCGTCCCGACGGCCCGCCGGACCTAGACTCCGCCCTTCGCGGCTTGAGAGCGTTCGACAGGCCGTCGCCGTCGACCCGGACCTGTCCTTAGAGATCAAAACCCCCTTGGAGGCGATCGCCGAGAGCCTAGCAGCGGCGGATCGCACCTCTCCGATGTTGGATGTGGTCTTTCTGCTGGACATCAGCCAGAGCATGCAGGATAACATCTACGCGGTCGCTCGACAGTTAGACCGGATGGCCCAACGGCTTCAAGACCAGCAACTCGACCTGCGGATCGGCATCGTCACCTTTCACGAGTCTACCTTGAACAGTCTCTTCTCCAGCAACATCGAGGTGACCCAGCCGACCGCGGATGTGGAAAAGATTCGTCGCAGGCTTTATCGGATCAAATGCAGCGGCGGAGAGAAGGCCCTGAACGCCTTAATGGTCGCCGCTGAAAAGGTTCAGTTCCGGCCTGGAGCCTCCCGTCACTTTGTGTTGGTGACCGATGAGTACGTAGACGGCGACTACACCAGTCGCGAGGTTTTCGGCGTCCTTCGTCAGAAACGGATCCGCGTGGACGTAATCGGCCTGGACGAACCGTTTCAGCGGGCCCTCCCGGCTCGAACTGGTGGCATCTGGATCGCCATCGGCAACCTGAGCAGCTAACCGATCACCTGCCGGATCAGCCGGATCCAGTTTTCCGAAGCGATCTTTCGGAGGTCCTCAGAGGAGTATCCGCGGCGAAGGATTTCTTCGGCCAAGCGCGGCAGACACCCGACGTCCTCCAGACCGGGAATGTGGTCCTCTCCCATGCCGTCGAAGTCGGAACCGATCGCGACCGACTCGATCCCGGCCACCTGAACGGCGTGGTCCAAGTGATCGAGCCAGCGCTCCAAGGTGGGCCGCTGAGCGTCCACGAAGAAGGGGACAAACGAGAGTCCGATCAACCCACCGGTGGCGCCCAGTTGCTTGAGGTGGCGGTCGGAGACGTTTCGGGGATGGTCGCAGAGCGCCCGACAGTTAGCGTGAGAGAACACCACCGGATTGGGGGAGAGCTCAAAGACGTGGTCCACACATCCTTCGGCGACGTGGGCGCAGTCGCAGATAATTCCCAGCCGGGCCAGCTCGAAGACGAGCTGTTCTCCAAAGCGAGTGAGTCGGCTTCGAGTTCCCGGCTCGGTGGTCGGGTCGGCAGCGGCATTTCTCCGGAAGTGGGCCAGAACCAGCAGCCGCACGCCGAGTCGGTAGTAGGCCCGCAGGAGAGCGAGTTCGCCTTCCAGAAAATCGGCGCCCTCAAGGGCTAAGAAGGCCGCCAGCGCACCTTGATGCCGGGCGGTCTCTATGTCCTGCGCTGAGGTGGCGAGGAGCAAGGGGACCTCTGGGCGCTCGGCGGCGGAGTGCAACAGGTCTAGGACCTGAAGCGCCCATCGGCTGAACGGCTCGCGGTAGACCCCTCGACAGACCGGCGCCAACGCAAAAAACTGGGCTCGGAGCCCGACCGCCAACGCCCGTTGGAGGTCCAAATCCGCCTGAGGATGCGGCTGGTCGAGGCTCTTTCCGGCCTCCCAGTAACGGGCCAGCGTGTCGGCGTGGCCGTCTACAAACTCAAGGTCGCCGCTCATCCTTGTGGGGTTCCGGTTCCTGTGCGGCCGGGGAAGGTCAGCTCTGCGATCGCCGACTTGTCCCATTCGCCCAGGCCCAACTCGACCAGCCTTCGGTACTGCTCGAAGGTGGCACGGGCCAACGGGAGGTTCAACCCGGCCTCTTCAGCCAGCCGGAGGGCGATTCCGGAGTCCTTCATCGCGTGGGCCGCTGAGAAGTAACACTCGTGATCCCGCTTCTCCATGTCCTCGCCGTCAGTCTCTAAAACCCGTGAGGCCGCACCGGTCTTCGAGAAGACCTCTCGAAGCATTCCGACGTCCAGCCCTAACGCGGCGCCTAGCCCCAGTCCTTCGGCCAGGGCTGCCGTGTTGATGTTCATCACCATGTTCACGAGCGCCTTGACCTGAGCGGCCCGCCCCGTCTCTCCGACGTACCGGAGCTCTTCACTGAGCAGTTCTAGCAGGGGACGCATCCGCTCGAAGACCTCGCGCCGCCCGCCGCACATGAGGAATAGTCTGCCGCTCCGCGCCTGCGGGATGCTGCTGGCCATACACGCTTCGATGGAATTTCCGCCGTGCCGCTCGACCACCGCTTCGACCTCCTGGTGAATCGAGGGGCTTAGCGTGGCGCAGTTCACAAAGATGCGACCGCTGGCGTGGGCGATCAGGCTGTTGGGGTCCGACTCGTTAAAGATGGCCCGCATGGCCGCGTCGTCGGTAACGACGGTGAACACCACCTCGGAGGCCGCTGCGACCTGCGCCGGCGTCTCCGCCGCTTGGGCTCCTAGCTCCTTGGCCAGCAATTGGGCCTTTGAGGTGTCCGCGTCGTAGACGGCGGCGATCGGAACGCCCACGTCGTTTAGCCGCCGGGCCATATTGCTGCCCATCCGCCCCACGCCGACAAATCCTACTACCGTCTGCATCGGACGCGCCTCCTCATGTTGGGCTTCTCACCGGGCTTCGGAGAATCGGGTCTCTGAGAGCATACCACAGGTCTGGGTCTTGGGGGTGCCGTCAAGAAGTCAGGACTTGGCATCCAGTGGGGTCGGGTGGGACTCCTCCCGTCGCATCTGGGAGAAGTACTCCTCACGGGAGATCCGTCGCTTTTCGTACGGATCGAAGGCTTCGACAAACCGTCCGTCGCGGAAGATGGTGACTCGGTTGTTCTCTTCGCTGACCGCAATGGCCACCAGGACCTCCTCAAGCGAGGAGGCGTAGAGTGCCGCGTTGTGCCGTGCGCCGCCGTCCAGGAGCCGTTCGACCTTGGAATAGACCTTGTGAGTGCGAACGCCTTCGATCATCTGGCGCGTCTTGAAGATCACCCCGCGCAGGTCCACCAGGATCGCTCCATCGCGCTCTTCGTAGCCGACGATCTCGCCGTCTCTACTGAGCCGGAGCTCCTTGCCGCCCATCCAGTCGAGCACCGCTTGAGCCTTGGGCGAGAAGATGTGCGGAATCCGCTCGATCCCCAAGAACTCTTCGTGTTCCAAATATTCCAGTTGCCCGTCGTGGAAGTCGGAGAAGTTCTGTGGGTTCATGTTTCTCCGATCCACCAACAGGATCAACAGCCCTCGGTTCTGTTGCTCCTCGACGCTTTGGAGGGCAAAGCGCTGGGCCATCGCGTACAACCGTTCGGTGTACAGCTCGATCAGGTCGGCTCGGTCGGCGGCCAGCTGCTCGAATCGCCGGCGGGAGATGTGCATCTCGGCGATCAGCTCCTCGGCCCGCTGCTGGATCAGCTCTTCGAGCCGGCTTTCCTGCTCCTCCATCTGTTCGCGAAGCTCGCGGAGCTTTGCCTCCAGGGACCGGCGCGACTCCTCCGTCTCGCGCAGCCGCTGAGAGAGGCGATCCCGCTCCTCCCGGAGCGCGTTCCGTTCGTCCAGCGCGGCCAGCAAGCGCTGATAACTGCTGCGTCGGAGAATCTTGATCGGCAACCCTGTGCCCTTCGTCAACCGGTGCCTTGGTTATCTCAAAAAACGCTCAGGCCGACCAGGGGTTCAACCGCTTGTCTGCATCGGTTCGAACGAAACATACGTCGTTTCAGCACTATCGTTTCACGGAGATTGTACATTGTACCGACTTCTAATCAGGGAGCTCCACTGGGAATTACGGCCCAGCGCACCTCTGAGGCGCGGGGGACAATTCTCACTTCGGAGTTGGCCGGGAGCCATCGGACCAGCTCGAGGAGGTCTTCGTCCAGCAACTGAACCGTTCCGGGGGTTTTCGGCTTTCGAAGCCGATCGAGGGAACCGCCGCCGTGGAGGGCCGAGTCGCTGGGAATCAGCGCGACCCACCCGCGGCCGACCCCGATCGAGTGGAGCTCCGGGCGGCGTAGGAGGAGCTCCTCCAGCGCGTTCGGATCGGTCAGGGGTGCCGCGCTCCGATAGACGCCGGTGGGGGTTGGGCGATCCAGCTCCCCGACGGAGACCGGATAAACGCGAACGGCCTCCCCGCGGTGAAGGAGATACAACGCTCCGTCCTCTAACGAGACAAGTACAGAGAACAGAGAAAGCGGAATGCGGAGCACCTGCCCCACCTCCAGCCGGGACGGGTCCTGGAGCTGGGGATTTGCAGCCAACACCTCGCGCAGCTGGAGTCCGTACCGTTGAGCGATTCGGGTCAGGTTGTCGCCGCGCCGAACGATGTACCGCTCCCCTTCGGGCCGGAGTTGGGAGAGGTAGAGCGCCCCCCACCGACGGGCCGCGGAGGTAAACTGTTCGGGCGTTGCGGCCGGGTGCTCCCAGACGCGCCGGTAGGCGGCGGCCGCGCGGATCAGGTCGCCTTCCCGCTCAGCGATTGTTCCGAGTCGGAGCGTGGCCAGAACCGCCGCGGGGGCGTTTGGGTCCTCTTCAGCGATCCGGCGGTAGTAGGAGGCGGCCTCCTCAAGGCGTTCCTCTTGAAAGGCGCAGTCGGCCAGCGCCAGCATCGCTTCGGTGCGGTACTGCCGGTTTTGCGCGTCGAGCAGCGTTTCCCACCAAGGCCGAAGCGTCGAGCAGTCTTTCCGTTCTGCCGCCAGGCGAGCGTAGTAGTACCGGACCGTCTCGGCGTGTTCCCCCTCCGGGTAACGCTGGAGGTACTCTTCGAGGACGTCCAGTCGAGCCACCTCTCCGGCCGCGTAGATTTGCTGACACTCCTCCCAGCGCCGGGATTCGGTGCCTAGTACCTCCCGGTAGGCGACGGCGACCAGCAGGAGGATTACCGCGATCCAAGGGGCGCAGGCTCCCGCTCGACTCCGCCAGGAGACTCGCCCGGGGCGTCCGGCCTGCCAGCGGATCCGCCTGCTGGAGGTCTCCACCCGCGCACGAGGGGGAGGGGAACCGATCGCTCGATCGGCACGCGATGTACGGCGACGGGCCATGAGCTCCGCTTCTCTTCAAAGGCTTCCAGCGGCAAAGGACACTCTCAACCGAGTCGGAGGACACTTTATCATTATCAGAGGTCGACAGGGGGCGCAACCCGGGCGCAGAGCGGACGTCTTGGGTCGAGAGAAACAATGCTTCGGGCCATCGGAGACGGCGGAACGCTGCAATTTGCGTTGCTCCGAGCGATTGTGGTATCTTGGCTCGTTGCCGAGGGGAACTTCAGCACCAGGAAGGTGGCGCGGAGATGAGAACGGCAGTTGCTGCAGTTGGAATCGGCTGGCTCCTAGGTCTCGCTTGGGCCGCCGGAGCGGTCGAATGGGACGCTGACCGGTACATGAGCGTCCAAGAGTTGGGGGAGATCCTCCTTCAGAATCGAAAGGCGCAACGCCCCACCTACGGGGTGGTCCAGACCGTCCTTCAAGGGACTCAGGTCGAGGAGCTTCAGGTTGAGATTCTCAGCATCGAGCGGAACGCGTTTGCCAAGGGCCACCTGATCTGGGCGGTGGGGGTGGACGAGCGGATGCGCAAGACCGGGACAGCCGGCGGCATGAGCGGAAGCCCGGTCTACGTTCAGGGAAGGCTGATCGGAGCGCTCGCTTACGGATTTTTGAACGCCAAGGAGCCGTTTATCGGCATTACGCCGATTGAGCAGATGCTTCGGGTCTGGGAGCGGGATCTCACGCCGGCGCCGGTTCCGCGGCGGCCCACCTCGGCGCTCGCTCCGCTGGTCTCGCCAGAAGAGTGGTACGCCGCACTCCACGACCCCCACGCTTTGACGCCTCAAAGCCGGGAGCTGGTCTCTGCAAGGGCGCCGGTTCCTGCGTCGGCCTCACCCCAGGTGCAGCGGCTGGCGACGCCGGTGGCGTTGGTCGGCTTTCCGCCAGAGGCGCGAGCGATCTTGGACGCGGCCTTCTCCCGATTCGGATGGGCGACGCTGGCAGGAGCTGGCGGGTCGAGCACCTTGGAGGAGGACCCTCCTGTTGAGCCGGGGAGCGTGCTGGGCATCGAGCTGATTCGAGGCGACCTAAGCGCCTTCAGCTACGGGACGGTCACCCTCCGAGAGGGCGAGCGGATTCTGGCCTTTGGACATCCAGCCTTCGGCGAGGGGAAGAGCTACCTACCGGTCTCTTCGGGTTATGTGCACTTTGTGGTCGGCAGTTACGTTCGTTCGTTCAAGGTAGCCGGTCCGGGGCGGGTGGTGGGCACACTGGTTCAGGATCGAGAACCGGCGATCGCCGCGATTTTGGGGGAGAACCATCCGCCGTATATCCCCTTGGACGTGGTGATCCGCTCCCCCAAGGGAGAGGAGCGGGCTTATCACTATGAGGTCATGCGCCATCCAGACTTTACGGCCTCGCTGCTTGCTTCTGCGGTACTGGCCACCTTTTCGGCGGCGGAGAAGGATTACGGCCCGTTCACGATGCGGACCAGACTTCGGGCGGAGTTTGACCCGTCTTCGCCTCACGAGCCGTTGGAGAAGGAGAATCTGCTAGCTGGGAACTCCTCCCCCGGCACGGCGACCGCGCTGCTGCTTTATCCCCTGGGGGCGCTGCTGGACAATTGGTTTGAGGAGTTTCCGCTTCAACGGGTTTTACTGGAAGTGGAGTACGTAGACGGCCAGGAGTCGGCGGCGATCGTTGCAGCGCGGCTGGACCGCTCTCGTGCGCGGCCGGGCGAGACGCTGGAGCTGGCCGTTACCTACCATCCCTATCTGGACGATCCGATCGTTGAGCGCTACCGGGTTCCCGTTCCGGCGGACATGCCAGAGGGGCCGGCGATGCTGTTTTTGGGCGATGGGGAGTCTTATCGGAGTTGGGAACGCGCCCGCGCCCGCGAGCGGTACCAGGTGGTTTCCGCCGAGAAGCTGCTCCAGCAGCTCCGAGAGGAGGGAGACCGACCAGAGCTGTACGTGGCGCTGATCACCCCGATGCGGTTGGGGATTTCGATTCCTGGAGCGGAGCTTCCCAATCTACCCCTCTCCGTGCTGAACGTGATGACCGGCGCGACCCAGGCCGGAGAGGGGAACCTGACCCAGGGCAGCGAGATCGCCCGTTACGTCTTTGAGACCCCCTTTGTGATCACCGGGAGCACCGTATTGGGCTTCACGGTAGACCGAGAGGTTCGATAACCTCGTTTGGATGGTTCTTTGAATTGAAAGGAGTGTCTCCTTGAGCCCTCGAAGGCTGCTTCAAGCGTCGTTGTGCGGGCTGTTGAGCTTGGCTCTCTCGGCGGGGGCCGTCGGGACGAAGCGCTGGACGCTAGAGTCGGCGGAGGACTTTCGGGACGGTGAGGCGGAATCGGTCGGCATCTCCGATCTGGGGGAGATGCGGTTAGCGCCGGAGTTGGACTCCGTTGCTGAGCTGAGCGAGGCGTTCATCTGGAGCATCGCACCGGGACCGGACGGGGCCTTTTATGTGGGCACCGGCAACGGCGGCAAAATCTACCGGATCCCCGAGGGGGGCGAGCCGGAGCTGTTGGTGGACACGCCGGAGCTGGCGATTCTCAGCCTGGTGTTGGGACCGGACGGGGCGCTTTACGCTGGCACCGCTCCGGACGGACTGATCTATCGGATTAGTCTCGCCTCCGAACGGCCATTGCCGGAGACGATCTTCCAAGAGGGGGAGACCTACGTTTGGGGGTTGGCGTTCGACGCAGACGGAGCGCTTTATGCGGCCACCGGCGAGGAGGGAAAACTGTACCGCTTGACCCGGAGCGAAACCGGAGCGTGGAGCCACACGGTCCTTTTTGATGCGGACGATCCCCACCTGCGCGCGCTTGCCCTTCACCAAGGAAAGCTCTACGTGGGGACCGACGGAAGCGCGCGAGTCTATCGGGTGGACCCCGCTCAGCCGGGGAAGGGCTTTGCCCTCTACGATACCGATCAACGGGAAGTCAATCTGCTCCTTCCGGCGCCCAACGGGGACCTGATCGTTGGAACGGTTACCGGCCCGCTGCCGCGGCCCCAGCCCCAGGGGATGCCCAATCCGCGGGGGGATCAGTCTCAGGTGGAATCGTTCCTCTATCGGGTCACACCGGAGGGGGTCGCCCGGTTGCTCTGGCACGAGGAGAACTACCCGATTCTCACGCTGACCTGGCTGGGCGAGGAGCTGCTGGTCGGAACGGGGGGTGAGGGAAAGGTTTACGCCCTGGACGCCGAGGGCCACAGCCGGGAGATCGCCGATCTCTCCGAGGCCCACGTGTTGGTCTTTCAGCCGACTGGAGCGGGAATCCTCCTTGGAACCAGTAACTCGGCCAAGCTTTATCGGCTTGGGGCGAACATCGCTCAAGAGGGGAAGTGGGAGTCCAAGCCGTTGGACGCAGGGGTGATCTCCCACTGGGGAGCGATCCGCTGGGAGGCGGAGCTTCCCGAGGGGACCGCCGTTCAAGTGCGCACGCGAAGCGGGAATACCGATTCCCCCGACAGTTCCTGGAGCGACTGGTCCGAGCCGCAGTCCTCTCTGGAGGGGGGAAAGGTCTCCAGTCCGCCGGCGCGGTTCCTTCAGGTGCAGGTACGACTGCGCAGTGAGGTTCCCACCCGGACGCCGGTGCTCCGGCGCCTGGAGGTAGCCTATCTTCCGGCCAACCTACCGCCAGAGGTCCAAGAGGTGAGGATTGCGCCGCCAGAAAACGAACCGCCGACGACCACTCGGCGCCAAATTCGCTGGCAAATTCAGGATCCCAACGAGGACCCGCTTCGGGTAGACCTGTACTTCCGCAGTGAGGGGGAGAGCAACTGGCATCGGATCGAAGAGAAGCTTCGGGGGAACAACTACACGTGGGACACCGCCGCGCTTCCCGATGGCCGTTATCGGCTGCGGCTGGTCGTGACCGATCTGCCTGGCAATCCTCCGGATCGGGCTCATCGAGTGGAGTGGGTGACCGAACCGTTCGAGATTGACCACACGCCGCCGCGGATCGCCGAGCTTCGAGCGACGCGAGAAGGCAACACCGTCGTCGTTCGGTTTGTTGCGGAGGACGGCTTTAGCGACATTGACGGGGCGGAGTACTCTTTGGACACGGAGGAGTGGACGATCGTCTTTCCGACCGATGGGCTGTTTGACGGGCTGCGCGAAGTGTTCGAGTTTGAGGTTCCCGAAGTTCCCGAAGGAACCCACTCGATCGCTGTCCGCGTACGGGACGCGGCGGGCCATCGGACGACGGCCCGCGCGCGGTTTTGAACAAGCCCAGAGCGAAAGCCGGTCGGATCAGTTGCTGCGACGGTAGACCACCGGGAAGTGCTCGCCCTCCAGGATGGCGCCCACTGGGACGTGGATGAACTGATCCATCACGTGCCGACCGACCGGGTCAAAGCGGATGTGCCCCGGCATGTAGTGGATGGCCAGCGCGGGACGAGGACGGTCGGAGCGGTTGTCGGGACTTCCGTGCCAGGTGAGGCAGTGGTGGAGATGACACTCACCCCGACGCACCTCACAGGGCACCGAGCGGATGACCGCCCCTTCGGGGAGTCGCTCCGGCTCTCGATGGATCGGCTCAAAGTTCGGGCCGGAGGCCAGGTAACGCTGCTGATTCCCCCACCGGTGGCTTCCGGGGACCATCCACATGCACCCGTTTTCGATCGTGGCGTCCTCAAACGGAATCCAAGCGGTGATCAGATCGGCGGGCTGAATTGAAGGCCACAGCGGATGGTCCTGATGCCAGCCGGTGGGACCGCCGGCGCGGGGCGGCTTGTACTGCACCTGATCGTGCCAGATGCGAAGCGTGTCGGTCTCGGCCAGTTGGGCGACCGCCTCGGTGATCACCGGGTGCTTGGCCAGTTCGAGGAACCGCTCGCTGGCCTCCCAGATGTTGACGATCTGAACGACGACGGCGTCGTCCCGTCCGGTCATGTTTCGGAGGAGAACCGGCTTCTTTTCGGTCTCCTCGCGCATCACGCGGAAGATCTCCTCCTCGAGTTCACGGCACTCTTTTTCGTCGAGGAGCTTCCCCAGATTGAGGAATCCATCTCGGTGGAAGGCCTCCACCTGTTCACGGGTCAACATAACAGTCCTCCTCACGGCACCTCGGGCGGGCGCGTCGGAGCCTCTCCGGCGCGCTGTGGATTCTTCCGGAAGGACTCTACTCTTCAGAAGGGCGCTTGTCAACAGAAATAGGGGGTGTTTCCTGAGTCGTGGGGGTCTTCGGAGGGAGTCTTTCCCGCCGCCTTGGAATAGGCTATCCGTTGAACAGGGAGCTTTTTGGGATCGGAAGGGGCAGAACGATGGACGAGACGCGCGTCTTCGACATGAAGAACAAAGAGGTGCGGACCACCTTACGGGGGTATGCGCTCCTGCGGGACCCTCTGCTGAACAAGGGGACGGCGTTTACCCACGAGGAGCGGGTCAAGTTTCAGTTGGAAGGGTTTCTTCCGGCTCGCGTGACGACGCTCGAAGAGCAGATGGCTCGGCTTTCCGAGACGCTGGACCGGCTTGAGAATAACCTGGACAAGTACGAGTTCCTTCGGGCGCTGCAAGATCGGAACGAGACGCTCTTTTATGCGTTTGTGATGAGTCGGATGGAGGAGCTGGTTCCGATCGTCTACACTCCGACCGTTGGCGAGGCGGTGCAGAAGTTTAGCCACATCTTTCGTCGGCCGCGCGGCATCTACGTGGACCCGACGATTGTAGACCGGTTGCCGCAGATCCTGATGAACTATCCCAGCATCCGGAACGTCCGGCTGATCGTGGCCACCGACAGCGAGGGGATCTTAGGCATCGGCGACCAGGGCGCCGGCGGGATGGGCATCTCCATTGGAAAGCTGGCGCTTTACGTCTTGGGGGCGGGGATTCACCCCTCCGCCTGCCTACCGATCGCCCTGGACGTGGGGACGAACAACCCGGAGCTTCTGGACGATCCGTTTTATCTGGGCTATAGGCGGCCCCGTCTCCGGGGCAAGGAGTACCTGGAGTTCATGGACCGGTTTGTTGAAGGGGTGCGGGCGGTTCTTCCAGGGGTGTTGCTTCAGTGGGAGGACCTGTCGAAGCAGAACGCGTTCACCGTCCTGGAGCGCTATCAGGACGTGGTGCTCTCGTTCAACGATGACGTTCAAGGCACCGGTGCTGTAGCGCTGGGCGGGGTTTTAGCAGCGCTTCGAATCACCGGTAAACCGTTGACCGAACAGCGGATCGCCATCTTAGGGGCCGGCGCTGGGGGGATCGGGATTGCCCACCGGCTCGCCAGCGCGATGGCCGCGGCGGGGCTTCCCTTAGAGGAGGCGCGGCGGCGCATCTATCCGTTAGACAGCCGCGGTCTGGTGTTGAGCGATCGTCCGGACTTAGAGGAGTATAAGCGATCCTTCGCTCACAGTCCCAGCGAGCTGGAAGGATGGTTCCTGGACGATCCGAACACCGTTCGACTGCTGGATGTGGTTCGGAACGCGCGCCCGACGGTTCTGATCGGGGTCTCCGGCCAGCCGGGCCAGTTCACCGAGGCGGTCGTTCGGGAGATGGCCCAGCACACCCCTCAGCCGATCATCTTTCCGCTCTCCAACCCGACCGCACGAGCGGAGGCGCGCCCTGCCGACCTGATCCGCTGGAGCGAAGGGCGCGCGATTGTCGCCACCGGCAGCCCCTTTCCGCCGGTTGAATGGAACGGGAGGCGCTACCGAATCGGGCAGGGGAACAACGTCTTCGTCTTTCCCGGCATCGGGCTGGGGGCGATGATGGTTCGGGCCAAGCAGGTGACCGATCGGATGCTCACCGCGGCCGGAGTCGCCCTTGCCGAAAAGGTCACCTCTCGTCTCCTGGAGGAGCGCTGCGTTTATCCTCCCATGGCGGAGCTCCGGCAGGTCACCGCTCACGTCGCGGCGGCGGTCGCCCAGGCGGCTATTGAGGACGGAGTCGCCGATCCGGTTGACGGCGACCTGGAAGAGATGGCACGCTCCCAGATGTGGGAACCACGCTACGACTTCAAATATGTGCCGGTGCTGAAGCCATGAGGAGGATCTCGGATGGGACTGCGTGTTGAAGGGATTCACCACGTCTCGATTCTGGTAACCGATTTCGACCGCTCACGGGAGTTCTACGGCGGCATCCTCGGTTTGGAGGAGATCGCCAAGCCGTCTACCTTCAACTTCGAGGTGGTCTGGTTCCGATTCGGAGAGGATCAACTTCATCTAATCCCCTCTCCGACGCCGGACGTGCCGAGCCCTCGGCACTTTGCCCTGCACGTTGAGGACGCTCAGGCGGCGCGGGAGCACCTAAAAAAGCACGGCTGTGTGGTCGAGGAGACGACGCCGATCCCCGGTGCCGATCGGTTCTTCACCTTCGACCCGGACGGAAATCGGATCGAACTGATCCAGTGGTTTGAGGATTACGGGACGGGGCGCTGAGCGATCAGGGGACGGTTGAACTGCTCCCCGCTTTTGGTTATCGACCTAGCGCTGCGAGAATCTCTCGCGCAAATCGAGGGACTCCGGTTTTCGGGTCCTCGGCGGCCTCAAACTCGACGCTCAGGTAACCGCGGTAGCCGGCCTCTCGCAGGTCGGCAATGATCCGCCGTATGTCGGCTGGCATCTTCCCACCGGGGGCGGGAACCTCCGACTTTAAGTGGCAGTTGATCGCATAGGGCGCCGTTCGACGGATGGAGCCGTAAGGATCCTGTCGGTAGTTTCCCGTGTCTAGGTTGACGGCCAACCAGTCGGAGGAGACGCCGTTCAGGATCGCTTCGACCTGCTCGACCGTCGAGGTGATTCCGCCGTGGTTCTCCAGGGCCAGCATGATGCCTCGCTCAGCGCCCCGGTAGTCGGCACACTCTTGGAGAGCCGCGATCGTCCAAGCGCGGGCCTCCTCTTCGGTGTGCCCCTCCGGGACGCCGCCAGCGAAGACTCGGATCAGCGGCGCTCCAAGCAGCACCGAGTGATCGATCCAGCTTTTGACCATCTGCACCTGCTGAGCTCGTCGCTCCGGGTCGGGCTGGCAGAAATTGTTTCCGACCGCCGTTCCAGAGATGTCCAACCCCCGCTTGAGCGCCGCCCGCTTGACCTCAAAGAGGGTCTCTCGTTCGGTGTTCGGAAAGTAGTAGGCCGTCAGCTCGACGCCATCAAAGCCGATCTGAGCACAGGTGTCCAGAAAGTCCAGCAGCGTCATCTCCCCTTTACTCAGATACTGACGGTAGGAATAGGCGCAGCAACCTACGTGCATCGGTGTTCTCCTGAGCAGACCAAATGAATCCTTCAAGGGCGAACACGCTCTCGGGGAGAGAGCATAAGACCGTCGCCCAGTGGGGACAAGGGGTAGCCTCTGGGAGCTCCTTTGGCGGTATGGTATGCTTTTTGAGGTCAGAGGCCCGCAATCCTCAGGAGGGGAGGGGAGAATGGTTCCGGAGCCGGAGGAATCGTCGCCCGTCGTGTTTCGTTTTGTTGCGGGGACGCTGGAGGTGCGAGGGCTTGCCGAGTCGTTTTCGGCGCTCCTGCCGGCGGATTGCCGCTGGGATCCGCGCACGCGCTGTTTTCGAGCGCCTGCTTTGGCCTATGCGCCGATCGTCCTGGCGCTTCGGCGGGAGGGGGTCCCCTATCGGGACGAGGCGCGGGCCTACGGCGTCCTCGAAGAGGGCCTTCAGGTGCGTCGGGTTCCTCGACCGTTCCAGGAGGAGGCGGTTGAGGCCTGGTGGCGCGCTGGGGGCCGCGGAGTGATCGTTCTCCCCACCGGTGCAGGCAAAAGCTATGCGGCGCTGATGGCCATCGACCGCGCGCGACGGGACACGTTGGTCGTCGCGCCGACGCTTGACCTGGTTGCTCAGTGGTATGAGCTTCTGGAGACCGGCTTTCGTCGGGAGGTCGGGGTGCTGGGCGGCGGAGAGCATCGGGTCTGCCCGATCACCGTCTCGACGTACGATTCGGCCCATCTCCATATGGAGCACCTCGGGGCTCGCTTTGGGCTGATCGTTTTTGACGAGTGTCACCATCTGCCGGGGGAGACTTACTCCTTTGCGGCGTTAGCTTCGTTGGCGCCGTTTCGGTTGGGCTTGACCGCCACGCCGGAACGGGCGGACGGGCGCCACGAGTCGCTGAACCACCTGATCGGGCCGGTGGTCTACCGCCGGGAGGTGGACGAGCTCGCCGGGGAGTACCTGGCCGACTACATCGTCGAGGAGGTTCTGGTCGAGCTGACGCCAGAGGAGCGAGCGGAGTACGAGGCGGCCTGGCGCACCTATCGGGCGTTTGTGGACCGGTACGGAATCGTGATGAATAGCCCAAAGGGGTGGAGCCAGTTTGTCCGGCTCTCTTCGCTGAGCGAGGAGGGCCGTCGGGCGATGAAGGCCTATCAGCGTCAGCGGGAGTTGGCTTTCGCAGCACCTTCCAAGCTGGACTACGTCGAGTATCTTCTTCGTCGGCATCGGCGCGACCGCGTGTTGCTGTTCACCGAGCGAAACGCCTCCGCCTATGAGCTGTCCCGCCGCTTTTTGATCCCGGCGATTACCCATCAGACGCCGCCGAGCGAACGGGTTGAGATTCTTCGGGCGTTTGGCGAAGGGGAGGTGAACATCCTGGCCACCTCCAAGGTCCTCAACGAAGGGGTGGACCTGCCCGAAGCAAACGTGGGAATTGTGCTTTCGGGGAGCGGATCGGTTCGGGAGCACGTCCAGCGACTGGGCCGACTGCTGCGACGACGGGAGGGGAAACAGGCGGTGCTGTACGAGCTGATCGCTAGTGAGACTTCGGAAGTGTTCGTGAGCCTTCGGCGGAGGAAGCACCGTGCTTACCGCTGATCTGGTCCGGGTACGGCGTCGGGGCGGAACGCTGGAGGTGGTTCCGCTGAGTCCGGCGGAGCGTCGGCGGCTGCTTCCCGTTGCAAGGCAGTTGATCGAGCTGGCGGAGGCCTCCCTGGGTCGGACTCAAGGGGAGTTTCGCGCAGCCTGCGAGTCGTTGTCCTTCCGAGAGACCGACTACAAGCGGATGCGGGGACTCCAGAAGCTGATCGAGGACCGATGCACGTTTGAGATGGTCGGCGTAGTCGAAGGATGGGAACCGCGCGCGCTTCGGAGGCGTCTTTTCGCACGCGCAGCGGCGGCTCGGCGGGAATTGGAGCGGTTCGATCGGAAGCGGCTCCTCCAGGAACTTGCTGAGGAGCTGGGGACCACTCCGGAGCGGCTGGAGGAGGGGCTTTATGCCGATTTGAGGGAGAACTATCGCCTGACCCATTTCGACCCGATCGGGGCAGAGGCGCTCTTGGACGTCTACGATCGGGCTCAACGGCAAGCGGTGTTGCTTCGAGCGTTGAAGGTGGTGGTTCGGCTGTCCTGCGCCGATCCCGGAGGCTATCGGGTCTTCTTTCGCCGGTTGAAGTTCCATCGGTTGCTGTACCGTCTCAATCGGGAGCCGGAGGGAGGCTATCGGATCGAGATTGACGGGCCGTTGAGCCTTTTTCAGGCGACGGTCAAGTATGGGCTGCAGTTAGCCCTGCTGCTCCCCGTCCTGGAGTCCTGCGGGCGATGGGAGCTGGAGGCGTTGGTACGATGGGATCGGGACCGACCTCCGTACCGGTTCCGACTGGAAGGGAGCGGCCAACGGGGGCCTTCTGAGGAGGAGTCCCTTCACCTGCCGGAGGAGGTGGCCCGATTGATGGAGCAGTTTCGAGCGCTGGGCGCTCCGTGGGAGGTGGCCGTTGCGCAAGACCTGCTCGACCTGCCGGGGGTAGGACTTTGCGTTCCAGACCTGGCGTTTACTCATCGGGAGAGCGGCTTTTGCGCCTACTTGGAGGTCCTCGGGTACTGGAGCCGGGAGGCCGTTTGGAAGCGGGTGGAGCTGGTCGAAGCTGGACTTGGTGTGCCGGTCCTTTTTGCCGTCAGCGACCGGCTTCGGGTCAGCGAAGAGGTGCTGGACCCGGAGCTCCCGGCACGGCTTTACGTCTACAAAGGCGTCATGAACGCCCGCGCGATCTTGGAGCGCCTGGAGGCCCTCCGCGAGCGGGCCGCTCGGCTTTGAAGACTCCCGTTCCCTCATCCCCCGGAAGCTGGGATCGGAGCTGTCTTTTGGCGTCGGGTTCGTGGACCGTTGAGCATCCGGCCGATCCAGGTGTAGCGGACCATCAGTTGATAGCTGAGCAACAGCAGTACCGTGACCGATCCGCAGACGATTCCATACTTCACCAGCGCGGGCAGCTTCCAGTTCCGGACGACCATCTGGGCGGCGATGATCAAGGGGAGATGAACCAAGTAGAGCCAATAAGAGGAGTCCGAGACGTATCGAACGGCGTAGCTTTCTCGCCGGAGGAGGCGTCGGAACATCCCCATCAACCCAAAGGTCATCGTCCACGTGTAGCCGACTTGGAGCAGGTCTGCCAAGGGCCGCCGCCATCCCTGAGGAAGGGCCTCAACCGGTGTGAAGGTGGCCCTCAGCCCAAGGGGCAAGAACACGCACAGACCCGCCAGGAGCATCCATCCCCACCCTCGGGCGGGGTTCCAGGTGGGCTCCTCCCGATCAAAGAGCAGGGCCCCGTAAAAGAAGAAGATCGCGTAGTACGCCAGGACGTGGGGCATCGGGATCAAGCCGGCCGAGGTGTCCGGTCCAAAGCTTGGGCCAAATCGCCCCATCCAGTGTTGAGGCAGCATCGTCAGTGGGATCAGCCAGAGCAGCGCGCGCGGCGGGGCCAGCCACCGGCGCGGGAGACCCTTCCAGCCGGTGCGCTCCACAAAAAGCGCATAACATGAGAACCCAGCAATGAGCCAGATGAGGAACCAGAGAAACCAGAGGTGGTGGAAAAGGGAGACGTTCATCTGGCGGGCGATCCACCGACGGACGGATGCCCCTACCGACCTCCCCGTCGTTGTTTGCTGCAGCAGCTCTGCGACCTTCTTTCGTCCTGCCTCGACGGCCGCTCGCTCGACGGGAATGTTCAGCAGTCCTGCGATGTACTGGACGGCCTCCCAGCTAGCGGTGAGGGAATCCAGCGGAGTTTCGCCGGTATAGCTGGGAGCGGTCGGGTCTGCTCCGTAACGGGGGAGCAGCGCGGCGACCTCCGCCCGGCCTAGGAACGCGGCCGCGTGAAGGGGAGTGGTCCCGTCGCGGTTGCGCGCATTTGGGTCCGCGCCGTGATCAAGGAGCTTTTCTGCAGCGGCCTCCTGGCCAAAGAGCGCTGTCCAGGCCAATGGAGTAACGCCGGCTACAGGGTCGGGGGCATTGGGATCCGCTCCCTCAGAGAGCCGACGTTCCAGAATCCTCAGGTTACCGCTGGCCGCAGCCGTCCAGAGATCTTCGCCGGGCGGCGCCTCCGGCTGGGGGCTCCTCTCAGCGGTCGGTGCTGCGCTCCCAGAGGCGATCGCCCGAAAGCTCACCCAGTTGAGCAGGGGAAGTACGGTCACCAAGCTCAAAAGAAAAGGGAGGACAATCCGCTGAAAGCGATGCTTAAGCGTTCCCTTCATCCCGCGCTTTCGCCAGAGCATCGCCGTAAAGAAGCCGCTCATTAGAAAGAACACCGGCATCCGAAAGCCGTGGACGGCAGAGAAGAGCAACGCGAAGGCCTCGTGCTGGCGGCTGTCCTGTACCACCCAAGGGATCGGCGCAAACGAGAGGGCCCCGTGCAGAAGAATTCCCAGGAGCATCATCGAGGCCCGCAGCGCGTCAAAGTCGTGTCGGCGCGAGAAGTCGTGGTTCATCGGTTCCCTTTGTTTGGGGTGGTTTAGCTGCCTCATGGTCCCCGTACTGTACGACGGAAAGCAAGTTAAGATGATAAGGATAGCGAGGCGAAGACGAGAATCAACCGCGGAAGTGCCGTCGAGGGTCGAATGCGACGCCGTTCCGTTTGGGAAAACGCAATTTTTCTCCTGAGCGCTCATCTTGGGGCGCGAGCGCTGGGCCTGGTCCTGCTGTTGTTGCTTCCGCGCTACCTGGCTCCTGAGGAGTTGGGGTTTTATTTTGTTGCGGTGTCGGTGGCGGGGATGGCCGGGGCTCTGGCGGAACTGGGGTTACGGGACCCTCTCGTGCGGGAGCTGCTGCTTCGTCCGGAGGAGGAGGCGCGGACGTTCGGCGCAGCGTTGGGAATGCGGCTGAGCGCTGGGGTTGTTGTTTTGGGCGCTGCGCTGGCTTGGTCGTGGGCGAACGGCTATCCTCCGCTGCTGCGTCGGTTGGTGGTCCTTACGGCCATCGCGTCGGCTTTAGACCAGATCGCCGGGGCGTTTCACCTTTTCTTCCGGGCGCGGGAACGGATGGAGTTTGAATCTCTGGGCGTCCTTTTGGAACGGGCGATCGTTGCCGGGGTGGGGGGGTGGCGGGGCTGGTGCTGGGGATCGGCTCGGCGACGTGGATCTGTGGGACAATGGTCGGCGCCTCCTCGCTGCACGTGTTGTTGGTGGCTGGACTGTTGAGCGCTCAGTTCGCCCGGTACGGGCCTCGGTTTCGGTGGAGTGAATGGCGGGCGCTTCTGGTGCCGATGTTGCCCTTTGTCGCGGCTAACTTCGTCAACATTGCCTATTACCGGATGGGTCCGGTGCTTTTGGAGCGTTGGAGCGAACGGGGGGGCGCTGGTGGTGGCTTACTATGGAACCGCTTACGGTTGGATCACAGCGCTGGCTATCCTTCCAGGGGCAGTGCTCAGCGCTCTCTTTCCGCGGTTGGCCGACTACTCCCGTCCTGGGGGGACACCGGAGGACCGGGAGCGGCTCCGCCGTTTGGTGGAGCGCTCCTTTCGGGCGATGGCGACGTTGGGGTTGGGCGCGGCGACGCTGCTTTATTGGGTTGGGCCGGAGCTGATCCGGCTGCTGTACCAACTGGACGCTTACCCGCCTGGGACGATTGACGCGGCCTTTCAGAGCTTAAGCGGCCTTGGAGGGCTGCTTTTTTTGACGATGGTGGTCTCGAACGTCCTCCGGGCGGCCAATCGGGGTCGAGCCGTCCTTCTGCTGATGCTCGGGGCGACTGGGGTGCATCTTCTGGCCGGAGCTCTGCTGATGGGGCGTTACCACCATCGGGGCGCGGGATGGGCCGCTGGCTTGAGCGAATTGTTCCTGGTTCTCGTCGGGACAGGGTATATCCACTGGAAGCTGGCACCGGTTCCTGGCGTCGGTGTCTGGACGCGCCTGCTGTTGCTGGGGTTGCTGAGCAACGGGTTTTTCTCCCTCGTCCGGAGCTGGCCGATCTGGGGAAGTCTTCCGACCGGGGCTGTACTTTATGCAGGACTGGCTTTGATGCTCCGACTGATCCGGTGGGGGGATTTTCTTCCGACGAACGGGGCCCTGCGGATCGGGTCGCCGCCCTCTTGGGAGAGCTGAGGTGGCTTGAGCTGGGTTCCGGCGGGGTTTCGCCCTGCGGCTTGACTTTATCGGGAGGAAACCTCTACACTCAACGGACGAGGCGAACCCTCAACGAGGGCCATCTTTGCTCTGGGTGCGGTTTCACGCGCGGGACAAAACGATGACTCGATCCTCTCGATGGCCCGTCGAGCTTGGAGTTCTGGTCGCGCTGCTCCTTTTTTTGGGAGGATGCGGAACCGGCCTAATCGGTCGGTTGGTCGGTCCGCAGGAGCTGAGCGACAATTACGCCCTCCTTCCCGGCACCGTTGCCGAATGGCACTGGCAGACCGAAGTGCATCCGGCGCCGGAGTTAATTGACGGCGATCCGGAGACGGTCGCGGTCACCTCGCGGGAGATCTACATCCGGCTGCCGGTGGAGCGCTCCCTGCATCAGCTGGTTATTCGCAACGCCAACTTTGAGGATGTGATCGTCTACGCCGGCGGCAAATCGGAAGGGGAATGGAAGATCGTCGCCCGGGTCAAGCAGAATCGAGAGCCGACGTTGGTCATCCCGATTCGGGCGACCACCGACCGGATTCGCCTTCGGATTGGCAACACCCACGATGACCGGTTTGGATCGAACCAGCGTCGCTGGATCGAACAGGGTGGCGTCCAGCGGACGACGGCCTTCCAGCCGGGTCAGCCCCGGGCTGGGGAGATCGAGCTGTACGGACTGCGTCGTCCTGCAGAGGCGGAAGAGCTCCTCTTTTAGGGCGTCCTCGGGGGCTCGGGGCGCCTGATCCAAGAGGGCCGATCGGCCAGCAAGAGGGGAGATCATGGTAGAGGAACAACATCGTCGGTTTTACTTCCCTTCTGTGCTTGAGTGTGGTCCTGGGGCGATCAAGTCGCTGCCCGAATGGCTTCGCCGATGGGAGGTTTCTCGTCCGCTGATTGTGACCGATCCAGGTGTGCGGGAGGCCGGGCTTTTGGATCGGCTCCTCAAGACGCTGGAGGGGAAGGACTTCCACCCGACAGTCTTCTCCGAGATTCGGCCCAACCCGACCGATAGGAACGTCTACGCGGGCTCCGTTCATTACACGGAGGGACGCTGCGACGGACTGGTCGCGTTAGGAGGCGGAAGCGTCATTGACGCGGCAAAGGCCATTCGTGTGCTGGTCTCCCACTCCTGCCAGTTAAGCGATCTGTACGCTGAGGTGGGGGGCATAGAACGCATTCGGCGGCCGATGGCTCCCTTAGTTGCCGTTCCGACGACTTCGGGCACCGGCAGCGAAGTGTCCCGAATGGCGCTGATCACCGATACCCAGCAGCACCGAAAGCGTCGGATCGTCCATCCACGGTTGATCCCGACGTTGGCCATCCTGGACCCGGAGTTGGTCGCTCCGATGCCGCCGTTTTTGACCAAGACCACCGGTGCAGACGCGCTGGTACACGCTGTGGATGCCTACGTGGCCCCCGGCTTCGACCCGATCGCCGACGGGATCGCCTTTGAGGCTATCCGGTTGATTGTTCGGGCCCTGCCAGAGGTGGTCGAGCATCCGGGCGATCTGAAGGCGCGGATGCAGATGCAACTGGCCGCCGCGATGGGCGGCCTGGCCTCCCACAAGGGGGGATCGAGCACTCACGTGTTGGCCAATGCGCTGACGGAACGCCTAAGCCTTCCCCATGGACTGGCCAGTGCTGTCGTCCTTCCCTATGTAATGCTTTACAACCTGGAGGCTGCGCGCGAGCGGTACGCCGAGATCGCCTGGGCCATGGGGGTGGAGAACGTCGGCGCCCTCACAACCGAGGAGGCTGCCTACGCCGCCGTCCGGGCGATCCGGCGGCTCTGGGACCGCCTGGGACTGCCGCAATCGCTTCAAGAGTTAGGCGTCCAAGTGGAGATGATTCCCGAATTGGCCGCCGACGCGATGCGGGACGAGGGAACCGTCGCCAGTCCGCGCGAGTTCACCGAACGCGACCTGCGAACGCTTTTTGAAACAGCCCTCCAGCCCCTGGAGCTGTGATCCCATGTCGGTCTACGATGAGTTGGGGGTCCGGCGTGTCGTCAACGGATTCGCGACGCTCACCCGCCTGGGCGGGTCGCTGATGCCTCAGCCGGTGCTGACGGCGATGATCGAGGCGGCCTCCTCCTATGTGGACCTGGAGGAGCTCCAGCAGCGGGTTGGAGAGGCGATCGCTGAGATGACCCAGAACGAGGCGGCGTTTGTGAGCTGTGGCGCCGCTGCCGGAATCGTTCTGGCGACCGCCGCCTGTCTCACCGACCTGGACCCGGAACGGCGAAGACGGCTTCCCCAAACGGACGACTTTCCCCGAAACGAGGTGATCGTTTTCGAGTGCCATCGGATCGAGCACGAGTTCTCCATCCGACAGGCGGGGGGAAAGCTTCGCCCCGTCGGGCGGCTGGAAGGCGTTACCCCAGAGGAGCTAGAGGCCGGGATTACCGATCGGACCGCGGCCGTTTTTGTCGCTCCTCAGGGTGAAGGGCCACCGGGCCTACTTCCCGTTCCGCAGATTGTAGAGGTTGCCCATCGGTATGGGGTGCCGGTCATCGTGGACGCCGCCGCTCAGCTGCCGCCGCCGGAGAACCTCTGGCGCTTCACTCGCGACTACGGCGCCGATGTGGCCATCTTCAGCGGGGGCAAGGGGCTCTGTGGACCCCAAACCACCGGTCTAATCCTGGGGCGCGCGGAGATCATTCGAGCGTGCGCCTTTAACGCTTGTCCCCACCCCTATATTGGACGCCCGATGAAGGTAGGAAAGGAAGAGCTGGCCGGCATCTATGCCGCCGTCAAGTGGTATCTCAGCTTAGACCACGAAGCTCTGATGGCCTCCTACGAGGCGATGGTGCAACACTTCATCGAAGCGTTTGCAGGGTTCGAGGGGGTTCAGGTGCTTCGGGACTTCCCTTCGGAGGCCGGTCAGCCGATGCCCCGTGCACTCCTCCTTCTAGACGAGGATCGGCTTGGGATCCGTCGCGACGAGCTACTCGCCGCCTTGCGCTCGGAGTCTCCCGCAATCGAGTTAGCTCCGGCCGAGCGGCCTGACGGCATCTACGTGAACCCTCAGACGCTGCGGCCGGGGGAGGAGCGGTTGGTCAGCAGCCGGTTGATGCGAATCTTCCTCACCCGACAGCTTCGCGCCTTCCAGGAGGAGCAACGCCGCGATCGCGAGCCGTGATCCGTCCCGACTTACCGGCCTTGGGCGTTGCCCTTTTCTGCCGTTCCGTGTAGGCTTCCACCCTAACCGGACCTTCCACCAGATGCCGGCGAGGAGGAGAGAGGGTCTGCGATGAAACTGGTCAGCGTACGGGTCAACCGAGGGACGATTTTAGGCCTGCTCAGTGGCGATCGGATCGTCAACGTCGCCCGGACCTATGCGGCCCACTTTCGAGACTCGAGGGTGCTCCATCTGGGCAGCATGCACACCTTTTTGGAGGGCGGCCAAGAAGCGCTCGACGCCCTTCGTCAGGTCGCGGCGTTGGCGGAGGAGGACCCCGAACGAGTCTTTTGGATCTCCGAACCGATCGGGCCGACGGTTCCTCGTCCGCCAAAGCTTTTCTGCCTGGCGGGGAACTACGCCGAGCACATTCAAGAGGGCGGCGGTGAGGTGCTCCAGAAGGCGGAGACCACCCCTCGTGTCTTCATGAAGCCTCCCTCGACGACCGTCATCGGCCACGGGGACCCGATCGTCATTCCTCGTCATGGCCGCTGGATCGACTGGGAGGCGGAGCTTGCCGTCGTCATCGGCCGACGGGGAAAGCACATCTCCGCCCAGGAGGCTCTAGACTACGTCGCTGGGTATACGATCCTCAACGACGTCTCCGAACGTCAGTTGGCGGTGCCGGAGACCCGGCGTCCACGAGAGGGGGACCGCTGGTTCGACTGGCTCAACGGCAAGTGGTGCGACACCTTCGCGCCGATGGGCCCCTGCTTGGTTACGCGGGACGAGATTCCTGATCCCCAGAGCCTGCGGATCACCCTCCGGGTCAACGGCGAGGTCAAGCAGGACGCCAGCACCGCCCAGATGATCTTCACCTGTGCCGAGCTGATCGAGTGGATCAGTCGTTGGATCACCTTGGAGCCGGGCGACGTGATCGCAACCGGCACCCCGGCGGGCGTCGGGAGAGCTCGGGGCGAAAAGCTTCGTCCCGGCGATGTGGTGGAGGTTCAGATCGAGAGGATCGGCACGCTTTCCAACCCTGTGATTGCGGAGGAGTAGTCCCCATGACCCCTGTTCCATCGGGCGAAGACGGCGCGATCTCCGAGCGGGTTCAAGCCGTCTTTGACGACATCAAGGCGACGCGGAAGATCGAGCGGGTTCCGGCGATCTGGCGGGCGCTAGCCGCCTATCCGGAGTTGCTAGAAGCCTCCTGGGATCGCGTCAAGCGCATCATGGCCGACGGATCCCTCGACCGGAAGACCAAAGAGATGATCGCTCTAGCCGTCTCGATCACTAATGGGTGCTCTTACTGTATCAACTCCCACACGGCGGCCCTTCAGCGGTTGGGCGCCACGCGCCGAGAGGTGGAGGAACTCCTGGCGGTCGTCGGGCTCTTCAACGAGATGAACCGCCTGGCCGATGCCCTTCAGGTGGAGCCGGACGTCCGGCCAGAGCCGTGGGACTAAAAGACCACCCGCGCGCCAAAAGCCAGCCGGTGGGCGCGGTGGCGTTCGATCAGGTCTGCTTCAACGAGCAGCTCCGGCGTGCTCGTGTACCGGTAGGCGATATCCAACCACAGCGCCCGGCCAACGCGTTGGGAGTACCCCAGCGACCAACTGGTCTGGAGGACGGTATCGTCAATCCAACGGAACGGATTCCCTCGCTGTTCCCACCCGACGCGGAGGATCATCGCCCGATTGGGGGTCCATTCGATCCCGAGGCCGCCGTCCAGGACCGCCGAATAGGAGCGTTCAAAGAGCCGAGGGGAGATGTCCCGCGCTGGAACGGGACGGTACTCCGCCTGCGTCCAGTCGGTATAACGGATGGCCCCGTAGAGGCGCAGCTCGCCCAGCTGAAGGGCGGTCCCCGCTCCTAGCTCAGCAGGAACATGAAAGGTGTAATCCAGGACTCCAGCGTCCACAGGGGGGTTGTCCTCGCCGTTCTCATCGCGCAGCCGAGTTCGAAAGACCCACTCTTCGCGGATCTCCCAGTCTGCGGGGAGCGCCAGCGCTGCCCCTAGGTTCCAAAAGGGCGTAACTCCCAGCTCAAGGCCCAACCGGAGCCGTGAGCCGGCGATCGCGCGGGTCAGGTCGTCGTCAAAGACCACCGTCGGAAGTGGATGGTCTGGCGGCGTTGCCTCGAATCGCTTAGACTGCGTCACCGTTCCGTCCAGGAGCTCAACGGCCGCTCCCGCGCGCACGCCGGGGAACAGCTCCGCGCCGATTCCTAAGGTCGTCACGTAGACCTCCCCGGAGTGCGACTCCTCCTCTCGAATCTGCATCTCTTGGAAGTCGCCGGAGAGCTCTATCCCTTCCATCAGAAGCCGATCGTTCAGGTCGTATCGCTGTCGGATGGAGAACCCCACGCCCAGCCCGCGACCCCACTCGGTCTGGTGGGCAATGCCGATCCCGCCAAGGCGGAGCAGGCCCTGACGCTGGGGAAACTCCGCCCCTCTGAAGTGAAGCGTGCTCTGACCGCTCCGATAAAGCCCGGTCCCGGAGAGCTCCGAGAATCGCATGGCGCCAAGGCCGGCAGGATTGCTTGTCAACGCCTCAACCCCTCGGGCGCGACCGACGGTCGCGTCGCCAAGCGCCAGCCCTGAGACCGTCGCGGGAAGCTCAGAGCCGACCAGCGGCTCCCGATGGGGCGCCTGGGCCATCGTCCCCAACGCAAGGGTGAATAGGAAGATCGCTCCCGCTATTGCTCCGGTATTCCGCATGGTCCGCCTCCAACCGCTCGCCGAACCGAGAGAACCGCTGTATGCTGGAGAAGGAGCGCCGTGCATTCACCCCAATCAGGGCAGCAACAACGCGTATGCAACGGCATCTGTGGAACGTCGTCTGTGGGTTCGGGACTTACCTGCTCCTGGGGTTGGCCGGAGTCGGCTACGCCGAGCCGGTTGCGGTGCACACTTATGTCTTTGACGGTCCGGTCGCCGACGCGGTCGTCTCCTATTCAGGGCGGTTGATCGCCGCGGTTGGAGGGCGGCGGCTTGTTGTCTGGAACCGGTTTTCCGGCGAAGAGATGCTCCGGCTTGAGGTTCCCGAGGGGGAATTGCTCAGCCTGACGATGGACGAGACGGAGTCGTTTGTTTTTGTCGGCGACAGCGCCGGAGTCCTGACCGTCTGGGATATGAAAGGGGAGGAGGTCTCCCGATGGCCGGCGGCGCAGGGGTCGGTGCTGGTCTGTCGGCTGAGCCCGGACGGGACGCTTTTAGCGACTGGGGGAAGCGACGGCGCGGTACGCCTTTGGGACGCTGCCAGCGGGCGACTACGGGAGGAGTTTCTCGGACACCGCCGGGCAGTTGTGGCTTTGGCCTTTCAACCACTCGGGGAGTTTTTGGTCTCCGGCGGCGCCGACGGCACCGTTCGGGTTTGGCACCTTCTTGAACACCGCCTTTGGAAGGAGCTTCCGCTGTACGCCGACGGAGTGCGAGAGATCGGGTTTGTTCCGACCGGCGGACAGTTCTTTAGCGTCGGGTGGGATGGGGTAGCCTACTGGGTGCCGTTGCATCAGGGGGAACCTCGACCGTTGGAGTTGGACAGCCCGGCCCGTTCCGTTCTCGTCGCACAGCGAATGAACCACGTTCTGTTTGGCGTTGCGGAGCCGGAGGGCGCCGCTCTTGTCTTCTACCACTACCCGTCGGGTCGGATTGCAGCGCGTTGGAGAGGGCCTCAGGCGGACCGGATACTGATCGCTCCTCCGGGCGACAGCCTGTTGACTGTAGAGCGCATCGGTCGGTTGACGCTCTGGCAAGTGCGGCCGGAGGCTCCAACTCCCCAGCCGTCGAGCCGCACTCTCTTCCAACCGGCCTGGGACCCATCGGAGGGGCTTTATTACGAGGTCCAAGTTTCCCCCAACTGGATTTTCATCCCCGAGCCCATCCCCTTTCCGACGGCGGAGCCGGAACTTCCGTCCACCGAGGAGCTCTTGGACGGCCGGGAGTCGGCGGCCTGGTGGCGGGTTCGCGCGGTGGGCTTCGACACGGCCTCCCCTTGGTCGCGGCCCCAGCGGCTGGGGCTTCCGGAGGACCTGAACCTCGACGGACGCGTTGACGTGCGGGACTTAGTGCTGATGGCCCAGCAGATTGGTCGGGGAGCGGATGAGTCGGAGCTGTTCCGTCGTGCCGACTTGTCGGGAGACGGGCGGGTGGACGTCACCGATCTGGTTCTTTTGGTACGCTCCTGGGGCGGACCGGTGGCGGCCACGCCCGCTGAGGTGCAGCGCCTTTTGAGCGCTGTTACCGAATCGGAGCGCTCCTCTCTCCGAGTCGGGGCGCCGTTTCCCAACCCGGCCAACCCGGAGGTTTGGGTTCCACTTTGGGGTCAGGGAAGCGCCAGCGTCCGCGTGGAGGTCTACGACGCTCTGGGTCGACGGGTGCGGGTGATGGATTGGGCGGCGCTCCCTCTTCCAAACCGTCTCCATTGGGACGGGAGAAACCAGCTTCACGAGCGGGCTGCAGGTGGACTCTACTTCCTCCGCGTTGGTGCTAGAACCCCTCACGCCAGCGTCCAAGCGGTGCGGCGGGTGTTGCTACTTCCCTGAGGACAGGTCGTTTGTCCGCTCTTTTGAGGACGTGATACAAAAGGGGCACGCCCGGTGCGAGAAGAGTTCGTTTCCTTGTTAGTTGGAAAGGCGTTTGAGGGATGAACCGGAGTCGCTTTCTGCTGGGTGCGATCGTTTTGGGATGGGCGTTAGCGGCCCTTCTGGGCGGATGTCGGCGCGGGGAGCGCGAGAGCGCCGATCAGCGAACTTCTCCGGAGGCTGTGCCGCTTCGCGTTGCGCTGATGACCCCTGGACCGATCAGCGATGACGGGTGGAACGCCTCGGCGTACGAAGGCTTGATGAAGATTCGGGAGGAGCTGGGCGCCGAGGTGGCTCATAAGGAGTCGCGCAACGAGGGACAGTTCAAGCAGGACTTCCGCGACTTTGCCCGCCGTGGCTATCAGTTGATTATTGCCCACGGCTTTGAGTACACCAACGCGGCTCGGGACGTCGCCGAGGAGTTTCCGGAGACCTTCTTTGTCACTACCGGCGGCCTGCCGGAGAACGTCCGCCCCAACTACGCCATTCTTCAGTTTGTGATTGACGATGGGCTGTACCTCTGCGGCGTCTTGGCCGGAAAGCTCACCCGGACCAACCGCTTGGGGATGATCGGCGGGCAGGAGATTCAACCGGTGGTGGTCTCCTTCAGCGCCTTCCAGGAGGGTGCGCGGTCGGTAAACCCGGACGTTCGCTTCTCCATCGCCTATGTGGGCAACTGGGAGGACGCCGCCAAGGCGCGCGAGCAGGCTCTGGCCCAAATCCGTGAGGGTGTGGATCTGATCGTTCAGAACGCGGACAAAGCCGGTCTAGGGGTCTTTCAGGCCGCTAAGGAGGCCCAGGCACAGGGGAAGCAGGTCTACGTTTTTGGCACCAATCGAGATCAAAATCACATCGAGCCGAGCGTTGTGATCGCCAGTGCCGTTCTGAAGATTCCAGAAGCGTTTGTGGAGATGGCCCGCCGTGTTCGGGACGGTCAGTTCCAAGGGCGACTGGAGCGGCTGACGCTCAAGGATGGATGGGTCGAGGTGGTCTACAATCCTCAGCTTGTGGACCGGATTCCGCCGGAGGCACAAGCAGCCGTCGAGTCGGCCCGTGAAGCGATCCTGAGCGGCGCCGAGGGGCCGGAAGAGTAGGAGCCGTCCTGAATGCCGCTGCTTGAGATGCGAGACATCTCCAAGCGGTTTGGCTCCGTTCAGGCGCTAGAAGGCGTCTCGCTGGAGCTAGAAGCGGGGGAGATTCACGCGCTCCTGGGCGAGAACGGCGCCGGGAAGACCACCTTGATGAACATCCTTTATGGCTTAATCCGACCGGACACGGGAGAGGTCTTCTTGGAAGGGCGACCGGTGCGGTTCCGTTCTCCGCAGGACGCCCTTCGCGCCCGGATCGGGATGGTCCACCAGCACTTTATGCTGGTGCCGCCGCTGACGGTGGCCGAAAACGTCTGGCTCGGCGATCGGAAGCGCTATCCGTTCCTCTTTCGACGGCGGGACGCCGTCGAGGCGACCCGGCGGCTTGTGGAGCGCTTTGGCCTCAAGGTGGACCCGGAACGGCGGATCGAGGAGCTCTCCGTCGGCGTCCAGCAACGGGTCGAAATTCTCAAGTGCCTGGCGCGGGACGCGCGAATTCTGATCCTGGACGAGCCGACGGCGGTCTTAACGCCTCAGGAGGTGGAGGAGCTGGGAGCGGTCCTCCGCGGCCTCCGCAACGAGGGCCGAAGCGTTATCTTTATCAGTCATAAGCTCAAAGAGGTCTTGGAGCTGTGCGATCGAGTGACGGTCCTTCGCGCCGGTCGAAACGTCGGAACGTTACCGATCCAGGAGGTTACCGAGAAGCGGCTGAGTGAAATGATGGTCGGCCGGGAGCTGGAGCCGCCTCCTCCTCGTGCCCGGGTCTCCGACCAAGCTCCGGTCGTTCTGGAGTTGAAGCGGCTCTCCGTTCGGGACGACCGGGGCGCGATGGCCGTTCGGGAGCTCTCCTTGAAGGTGCGGGCTGGAGAGATCTTTGGAATTGCCGGCATCGACGGGAACGGTCAGGCGGAGCTCCTGGACGCCTTGGCAGGCGTCCGATCTCCCTTTGAAGGGTCGGTACGGCTAGCCGGGGAGGAGATCGGGACGACCTCCGCGCGGCAGCGAGCCGCGTTGGGCCTTGCAGTGATCACCGATGATCGGCAGCGGAAGGGGTTGGTTCTGGAGCTTCCCGTCGCGGAGAACCTCATCCTCAAACGGCACCGTTCCGCCCCGTTTGCGCGAGGCGGATGGCTGCTGCGCGAGGAGATCGCCCGCTACGCCGAGGAGAAGCGGCGGCAGTACGACATTCGAGCGGCCAGCCTCTGGGTGCCAGCAAAGACGCTCTCCGGGGGGAATCAACAAAAGGTGGTCGTCGCCCGGGAGATGGATCTGCTGGGGCAAGCGTTGGTTGCCATGAACCCGACGCGGGGTCTGGACGTGGGGGCCACCGAATTCGTCCATCGGACACTGCTGGAGGCGCGCTCCCGAGGGGCGGCGATCCTTCTGATCTCCACCGAGCTGGACGAAGTGTTGTTGCTCAGCGATCGGGTCGGGGTCCTCCATCGGGGACGGCTGTTTTTCGTCCCGCCGGAGCGGACCAATCGGGTGGAGATCGGAAGGCTGATGCTGGGGGAGGGCGAAGCGGCGTGAGGCTGCCGGAGGCCGTCTCGGGGTGGGTGGGCCCTCTGGTCCGGACCGTCGGGGTGATCCTGGCCGCTCTGTTGCTGACGCTGGGGCTTCTGGTTGTCACCGGTTACGATTTGCTCGATTGTCTCCGGGCCTTCTGGGCGGGAACCTTTGGAACTCGCTACGGATGGGGCGGCATGCTGACCGCTGCCTGCCCGCTGCTCCTGACGGGGTTAGCCGTCGCGATCGCCTTTCGCTGTGGGGCGCTGAACATTGGGGCCGAGGGACAGTTTTTGGTCGGCGCTCTCTGGGCGACCGCTGTCGGCGTGAGCCTTTCCCTCCCGCGATGGGCCTTTCTCCCGCTGCTCTTTTTTCTCGGGGCGCTGGGCGGCGCGCTGTGGGCCGCTGTGGCGGCGGCGCTGCGCGTCTGGCGGGGCGTCCCGGAGGTGCTGAGCACTATCCTCTTGAACTTCATCGCGGTTGAGTGGGTGAAGTACGCCGTGACCGGCCCTTTGGAGATCGTTCCTGGAACGGCGCAAACGGCCGAACTCCCCGCGAGTGGGCGGCTCTGGATGCTCGACCGGACGACCGATCTGCACGGGGGTGTCCTGTTGGCGCCGGTCGCGGCGGCGCTGCTCTATCTCCTGCTCTACCGGACTACGGTCGGGCTGGAGATGCGGGCCGTCGGCTCCAACCCGACGGCGGCCCGATATGCGGGCATCTCGGTGAGCGCCAACCTCTTTCGGACGATGCTCTTGAGCGGGGGTCTGGCCGGATTCGCCGGCGTCGTCGAGCTCACCGGCCGCATGTACGGCCTGACGCAGGGATCTACCGATCTGGGATACGGCTACACGGCGATCGCCGTCGCCATGCTTGCGCGGCTCCATCCGCTGGGGGTCATCGCGTCAGCCTGGTTCTTTGGAGCGTTGGCCTCCGGGTCGCGCGAGATGTCCTTTGCCCCAACCTACGTGCCCGATCAGCTGATCGAGGTCGTTCGCGGACTGATGATTCTGCTTTCTATCGGCTACGGCGTCGTCGAGCTGTCGTTCCGCAAGGACTGATCGGCCCACTCGATCCGGAGGATCAGCGCTTCGTGGGGGTTCCAGGTAAGGGTGAACCGGCGCCCAGCGCCAATCGGCTCGTTGGTCCGTTCGTTGTTCAGATCGGCGATATCTTGAGCAAATCGGATGTCCAACGACTCCGACTCGTTCAGGGGTAGCCCCTCGACGACTCCCATACCGTCAATGGCGGCGTCCCGGATCGGATTCTCCACCAGGCAGAGGTACCAGACGTTCCCTTTGCGCCAGAAGAGCCGCTCGATCGTGTAGGCGGCTTCGCCGTTCCGATAGACCTGAACGCGCGGTTGAATCCCAGCGGTGGCCAAAAGATCGCTGAGAATCTCCCGATAGCGCTTCCCTCCTTGTTCCCGTCGGAGCCAGAGGTACGGGATGGGCGTTGCGTTCAGGTAGTAGGTCTGTCCCTGGCCGTAGCGATGGTGAACTAAGAAGTCGGCAGAGTCCACCCGCGCCCGATAGCTGGCCGTTGAGATCGCCCGGAGCACCCGTTCGTAGAGGACGAAGTCTTCAAAGCGTCGAGCGCCCTCATAGGAGGTCATCCGTTCCGGCAGAGGACGCTGGTAGAGCTCCGCGTTGACCTCGGCGATCTGGGTTCCGTTCAGGACACCGCCTCGGCGCAAGTCTCGACCGACCCCAAAGACGATATCCAGCGCCCCAAACGCCCGGGCCGTTCCGTGCTCGTCGAAGATGCCGGGGCCGTAATCGGCGATCAGCGTTCCTCCCTGTCGGACGTACTCGCGAAGCGCTTCGGCCTCCACGTCCGAGAGGGCAAACGTGCGCGGAAGGACGATCGTCCGATATCGGCTCAAGTCGGCCTTTCCTTCCTGCACGTCTAGGTAGGAGATAAAGCGGTATTGGAGGCCGCAGTCTTCGATCCACTTGGTCCAAGCCAGCCGATTGAGGATGTCGGAGGCGTTCGCGTTGTTCATGCTGGAGAGGCGATGGGGCCAGGTGTCGCCATGGGGCTGGATGTCCATGAACCAAGAGACGCGGATGCTGGGCTGTGAGTAGTAGATGCCGATGCCGTCGTCTTCGAACTCCGCGCCGATCAGCGTCTCGCCGATCAGGCCTTGGACTTCGGCAAAGGTCCCGGCCAGCGGGAGCAGCTCCGGAAGCGGCTCGCTCCAGTCGAACCAGGGCTGGCCGTTCAGCTCCGGCCAGGCGATCACTCCTCGGTTGCCGTGGACTAGATAGTACCAGAGGAACCACTTGTCCACCGGAGGCTTGCCGGTGGCAAAGAAGGTCTGAACGTAGGGCCGAGCGGTGCCCCAGAAGGAGCGGAGCAACTCGTTGGTGCCGCCGATGTCGTAAGCCTCCATCCACTGAACGACGCGGGTGAGCTTGGCGTAGTCGTAACCGCCGTAGGCGGCGGGGGCCTGCCCGCCGGTGAACCCAGCAGGGCGGCTTGGATCCAGTCGATTGGCCGCGGCGCGGAGCTCGTCGAGCAGTCCCGCAAGGGTGTCGTCCATGAACTCCCGATGGTCGGCCCACGGAGCCAGGTTCCATTCGGCTAGGGGCCGCTCGTGGAGATAGCGTAGCTGGTCCACCGTCATCGGCTCCACCTCCTCAAAGGATCGAAAGGCCGTGTTCCACTGGGTGTTCAACGCCTCGATGGAGCCGTAACGCTCTTGGAGCCAGCTCCGGAAGGCCGCCAGGCTCTCCCGCGACCAGCACACGTCGGCGGGGTTGGTGAATCGAGTCGTCGAGATCTCGTCGTCAAAGGAGTAGGCCAGACAGAGCCCTTCAGTGATCCTCGAAAGGTTCAGCTCCAGGTCGCGCAGAAGCCGCTGACGGTTGCGCTCTTCGTGGAGGCAGTGGGGACGAATCGGGCGGCGACGGTCTTGGAGGTACTGCTCGAAGAAGCTCTCCCAGTCCCGCTCCCGGAGGTGGAGCACTCCTTTTCCGGCGGCGTGGGACACGTAGAACTCGTAGTCGTTCTCGACGGCAAAGTCCAGTTCTCGGCTGGTAAAGCCGTCGTCCAGGTTGATGGCCGCAAGGTTGAGCTTTTGGTAGGCGGCCTGGGCGTCCCGGCCCGGGGGTGGGGTCCGGTACTGCCAAAGGAAAATCACAAAATGGCCCCAGAGCTCCGCGTAGTCCTCCCTCGGAGCTGCCCAGAGGGCTGTTGTCAACAAAAGGCCGGCCAGCGAGGCCGCCAGGTGCTTCACCAGTACCTCCCCCGATCGCGTTCCAATTGGTCCCTTAACAGAGTCCCCAAACTGGCAGGAGATGTCAAGCGGACCGCTGGCGCTCCGCTTGCGTCGTCCCCGCTTTCGACTTAGGATAGGAACGGCCTTGGAGAACTCCTCCAAAGGAAGGAGAATGGTGCTGTGCCGATAACCGGTACCCTGGGAGCGGTGTTGGTTCTCATCGGGCTGATCCTCCTGGGCGCCGTTTCTATTCGAATTGTCCGAGACTACGAACGTGCCGTTGTCTTTCGACTGGGGCGGGTGCGTCGGGCAAAGGGCCCGGGGATCATCTTTCTGATCCCCCTCGTGGACCGGATGGTCCGAGTCTCCCTGCGGCTGCAAACGGTGGACGTCGCTCCTCAGGACGTCATTACGGCGGACACCGTCTCAGTTCAGGTCAATGGCGTGTTGATGTTTCGAGTGACCGACCCGGTCCGGGCGGTGATCGCCGTGGACGATTACGTTGGCGCCACAGGTCTGCTCGCTCAGACTACGCTGCGGACCGTCCTGGGGTCCGTTGAGCTGGACACGCTTTTGAGCGAACGGGAACAGGTGAACGCCCAGCTCCAGCAAGCGGTGGCCGAACACGCAGCCCTCTGGGGAGTGGAGGTGCTCTCGATGGAGGTGAAGCACGTGGATCTGCCCGAGAGCATGCGTCGGGCGATGGCCCGCGAGGCGGAAGCGGATCGGGAGCGTCAGGCAAAGATTGTCGCCGCTCAGGGGGAGCTGGACGCCGCTCAGACGCTCCTGGAGGCGGCCCAGGCCCTGCGCAAAAACCCCGTCTCTCTCCAGCTAAGATATCTCCACACGCTGGTGCAGGTGGCCGCCGAACAGCATTCGCAACTGGTCTTTCCCCTTCCGATGGAGCTCAGCGCTGTAGTTGCTGCTTCAAGCTCTGCTCAGGAGTCCTCCCCCTTCGGCTCAAAACCGTCTCGGCAGGAGCGGTAGAACACCAGTTCACCGATCGCCGCGGGCAGCTCGTTGCCAAAAGCGATCTGAACGTCGAGGAACTCTCCTTCTACGCTCACCGGTAGTCGAGGAGACCAGAGGAACCGTCCCTGCGGGAGCGAGACCGGCCCCCACTCCGCCTCTCCGACGCGCACTCGCTGGCTCGTCGGCGTTCGGCGGTCTCCGACGATCACCTGCACCCAGTATCGGCCGGGCGAGCCGACGGCGATCCGGAACCGGTACTCCCGTTCGGGGTTCTCCAAGGGGCTGGGGAGCCAGCGGTACATCCGTCGTTCCAACAGGAGGCTCTGCCGCCACTCGTACTGCATGGAGCCCTCTAACCGCTGGAGGGGGTTCCAGTCCCCCAGTAGCCATCCGTAGCCGGTGACCGGCGTGTAGGCGTGAAGTCGTCGCCGATTGCCGCCGAAGAACCGGAACCGCTCAAAGGGGAACAGCCCGCTAAACCACCGGCGTGGCGTCGGGCTGGGCCCGTGGGCCAGTTCCCAGAGCGCGGGAAAGGCGTTCAGCACTCCAAGGTGAAGCTCTTCCTGAGACTGGGGAGGCCGTTCCCCCGTCCAGACGGTGAGGAAGAGCCGAGGCCAGTAGGTGCGGGTTTGGACCTCGGCCAGCGGTTCACCGCGTTGTACCCGCTGCCCCGGCTTGACCCGCACCGTATGGCGGTTCAGCCCGCCGTAGATCAGAAAGATGCCGGGGTCCTCTCGGCTCTCCAGCGCCAAGTAGGCGAATCGAGTGCGCTCTCCAACCTCGAAGACGGCGGCAACCTGGGACTCCTCGGCCGCCACCGCCCAAGGACGGCTGCGGGCCACCTCCGAAAGGTCAATGTCCACCCCTGGGTAGGAGCCATGGGTGGAGGTCAACGAAAAGATGCCCGTGTCCTCCTCCGCTGTCCAGCGGAACCCTTCGATCGGTGCGATGGGAAACTCGAACCGCTCCGGGTCTAGCAGCGGTTCACCGGCCGGGGCGATCCCTACCAGCGCATCCCCGTGAAGGAGACGATGAGGGGAACGAGGCAATGCGGCCTCCAGCTCGGCGAGCGGTCGCGTGTCGGCAAGAAAGAGCCGTACCCCGCCCAGCACCGTATCGGGCGACCGCCGGGCCACCGAGAGCCAAGCTCGGCGTCCGTTCACTTCGACCCAAGCCCGGTGGGCAACCACCTCTAGGAGCCGGATTCGACTCCTAAAAAGCTCTACTGACTCGCCGCAGTACAGGTTCCGGTAGACCAGATTCCCCCAGCGCACCATTTCCCCCTAGCGCTTTTGTACTCTGCTCTTTCAGTGTGCCTGAATCTCAGCGAAAAGGAAAAGGCGCGACAGTTCGACGTCGCGCCTATCAGCCTTTTCAACAAACGCAAGGGGGAATTGAAGCGATTCTTATCGAGCGGCCTTCAACTCGGCCCACCGGATGGCGGCCTTGCCTTTAGGGTTTACCGCCAAGAAGGGGGCCTGAATCTCCATCGAGAGGATCCAGAGGTTCCGGTCCTTTGCCGGGGGCGGGTCCGGTTGCCATTGGTCGTTCATAAACCAGATGGCTAGCTGTCCGGTGATCTCTTCGGTGAATTCGACGACCGTCTCAGAGGTGTACCAGTCGTCGCCAGCGTTGCGGTCCGCCCGCGCCTTCTCCCGGAAGAGAACGATCTCCGTGTCGGTCCGTCCGGCAAGCGCGTTCAGATCGCCGATGCTCTCCGCCAGGTCTTTCAGGGCGTCCTGCGGATAGAGGCGCACTTCGAATTCGGCCCAGATGTCCTTATCCGCGTCGCCCGCGTCGAACTGGTCGCTTTTGCTTTTGACGATAAAGATGTACTCGCCCGGTCGGGGGAACCGAACCCAGTCATCGGTGACGATCGGCTCCCTGGCGCCCCAGTAGTGCCAGCCGTCGCCCGGCTGTAGGGGCATCTGGCCGTGAAAATTGCCCAGGTCTTCAAAGTGGTGGCCGTCCACGTTGCTGAGCTTTGAACCCTCAAAGACGACCGGCGGTTCGACGACAGCGAGCACAGGTGACACCACCCATACTAACATCGAAAGGAGAGACAGAATATCAAGTCGGCGCATCGCGTGATCTCCTTACCCTTCGGCCTCATTATCATTATCCCCCGATGCGTACGGATATTGTACACCGTCTCAGTGTTTGGAAAAAATCGTCTGCATCTTTGGACAAGTTCTCCCAGGAGCGGTCTCAGGGACGAAGGATTTTCGGTCGGAGCGGAAGATTTTCGACTGGAGGAAGGTCCTGAGAGCCCTATAAGGAGAGCACGATCTTTCCGATAAGTCGCTGTTGAAACGACTCGGCGTTCGGGTCGCCGAGGATGAGATAAAAGTCCACCCCTGCATATCCGGAGCGACGGAGGGCGAGGTAGAAGTTGCGCCCCGATTTCTGCCAGACCATCCGGCCGCCGAGGCTGAGCGCCTCGGTGATGTCGTAGCTGAGCGTCGCTGTGTGTTGATAATTTGAGCCGGCGTGCTCGACAAAATTCAGCTCGACGCCCAAATTGAGGTTTCCCACCCGGAGATTTCCGTTGAGCCGTACGGCGCGATAGGGGAGGTCCTGACGCCGTCCCCAGACGAAACCGGCGCTCGCGTTGGTATACCGATCCGAATCCCGGAGGCTGAGGCTCAGATCGTAGCCCCCTTCGTTCGGGAACGCCTCAAAGCGCTCCCAGGAGCGGGTTAACCGAACGGCAACATCGTTGCGAAACCGGAGGCTCCAGAAAGCTTCGATGGCTCGCCGGAAGGGATCGCCGTTCAGAAATCGGGCCGTTCGTCCCCCAAACCAGCCAAACAACGATCGCACCGGTCCACGGCGCCACTCCAGATCCCACCAAACCCACCCTTCCAGCTCCCGATAACCATCAAAAGGACGGTAGGTGAACCGGATCGGATAGTGGTCATCAAAGTGCTCTGCTGAAGCTAGGATCCCGCCGCGTTTCCCCTGATATCCGATTTCAACGCGTCCCTCCGAAGCGGCTTGTACCTTCCCGTCGAGGCTACGTTCCCGAACGGTGATCAGGTGGCCAGTGCTGTAGAAGTTCCCTAGGCGTCCGCCGCCGCCGACGCTGGCTAGGTGATAAGAACCGACGCCGTCAAACTGCCCGCCGTAGCCGAAGCTCGCCCCGCTGGTCTTGGTCGGAGAGAACTGCAGCTTGGAGATAAACGTGAGGGGGCCGCCGCGCTCGTAGGTCGTGAGGAGCCCAAGATTCCAGCGCGGCCCCAGCCTTCCGAACGCCTTTAGCCCGCCGTCCACTTGCTCGACGCTTCTCGAGTAGAACCAGAAGGGGAAGTAGTCTCTTCCCTCTTGGAAGAAGGGCCGACGGTCCGGGACGTACCGGGCGCCGTAGGAAAAGTCGATGCTCTCAACGGCCTGCTCGACGTTCTCGAAGTCCGGGTTGACCGTCGCTAGAATGGTGAGGTCTCGCCGGGATCGGTAACGAAGGTCCAGGCCGGCCCGGCCGACTAGGTTGTTCCAGCGAAGCCGCTCCCTCCCGCCGAAGTAGACGTACGGCATCAGGTTCAGCTCCTCCGCCGGCGGGGGCGGCTCTACGTTGGTCCAGAGCCCATCGTACTCGTAGCGTTCTTGAACGCCGACGTTGGACCACCAAGAGCGCTCGCCGGTTCGCTGCTGATAGCGATCGAAGTTGATCCGCATGGTGACCGGGCCGTTCGGCTTGGGGTAGCTGAGCATCTCCCAAGGGATGCGCATCTCGACCGTCCATCCCTCCTGGGTCCGCTGGGCGGCGGCCTCCCAAATACCGATCCATTCGGCCTTTTCGGCTCGACCTCCGGCCAGTCGAGCGTATTTGGTTCCCAACGGGTTGACGGTGAAGAAGTTTCGGTCTTCAAACCGATGGGTTCCGTAGGGATCTATGCTGAAGGCGACGGTGTCTTCGCCGGAGAACCGGACCTGGTCCTTCCGCTGGCGGGCGACGATCGCCGTCGGTTGCGAGTCGTAAGCGTAAATCCCGACGTAGATCGCCCGCTCGTCGTAGAGCAGCCGAGCGACCGTCTGGTCTTGAGCGGGCCGGTCGGTGAGAGGGTCGATGAAGTCGGTAGCGACCGGCGCCTCTGCCCAGCAAGCGTCGTCTAACCGTCCGTCAATGACGGGCGGCGTCCCCGTCCTGACGGCGGGCAACGAGCGGACACGGTCGTTTTGGGCTCGGGAACCCCCGGGCCATAAGAGACAGAGAACCGCCGCTCCAAGAAGGGCTCTTCTCCAGACATGCCCACGCATGGCCTCCCCTTCCCGACTTTTAGCAAATGATACGCAAGGGGAAAGCGAAGCGTCCCGGCGTTTTGGTTTCTCCCCGTCGGCTGGAGCAGCGTCTCTGGGTTGCTGTTCCCAACACCGAGGGAGCCCGAGAGTGCCTTTGAGAGAATGGGGGAGAATGGAAGGGGTGCTTCGGTTCTTGCCTCTCCCTGGGAGGGGGGAGTAGGATGATCCCGCCAAAGGGAGAACGTGAAAGGAACCGGAAGGACCGATGCGGCAACGCGGGTTGCACGTGGGCATATGGCTGGGGATCGCGTTCGGAACGCTCCTGCTGGTCGGGTGTGCCGGCGGAGGGGAGAAACAGAGCGCGCCGCGCGTCGTTGAGATCTATCTGGATCGGAGCGCTGGAGGCCGCGCAAACGAGTTATACGGCTTCTCCTCTGAGCGCTCGGGGCTCCTCGACCTACAGCAACTGCTCCGGCTGGCCGCCGAGGACGTTCAGACGCTTGGCGTGGTCCTTCGAGCGGACGGAGGAGGACTTTCTCTAGCGGAGGCCCAGTCGCTTGCTCGGAGCGTTCAGGCGTTCCGGGCCACGGGCAAACCGGTGATCGTTTATTCGGACTACTACGACAACGCGACCTATCTGCTCGCTGCCCATGCGGATCGGGTGCTTCTTTCGCCGCTCGGGACGGTGGACTTGATCGGCCTGAGGGCCGAGGTGCTTTTCTTCAAAGAGACGCTGGACAAGTTGGGCATTCAGGCGGAGCTGGTCCAGGCAGGGGCCTACAAGAGCGCTGCGGAGCCCTACACCCGGACGCGGCTCTCTCCGGAGGCCGAGGCGATGCTCAACCGGCTGCTGGACGAGCTGTTTGATCAGCTAGTTGAAGGAATTGCGCTGGCGCGGGGCCGAGGCCGCGAAGAGGTGATCCGGTGGATTGACGGCGGTCCGTACTCCGCTCAGGAGGCCCTAGAGCGCGGCCTGGTGGACGGCCTAGAGTACCCCGACGCGCTCCCAACCGTCAGCAAATCGCTGGTCTCCGCGAGCGCCGAACCGACTTACATTGCCGATCGAGTCGAGAGAGACGGGGGGCCAGGAGTTCTCGAACTGCTTCGGGAGCTGATGAGGACGCCCGGCGAGCCCCCCCTCCGATCGGGAGACAATCGCGTTAATCTACATCCAAGGGATTATCGTTCCGGGCCGCGAGGCGGACCCGCTGGGACTGAGCGATTGGGCGCCCGCGGAGCGGATCGTAGAGGCGCTGGAGAAGGCCCGCCGAAACGACGCCGTTAAAGCGATCGTCCTCCGGATTGACAGCCCCGGCGGGGACGCTCTCGCCTCCGATCTGATCTGGAACGCCGTTCAACAGGCCCGGCGGGAGAAGCCGGTAATTGCCTCGATGGGGGGTGTCGCCGCCTCAGGTGGTTACTACGTGGCGATGGCCGCCGATCGGATCGTTGCGGAACCGGCAACGCTGACGGGAAGCATCGGGGTCTGGGGCGGTAAATTTGCGCTGACCGGACTCTACCGGAAGCTCGGCATCCGGCAGCAGGTGCTCACCCGTGGCCAAAACGCCACCATCTGGTCCGACCGACCGCTGAGCGATTCGGAGCGGGAGCGGCTCCAGGCGCTAATCCGGAACGTTTACGACGAGTTCCTCCAGAAGGCGTCCAAGAGCCGGAACCGCTCCCTGGAGGAGATTGAGGCGGTCGGCCCAGGGGCAGGTGTGGACCGGTCGAGAGGCCGTGCGGAACGGCCTCGCCGACGAGGAGGGGGACCTCCTGCGGGCCTTTGAACTTGCCAAGGAAAGCGCCGGTTACTCTAGATCGCATCTGTTTCAGCTTTGGGAGCTGCCGCCCCGATCCTCACCCCTGGAGGAGCTGGTCGAAAGCGGCTGGCTCCGCGCCTCACTCAGGGAGAGCGGAGCGCTCCGACGGCTTGGGTCGGCGTACCGGTTCTTGGAGGGGCTTCGGACGTTTTTTCTGATGCCCTATCAACTGCACATTCGTTAATCCAGAGGAAGGGATCTCTGCGCAGATGATCTTTTGCACACGCGCTTACGCCCGGGTTGGGTTGATGGGGAACCCTTCAGACGGGTACTTTGGGAAGACCCTTTCGGCAACCGTCACCGACTTTCGCGCCGAGGTCACCCTTTGGGAGAGCCCGGAGATCACCATCGTTCCCCATCCGATTCACGATCCGCTGAGCTTTTCCAGTCTAGAGGAGGTGGCCCGTCGAGTCCGACAAGAGGGGTACTACGGCGGCATCCGGCTGCTCTACGCGACCTGCAAGAAGTTTTACGAGTTTTGCACTGCACGGGGCGTTGAGCTGCCGAAGCGGAACTTCACCGTTCGGTACGACACAACCATCCCCCGCCAGATTGGGCTAGGGGGCTCCAGTGCGATCATCACAGCGACGATCCGAGCGCTGATGCAATTTTACGAGCTTCAGGAGGGGGAACATTATCACAAGCCGGAGATCCCCAACCTGATTCTCAGCGTCGAGACAGAGGAGCTAGACATCGCCGCTGGGCTTCAGGATCGAGTGGTCCAATGGTACGGCGGCCTGGTGTTTATGGACTTCAGCGAGGAGTACATGCTCACGCGTGGCTACGGGGAGTATGAGCCACTGGACCCGCGTTTGTTGCCGCCGCTGTTTTTGGCCTATCAGACGAGCGGCAAGGAGTCGGGCCGGGTACACCGGAACATTCGCTACCGGTTTGAGCAGGGCGACCCGGAGGTGCGCGGGGCCATGCGTGAGTTCGCGCAGTATGCCGTTGAGGCGCGGGAGGCGCTCCTACGCGGGGATCACGAGACCTTTGGAGTTCTGATGAACCGAAACTTCGACCTGCGTCGGAAGCTCTACGGCGACAAAGCGCTTGGCGAACGGAATCTGGAGATGATCGAGATCGCCCGACGGCTGGGCTTTCCTTCCAAGTTCAGCGGTTCTGGCGATGCCATCGTCGGCATGTATCGCTGCCCGGAGGACCTGGGGATCCTCCAGGCCGCCTATGAGTCGCGCGGGTACCACTTCCGGCCACTGAGCGTTGAGGTGCCGAACAGAGATGATGCGGGCTCCTGAGGCCTTTCGGAGGGAGGGGCGGGAGCTTAGCTTAGTACTTGTGGGCGGGCTGCTGGCCACCACGGTGGGGTGGCTGGTAGGGCGTTCGCTGTACACTTACACGGCGCCGCTGGTCTTTGCCGTGCTCATCGTCGCGGCCGCTGTTGGGCTTCCGCAGGTGTTGTTGTGGCTGCTGGTCGGCGCGCTTCCGTTTTCATTTCGGTTCTTTCTTCCCAATCGCGCGGAGCTTCAGGTTCCCTCCGAGCCGGTCGTTGCCGCGCTAGTAGGGGCCTACCTGTTGGATCGTCTCGTTGTGGCAGCCCGAGGAGAGCGGATTGCGGCCTATCCGCTTCGTTGGCCGCTGTACGCTTTTGCCCTTTCGATCCTCGCTTCGCTGCCGTTCACGGCGTTTCCTTACGAGTCGGGCAAGGGAGCGCTGCGGGCGTTGGCGTTTGTGCTTCTGCCGTTGCCGGCCTATTCGCTGCTGAGTCGGCGGGGCGTCTTCTCAAGCACGGTTGGCGTCGCGACGGCCGCAGGCGTCGTGGCGGCTCTGGTGCAGTCGGTGTGGATGGTTTGGCGGGGAGAGAACCTTGCCCATACAACAGCCTACCTCGGGACACTGTTCACCAACTATGCGATCTACGGTTTTTACCTGACCGTTTTTCTCCTGCCTCTTCTGGCGCAGGTGCTGTTCAATCCGCGTTACGATCGAGGGTGGGTCGGGTTGGGGTTGGTGCTTTTTGGCGGCGCGATGCTTCTTTGTTGGTCGCGAGGCGCGTGGTTGTCGCTGTTAATCGCGTTAGGCTTTTTGCTCCTGCTGCGTTCGGAGGCGGGGCGGTGGCGGAAGTGGGCCTTTATGGGAACGGCAGCGGTGCTGATCTGTCTGGCGCTGCTGATCGGACCGGTCCGGGAGACTATCGCTTCGCGTCTGGAGACGGTCTTCGATCCGGAGTACGCTTCGAACAAGACCCGGCTGCTCCGGTGGGGCTATGCGCTGCTGATGTTCGCGGAGCATCCGCTTTTTGGTGCAGGGTACGGCTCCTTTGCGCTGAGCTACCCGAACGAGCCGTTTCTTGGGGCCAACCGATTCTACCAGATGGGAGCGCACAACGAGCACCTTCAGATTCTCGCCGAAACGGGGTTGTTTGGCGCGCTGAGCTGGCTTTGGCTGAACGGGGCGTTGTTTCTTTACGGCCTGCGGTTGCTCCGGCGGCTGGAGGCTCAGCCGACGTGGTACGGGTGGGTGGCCGGGTTGCTTGCGGTTCAAGTGGCGTCGTTAGCTCATCTCGTCGTGGAGTCGTTCAGCGCTACGGACCTCTTCAACGTGCCGTTTTGGCTGCTCTTTGCTGCAGTTCCCGCTGCAGAACAACTTGCGCTGAAAGAAGGAGAAGATTGTGCTTCCTGAAAAGCAACGCGCGGTCGTCTGTTACGGACCGTACGACTACCGCCTGGAGATGATCCCCGTTCCGGAGGTGGGGCCGGGGGAGGTATTGGTGGCCGTTGAAGCGTGCGGCATCTGCGCTAGCGACGTGAAGTGCTACACCGGCGCTCCGCTCTTCTGGGGCGACGAGGACCGACAGGGGTACGCTCAGCCGCCGATCGTTCCGGGGCACGAGTTTGTCGGGCGGGTAGTGGCGCTGGGCGAAGGGGCCGCCGAGCGCCATCGGATTCAGGTGGGGGACCTGGTGATCTCCGAACAGATTGTCCCCTGTTGGGAGTGCCGCTACTGCCGTCGGGGGCAGTATTGGATGTGCCAACAGCACGACATTTACGGGTTTCGGCGTCCGGTTCCCGGCGGGTGGGCGGAATACATGAAGTTCCCCGCTCGCGCGATCGTCCATCGGATTCCTCAGGAGGTTCCGGCCTGGAAGGCTGCACTGATCGAGCCGCTGGCCTGTTCGATCCACGCGGTCGAGCGCGGGGAGATCCGATTTGGCGATGTGGTAGTCATCGCCGGCGCGGGGACGCTGGGACTGGGGATGATCGCCGCGGCACGCCTCAAGAACCCCGGACTTCTGATCGCCGTGGACCTGAACGACCGACGCTTGGAAGTGGCTCGCCAGCTTGGCGCCGACCTGACGCTGAACCCGCGCCAAGAGGATGTGATCCAACGGGTGCTGGACCTGACTGAAGGGTACGGCTGCGACGTGTACATTGAAGCAACGGGCCATCCTGAAGCGGTTCGTCAGGGGCTGCTGATGATTCGCAAGCTGGGAACCTTCGTTGAGTTCAGCGTTATGCGCGAGCCGGTGACTGTGGACTGGACGATCATCGGTGACACCAAGGAGCTGAACATCCACGGCTCCCATCTGGGACCGTACTGCTATCCGATCGCGATCGAGTTCATCGCTTCAGGCAGGATAGACGTCACGCCGATCGTCACCCATCGGCTACCGTTGGAGGAGTTCCAGGCTGGTTTGGAGCTGGTACGCTCCGCCGAATCCTCCATCAAGGTACTGCTGGAGCCAGGACATTCGCGGGGTTAGGACTTCCCCAGAAAGAGGTTTCGTCCCTGAACCAGCGAGCGCATTTTTCCGTCGGCGACGTTCCGGGGGAGCATCCAGAAGCCGCAGTCTGGATGCACATAGGCGATCCGCTCGACGCCCAACACGCCCGCGGCATGTTCGATTCGGGCAGCGACCGTCTCCGGCGTTTCGATCCCGTTGTCCTTGATGTCGATCACCCCTAGACCGATTCGAACGCGCGGGTTCAGGTCCAAGAGGACTTCTAGCTCTCGGTACTGCCGGCGGGCGAACTCCAGGACCAGATGGTCCGCATGGAGGGCGTTCATGAACGGCAGCAGGCGGGCGTACTCCTCCTTTTTGGACCGTCTGGCCGCCGTAGTTTCCAAAGCAGAGGTGGACCGCCTTTTCGCCAGGGATGGCGTCCAGGACGTGGTTGATCGCGGCGGCGGCCCATTCCCCCTCTTCGGGATGGCCGGTGATATTCGCCTCGTCCAGTTGGACGATCTCGGGCGTCGATCTCTTGCACCTGCTCCCGGAGGACCTCGGCGATCGCCATCGCCAGTTCGGCGCGGTTCGGGTAGTAGTCGTTCAGCAGCACCTTGGAAAGCATATGCGGGCCGGTGACGGTGAACTTCAAGGGCCGATCGGTCAGCGCGCGGACACGGCGGTAATGTCGTTCCAGGTCGAGCACGCCGGGGGCCGATGGGTCCGTGGACCACGCCGGCCGGCTCCGCCCGATAGCGCAGCTCCGGGTCCTGCTGGAAGCGCCGCCGGTCGCGAACGGAAATCCGACGCGAAATCCCGTCCATCTGGCCGATAAAGAAGTCGATCATCCCGTTCGTTTCAGGATGGTTTACATCAAAGCGGTACAGTTCCCCGTCGGCCACCACGTCGATTCCGGCGAGCTCCTGCGTCTTCAGAACGACTAGCGTGGCATCGCGCAGGTGGGGCTCCGTCGGGTAGACCCGAAGCCATTCGGGGACCGGATAGCTGCCGACAACGGTCGTTCGAATCGGCGGCGTGCTGCTCACGGCCAGCGCTCCCTTCGGTAATGACATCCTCTCTCGGAAAATTCCCTTCTCTGGGATACGATACCACAAAAGTGAGACCACCAAGGAGTAACCACTATGTCGGAACTGCGCTTAGGAATGGTCGGCAGCGGACAGATCAGCGATCGCTTCTTTCGGATGGCCCAGCCGATGGCGGGGAGTGCGCTTTGTGGCCACGGTGGCCCGTCGGCTGGAGAACGCTCGCCGGAAAGCCGAGGAGTTCTCCGTTCCCGCTTACTATGACGACTACCAGGCGATGATGGATCGGGAGCGACCCGACGCGGTGGTCGTCACGACGCCCCATTCGGTTCACGCTGAAGTCTGTTTGGCCGCTTTTGAACGAGGGATCCACGTCCTCAACGAGAAGCCGATGGCCACCCGCTGGGAGGACTGCGTTGCGATGGTGCGCGCCGCCGATCGAGCCGGTGTGGTCTATATGCAGCTCCCTTATGACAACACCGGTTCGATTCTCACTGCACAACGGCTCCTCCGGGAGGAGATCGTCGGCAAGTTGACCGGCGCGGAAGCCTGCTTGAACATTCCCGGACCCCCGCGCGACAACTGGTACTACGATCGTTCGATCGCCCACGGCGGCGCGATGCTGGACTGTATGGTCTATCCGATCAGCCGACTGATCAGTCTGCTGGGGCGTGCCGAGCGCGTTACCGGATTGGTCAACACGCTGATCCCCAACCGGATTGTCGGCGGTGGGAAGCGGGTGCTCTCCGACGTGGACGATAACGTCGCCCTGTTGATCGAGTTCGCTGAGGGACAGGTCGCGGTGGTTCGGTCCTTATGGGGCACCGCCTTTGTGGAGAACTCGACGACCGTCTTCGGTCGCGAGGGGACGATCGTCCTTCCTGGCGACGGGCGGGTGCTCCTCCAGCGCCGGGACGGAACCGCACCGATCCCGAGCGCTCAACCCGACGAATGGCGCAGCTGGAAGGGTGTCTTTCGGGTTTCCCGCCGACCCGAATCCGGAAAACATGATGGAGCACTTTGTCCGGTGTATCCGAGAGGGGGTCGAACCGACCTGTTCCGGTCGGCGACAGCTCCACGTCCACGAGATTCTGTTCCGGGGCTACCAGTCCGCCGAGACGGGAGAGACGCTCCCCTTGGAGTCCGATTATCTCCCCTGGTACCCGCTGGACCGGGCGCTGTTCGACACGAAGTCGGACTTCATTTGAGCGCTGGGTTCGTTAAAGGGCAGCGTCCACCTTATTGATTGCCGCGGCGATCTGTCGGGCGTGCTCCTCGGTCATCCGCACGTTCAGGCCGATCCGCAGGGTTCGATTCAGGATGTCCAGCGTTTGGGGGCACATCTCCGGGTCGTACTCCACCTTGCCGGAGTACATCGGGTGCCGCCAAGGGTTGAGCCCCGGATGAGGGCGCCCGCTTCTGGAGGATCGAGTCCCAGTAACGGTAGATGTGCCGATCGGGGAAGCCCTCATTGTGGGCGGTGCCGGTCGGGACTCCTTCGGCGGAGAGGGCCTCCGCAAACCGCTTGGCCGCCGCTTGGGACTCGACGATCAGCGCCAGACTGATGCCGCAGTCCCCCTCCGGGTCGTCCTGATGCTGGAGCTGATAGTGGCGCGGGGGGTTCAGGTGGCTCTCGGATGGTCCGCTTGACACGTCGGGTCCGGGCAAGGGCCGGCTCCATCTTGCGGAGCTGGACGCGCAGCATCGCCGCGAGCAGCTCGTTCCCCGCGCAGGCAGAGGTAGCTGAACGGCTCCTCGAGCGTGGGGACCTCGTCAGGGAGCGTAGGCGCGCATCCACATCGGCAGGCCGGGGTCGGCGCAGTAGGCGATTCCGCTCGAAGACGCGATAGTCGTTGGTGAAGACCAACCCGCCCTCGCCGCAGGTGATCACCTTGTAGTAGTTCAGGCTCCACGCTCCCGCGTGCCCGAAGCTGCCGGTCATCTCGCCCGAAGTACCGAGCTCCGATGGACTGGCAGCAGTCCTCCAAGACCAGAAGGCGGTGCTCCTCGGCGATCTGAAGCAGGGCGTTCAGGCGACAGGGGACCCCCTGCATGTGAAACCGGAATGATGCATCGGGTGTGGGGCGTGATCTTTCGGCGGACGTCCTCCGGGTCCAGGCCCAGCGAGTCGTCGATCTCGGCGATGACCGGCACCGCACCGACCGCCACCACCGCCGCCGCCGTCGCGATATAGGTGTACGCTGGGACGATCACTTCGTCTCCGGGACCAATTCCCAGCCCGATCAGCCCAGCGATGAGGGCATTGGTGCCGCTGTTGACCAGCAGCCCGTAGGAGACGCCCAGCAGTTGACAGGCTTCCCGTTCAAACTGGGTGCACTGACTGTTTTTGTGGTCCTCGTCGCGGAACAGCTTCCCGGAGCGCAGGACGGCGGCGACCGCCTCCACCTCCTCTTCGTCCGATCAGGCTTCGAACGACGGCCCCTGAGGGGAGCGGTTCTGGAACCGCCTTGGGACCGCCGTAAAGGGCGAGCTTTTCCTGGTTTGGCATTCTCTTCCCCTCCTGAAAACCGACGCCTGCAAGAGCGAAAGGATGCTACCCCTTCCTCATGCCTGGGACAACAGAATTTGTGTCTATTCGGGCTCTGGGCTTGGGCTGGAGGGGGGTCTCGGGGTGTCTTGTCTCCCCCGCAGGCGCATTTCGAAAAAAAAAACGGTCCTGGGAGCTCCAGAACCTTAATGGAAGTTTCAATCCCTCATAGGTAGGCTATCAACGCGTCGCAGCTGTTTCCCAAGAAAGGTGATGAGCGTCCTCATTCGTTGGGTTCTCCTTTGCTCTTCGAACAACTTTGAACTGTACTAACTCTGTAGCGGTGGCGGAGTAAGCCGGCCCCTACACCCGTGGAACTCCTGTGGTAGATTAGTCCATCCGATTCTCCGCTCCTCTGTTGAGGATCTCTCAACTTATATCATCGGGTACAACAGGAAGGAAGTGGGAGTTTCGATTTTCGAATAGGCGAAGAGTGCCCCTCGATGTATCCAGCTGGAATTTTCTGGCTTGCTCATGTTGACAGGGCGACGGCTCTGAGACTGGGCTTTTTGTTCTGCGGAGCCTTGAAGCACTTCGGCACTGTTTGCTATTTCTTTTTATCAAGAATTGCTTCATTCTTCCGGGAGGTTGGGGTCGTGATCTGTTTCCTCAGACCCCAAGGGATAGGGAGAACTGACAATGGCTAAATACCGCGTCGCGGTGATCGGGTGCGGAGGTCGTAGCCGCGCCCACATTCGCGCCTACGAAGAGATTCCTGATGCGGAGGTCGTCGCGTGTTGTGCTCCAACGCCAACACGACGAGATCGGGTTGCTGCTGAGTTTGGTCTCCGTGCTTATGCCAGCGCGGAGGAGATGATCCTCCGCAGAGCGCCCGGATCTGGTTCATATCGTCACTTGGCCGGACACTCGTGTTGAACTGATGACTCTAGTCTCCGAGCTTGGCGTCCCTGCCTGCACGGTTGAAAAGCCTATTGCGACCGAGGTGAGAGACTGGCGTCAGCTTTGCGCCCTTCAAGAACAAACCCGAACGAAGTTTGCCGTCTGCCATCAATTCCGATGGTATCCTGCGCTGGTGCGTTGTCAGGAAGCGGTGCGCTCGGGACGGCTTGGGTCGGTGATCCTTCTGGATCTCTCTTGTGGGATGAACGTCTCCGGACAAGGAACCCATATCCTCAACTACGCCATGTCCCTGAACGGGGACGCTCGCGTGAAGAGCGTTTACGGCACTGCGACCGGTCCTGGAGAACTGGAAGCCCGTCATTCTGGACCAGAAACAACCGCTGCCTATTTGGTGTTTGAAAACGGGGTTCGAGGGCTCTGGACGACCGGGTACGTGTCTCCCAAGGCCGGAGATCCCGCGACGGATTATCAACACGTTCGGGTAGCGGCCTATTGCACTCAAGGGCGCGTGAATTGGGAAGAATTCGGTCGCTGGGAGATCGTCCTCCCCAGCAGGGATCGAGGGGGCCCCGTTTGAAGGCCACGAAAAGTGGGCCGCAGACAACCTCCGGGCACAAACGGCCTTCCACCGAGCAATGCTCGACTGGATAGAGGACGACTCCAAGGTGCCGGGAACGAATCTGGAACAATCGCTCCATGAGTGGAAGGTCATCCTAGCTCTTTATGCCAGCACGGTTCGCCGAGAGCCGATCGAAATGGAGACCTTCGACCCCCCAGAGGATCTCTACGATCAACTCCGCCTTGTCTTGGGCAGCACTGTGAGTAGAAGATAGATCGCGGGGGGGAGGCTCTCTTAGGGGACCAGAGAACGAAAACAGGAGTGCCGAAGATCGCTCCGATCAGGCTCCAAATGGCTGTCATGACGTAGTCACCCATTACCAGACCCAGAAAGAAGGGAATGGCCGTCCGGTGTGCGCGGAACCCAAAAAGGGAAAGGAAGACGGCCTTAATTACCCCACCCAAGAAACACGGAGAACCAGAAGTCCGCCAATCCACCCCAGGTGGCGGGCCGTCATCACGTATCCAATGGGGTGGAGGGGCCACCAGATAAATCGCTGACGGAGAGGTAGAGAACCCAGGTGGCCAGAAATCCAAACCCTAAAGACTTCAGGGCAGCCGGTTAGGAGGTTCCGGATTGTTCAACCACCGTTGGAGTCGCTCGCCGAAGGTCTCCTCGCCGATCCCCGATCAAGTAGCCGTGTACGGTTAGGGCCCCCACGTGATACATCAGGTGCAGATAGGCCCAAAAAGAGGCGAGCGTTCCTAGCACTGTGGAGATCAGAATTAAGGGGACTAAACGCCGTAAAGGAATCCGAACTCGCTCTGCGATCTTGAACGCCTCTAACTGGTTGGGCATGGGATGGGCTACATTGAGCCGGTTCAGCCAGTAATAAAAAGAAAAGTACTGTCAGATTAGCCGAGCCCAGTCGGCGAGTGCCCACAAGAGGGTCATTAACCGCCCTGGGTCGAGAGCGAGGATCTCGTGAGAGGGAGGACCAAACTCGGCTCTTACTCGCGCGACGCCGATACTCATTACAAGGTAAAGACAGATAAAACCGCCGATTGCTCCCGCCGTCATCCCCGCTTTAAACGAGAGAAAAGAGAACAGAAGAAGACCACCGAGGAAGCCAAAGAGGGCAGTTTGGTAGCTAAGAGGATCGGTTCTCTCCTCCCTCACCTCGTGGGAGAGCGCCCTTCGAAAGGCCTCGCACAGGTGGCGACGTGTGCCCCAGAGTGCTAATAAACCTACCGCAATCCAAGCACCCCCGGCGCGTTCTGAAGCGTAAAGCTCGACATGGCCCAGCATGCCCAGCCGAATGACTCGCTCCGCCTTTCCAAAAGATAAAAGACCCATGCAGAAAAGGAGAGCTCTAGCGGCATGAAGTAGGTGAGCCCTACGATGAAGGGAAAGATGTTCACTGGAACCCAACCGATGGTGTTCCATGGCTTCTCGCGAAGAGCGGTTCGAGGGACAAACCCGTCAGTCGAGGGGCAGGGATCGAGGGGTAAAGATAATGGAGTCCGACCAGAAGCTCCAGCATCCCTGCGAAGAGACATCCGCTCCACATCGCTCGGCTACGCCAGAAGGCTCCTCCGCCGGTAGCCATGGCAACGGGGAGCTGGATAATCGGGTAAGCCAACTTTTCTCGAACGGTCCACTGCGCGCGGATCAAAGTGTTCAGACAGAGAAGAGCCACCAGATGAGGGCGATAAAGAAGGTCCAAAAAAGAACAGGAACTAGCCAACCTCGAAGGTGTTCCCAAGTATATAAGGTCGACCGGCCGTAAAAATACCCTTTAAGAACCTGCGGGTCTGGAGTAAATCCTTTGGGAATATATGCCCAAAAAAGATTTGCCCATTCGTTCTCAGGTGTTGCGAACCAGTAAGGATGAGAGATTGTACCGATCAGAAACGTCATGAGTGTATGACCGCCTACCGTCCCCGTCATGACGGTCATGATGTACAGCCCCAGCGTCTCTTGTGGGGAAAGTCCATTGAACGGCGTGATTGCTTTCCACAATCGATCGAGTACAATAACAAAAAACAGTGAAAATAATGCGCTGAAAAATAGTGAAACAAACGTTAATAGGTTTTGTGGCTCCATTAGCTCACTGGTGACTGTAAGCCAGTAGGCATTAGAAACGATTAGGAAGAATCCAATCGAGTACACCCAGAAGAGACGAAAGGAAGAAGAAATTTCTCTGCGCTTCAACTTGATTTTCCTATTGTCTCGGCCTACCCGAGCACGAAAAAGGGAGCGAGACAGGTCAGGGCGTTGAATCGGTGGACGACTCTACTTGTTGAGGCCCCCAGGTTCTCCGGGGGGTAATTACGCCAGACAACTTGTGTACACAGAGAAGGGTAAAGCTGACGCTTTGCATTGGATGAGACCGAAAAAACAGGCTACCCAAGATCGAGTGCGAAGAACCGCATACTTCCCCGGAGGGGACCAACTTCTAAGGCGTTGGATCGCCCAGTTGGTCGATGGGGGAATCCGACGGATGTTTAACCGTGCGCTCGTCCCATATCGCAACCCGACCCTCAAGTGCGCCACACGTGTCCAGGTGCGTCCACACCTGGACACGTGTGGATCCTGGGCTAGTACGCTTTCCACCGAGCCCACACGGTTGCCAACTTTCCTTGGGGCCTACTGCCAAGGCCGGCCCTGCGGTCGAAGCCGCATTGTTGGCGATCTCGTTCTCCGAGAGCGCCCGATCGTAAATGGCGACTTCATCGATAAGACCGGTGAACGGAACTGAGATCGGTTCGCCAGGAACTCGAGGGTCCAGACCGATATGAATGGGGAATCCTTCCTCGGGGAATTGATCTACATTAAGTTGACCTTGAGCGTCCAGGGCCCCATCTACGTAAAACTGAATGGTGTCTGCGGCACCTCCCAGCGTGACGGTCACTGAAACATAATGCCATCTCCCGTCGGCTACGGGAGTGACCCCTTCTACGGCTCCTACCCACCCGACGTCGAAGACGAGAAGCCCTCCGTCAAGAAAGAGCGTTTTGGCGCCCTGAACGTCGGACCCGGGATCCGGTGAGGTCTTGGCAAGAATACCCCCTCCAGGGTTCGAGGTGTTAATCCAGGCACACCAAGTGAAATCTGCGTTGGCGACGAACGCCTCCGGGTCGGCAACTCTGATGTGCACTCCACTTCCGTCGAACTGGAGGGCGTTTCCAATTTTTCCCTGGGCGATCGCAAGCGCTCCGTCCACGATCGTTCCGTGGTGTTCGCCGACGGCGTCTTCGACAGAAGATCCCCGACAACCGCGTCCATGCTCCAGTAACCGACTAATCCGTCGGTTACAAACTGCTGACCGACTGCCAAGAGGTTCAACCCTCCAGCTAAAGCAAGTCCTGCTCCTAGGGAAGCGACCTTCTGGATGACTCCCATTTTGGAACCTCCTTATCCATCGGTTTTCTCTATTAGAGAGGCTATCTACTTGCGCCCTCAAGCGCAATGGGAAGGTACTCAACTCAGCGGGCGGGTTCGTCTTCCACTCTGAGAATTTCTCGCGCCACCTGCCAGCGCCAGGCGTCAAAGCTCACACCGTCTCGCGAGTCCAATACTCCTCAATCCGAAAGCTGTAAGGGGGGATGTCCCCAAGGAGCGCTTCGACTCGATCGGGACGCTTGCGTCGAAGCAGCTCCAGATAACGGGCATCATCAATCCCCTCTCGGACACCCCGTTTCAATCCCTCATAGGTAGGCTATCAACGCGGCGTTGACAAACAGGCCGTTCATTAAGAAGATGGTTTCAATCCCTCATAGGTAGGCTATCAACGGGCG